>JAITNM010000007.1 GCA_031290475.1 Treponema sp. | reverse complement strand
GTTCAGCGGCAAAACTGAATTCGCCCCGTCCGAGCTGACCCTGTTTACGGTTCAACGCGAAGACACAAGCGCGATGGCCCGATCCTACCGGGAAAACGGGCTCGCGGTTCCTTCGTTTTGCGGCAGAGAAAACGAAACGCCCGAAGACATCAGGGACTTGCTGGAAAAACTACAAAAACCCGCGCCGGTCCGCAACACAACAATAGCGCCATGAAAGATGAAAAAGGAGAGGAAACGCAAGGGTACACACGAGATTCCGTGCCTAGCACCTTTTCTGTGCGTAACAACGAGAAAAATAAAAGAGGAAGTAAATTAAATTAAAAATTATCTAAAGTACATTCTATTTTTTCTATAACAGGAAAAGGGGCGGAGAATGGAGTTGCCAAAATTGTGAAAGGCGGTGGGTGGAGGGATACCGAACCATTGATGGCCATATCTTATACGTATGGAAGTTTACCGTATGACAGGGATCATTATATTGGATTTAGAGTAGTTAAAAATAAATAATTGAAAATTATAAAAACCAAAAACTGCGCCTAACGAGGCTGTCGAAAAAGCAGCCAAATTCCCCGAAAGCGGGTTCTTTGCCCCTCAGAAACAGTAAATAACCGTAAAGGCTATAGGGGCTCACCGGGCGGATCGGTCTTTTATCGGCCAACTACCGTTTTTCGGTGATTCCCTACCCAATAAGGCTGCAATTCTGATATTGAACGTCATAAAACGTGCCCCAAGTAAATTTTTCAAGGCAAAATTTCAATGCCTTCGTTTGAATTGCGAATTGCTGTTGCTGCTTATAGCCACCTTGCGCCTCTCCTTGCTGTTGTGCTAAAATTAAAGCCGTTACAGCGGAGTTATAGGAGAGGAGATAATTATGGCGTTTAACTTAAATGCGTACCCGGTAAGTTACCGGGCGCGGTATTCGGCAAAAACCAAGACCTGGCCGGAAGAGTACCTGGAAAAACCCCACAAAAAACCCGAGGAAGAGGCAAATTTGGGCGAGGCCGAAGCGGTCGCCCTGGCGGACTCCCGGAATTTCTACGCCGACATGCCCCTGGTAAGCTACACATCCCAGTACGGACTTTCCTGTTTTGAAGGGCTTAAAGCGTTGCCCCAAAAAGACGGCGGACTGGCTATTTTCCGGCCCGGCCGGAATGCCAACCGGTTCTACAATTCCATGAAAGGGCTCTGTATGCCCCCTTTCCCGGAGGATCTGTTTCTCAAGGCGGTCATTGAGGTTGTTAAACGGAACGCGGCTTTAGGTTTCCGGCCGGCCTATAATCCGGCGTGGGAAAAAGACTCCTTTATAAACGCCGACTCTGTCTACATCAGGCCCTTTACCCATTCCGAAGGCGGCATCGGGGTCAATATCTCCTCCGCACCCTACATAATTATGGTGGCCACTACGGTAAGTTCCTACTTTTCCGCCGGAACACCGGCTGCGGTGGTCACCGAGCGTATCCGGGCCACGCCCAAAGGCACGGGGTGGATCAAGGCGGCTTCCAACTACGTGATCTCCGCCCTTGCAAAGCACGAGGCCCATGAACAGGGCTTTGTAGAGTGCATCTTCCTTGACGCTACGGAGCGGAAGTATATTGAAGAAGGTTCCTCATGCAACGCCTTTTTCTACCTCAAATCCGGGGAACTGGTGACCCCCGAGCTGGGAGACACCATACTGCCGGGAATTACCCGGTCCAGCATCATTGAACTTGCGAAGGACAAAAACATAAAGGTGTCGGAACGGAAAATCTCGATAGATGAAGTTATGTCCGAAGGGAAGGAGTTTTTCCTGAGCGGCACCGCCGCCGGGGCCACCCCCATCACCGAGCTCAGTTACAAGGGCAAAAAAGCGGTCTTCAACGGCGGCAAGGTCGGGGACCTCACCGCGGACATCCGGGACACCCTTAAGGGCATTCAGTACGGCACCCTTCCCGACGCCAAGGGCTGGCTGGTTAAAGTGTAGTTAGGGCAACGCTGATTAACTTGATGCTAATCAGCGTTGCCCTATGCATTTGCTCATTTCATTGCGCAAATGCCACATTAAAGTAGCGCTGATTTATGCTCAATTGCATAAATCAGTGCTTCCTTAGGGAAGAGTTGTAGTTCGCGCCTCCCTCCTCCCTTGCGCCGTAGGCGCGCTACTCCACCCAGCCTTTTAGCGCCTCGTGGGCGGTCTTTAGTTCTTTAATTATCTCCAGATGCTGGGGACATTTTTTCTCGCAGGAACCGCAGGCGGCGCAATGGGAAGCGTCCGCATTGGCGTTGACCTGGAACATGTATGCCCGGCGGCTTTGATCGAAATTGCCAAACATGCCCCCGTCGTTGTACTTGATAAACACCTGGGGTATATTTACCCCCTTGGGACAGGGGAGGCAGTATTCGCAGCCGGTACAACGCACGGTAATAAGGGATTCGTAGGCGGTCTTAGCCCGGGCAATGATGTCCTTTTCCTGTTCGGAAAGGCAATTGGCAACCATATCGCTCTTAGAGAAGATCCCGATGTTTTCCTTGAGCTGTTCCAGGGTAGACATGCCGCTCAGGTTGGCGCTGATCTGGGGGAAGTTGATGAGGTGCCGGAAGGCCCACTCCACCCCGCTCCGCTTGACCGGGAATTCGTTGTAGACGGCCTTTACCGGTTCAGGCGGCGTGGCAAGCCCGCCTCCCCGCAGGGGTTCCATGATCACCAGGGCGCAGCCTTTCTCACCGGCGGCCTTGATCGCTTCGGTGGTAACTTCCTTGTCGGTGTCGATAAAGTTGTACATCACCTGGCACATATCCCAATCGTAGTAGGAAAGCACTTCCTTAAAACCGGGAAACTGGCCGTGATAGGAAAAACCAATGGCCCTGATAAGTCCCTCGGCCTTAAATTTCTCGTATTCTTCGATGATTTTGCGTTCTTTTATCTCATCCCAGGGGCCTATGTTGATATTGTGGATGAGGTAGACATCAAGGTACCCGGTCCTGAGCTTTTTCAGGGTGTTTTCCAGGTTTTTCCGTATATCCGCCTGGGTGGTCATCACCCCGAAAGGCTGTTTGGTAACCACTTTCACCTTTTCCCGGCGGCCTCCGTCCAGGGCTTCCCCTAAGACCGATTCGCTGGTCTGGCGATGGTAACCGTAGGCGGTGTCAAAGTAATTGATCCCATGATCCGCCGCGTATTGAATGAGTTCTATCGCCTTTTCCTTGTCTACCCTAACCTCGGCGCCGTCGTCGCTGACAACACGGGGAAGCCGCATACACCCCAAACCCAGGGCGGACACATTGTACCCCAGTTTTCCATAAGGCCGGTACTGCATGGTTATACCTCTCTTTTCTTCTTGTTCCCCAGCAATATCCGGGCAACGGAAAGGGCAAAGCGGACCGGAGGGGGCTCCATGCGCTTTCGCACCCCTTCAAGGGATCTGATAATGGGGAGATGCTGGGGGCAGTGCTGTTCGCATTTGCCGCACTTGATGCAGTTTGACGCGCTCCCCGTCTGGCCGGATGTGAGGGTGGCGCTGGTAGCGTACTGCTGCATACCCTGGACCCAACCCAGGGAAAAACTGATGTTGTACGCGGCGAAACAGCCGGGGATATTGACATGCCGGGGACAGGGCATGCAGTAATTGCAGCCCGTACAGCCGACCTTGTAAGACGCGTTGAACGCCTCAAGCACCTCTTTGTATACACCCCGCTCTTGCTCGGTAATTGCCCCTTCCCGGGCCGAGTCCGCCAGGCGCAGATTTTCCTCAAGCTGTTTTATATCGTTCATCCCCGACAGTACTACTGTCGCCTCCGGATGATCCCATACCCAGCGCAGAGCCCACTCGGCAGGGCTTTTGGCGTTCTCCGCCTTTTTAAAGATCGCCTCCGCTTCCCTGGGCGGCTGGGCAAGGCGGCCCCCCAAAAGGGGCTCCATGATGATCACCGGTATCCCCAGGGCGCCGGCCTTTTCGAGTCCTGTCTTACCGGCCTGGAAATTTTCGCCTGTGTAGTTGTACTGTATCTGGCAAAAATCCCAAGGGTACGCTTCAAGGAGGTTTAAGAATTCTCCCTGGCTCCCATGGAAAGAAAAACCGAATTGCCGGATCTTCCCCTCCTTCTTTTTTTGCGCCGCCCAGTCTTCAATACCCCAGGAACGGAACTTTTCCCACTGATCCATGCCGGTAAGCATGTGGAGGAGATAGTAATCAATATAAGTTGTTCTGAGCCGTTCCAGTTCCTTGTTAAAGAATTTATCAAAGTCCTGGGGGGAACGGCATAATATCAGGGGCAGTTTGGTGGCGATATGAACCTTGTCCCTCAGGCTGTTCTTTTCAAGGATGGTTCCTAAAACTTCCTCGCTTGAGCCGTATACGTAGGCGGTATCGAAGTAGTTTACCCCTCCGGCAACAGCCTCGGTAATAAGGCGCCCGGTTTTCGGGACATCGGCGCCTGCCAGGGTCCGGGGAAAACGCATACAGCCAAAACCCAAGACGGAAAGTTTATTTCCCGATTTTTTGTCAATGCGGTACTGCATTGTAACCCCTATTGTACGTGCGGCCGCATGGCCGCATTACTAAACAGCATTACTACGCCGTCTGTTTCTCCGCGAGCTTCTTCACGCCGGAAACCGCGACCATAATACCCAGGCCCAAAAGCAAAATGGCGAAGATGAGCTGGAGTCCGTCTATGCCAAAGTTAAAGCTGCCGTCGAAGAGCTTGCCGCCCTTGGACCGGATGGTAAACACCAGGGCCGTAAAGGTAACCGCCAGCATGATGATCATGGGCGCCCAGAGCATCCAGCCCTGACGATTGGTCTTCTTGAGAAATACCGAACAGGATATCAGGGACAGGGCGGCAAGAAGCTGGTTCGCCGAACCGAAGAGGGGCCAGATGTTGGCATAACCCAGGATGGCCAGGAAGTAACCCAGAATAAGGGTGGCAACGGTGGCCACGATCTTATTGGAGAAGAATTTCACAACCGCCCCCGGTTCCTTACCGTCGTTCTGTTCCTCGGTGAAGAATTCCTGGAAGGCCAGGCGGCCGACCCGGGCCACCGAGTCCAGGGAGGTCAGGGCAAAGGCGGATACCGAGAGGGTGATCAGGGTAAAGATGACATTTTCCGGGAGGCCCAGCCTGGTGAGGAAACCCGCAACCGCCTGGGCAAAGATCTGCGGGGGAGTACCTGAGGGGAGCTTGCCGCCCACCGCCAGGGAACCTACCGCGATGAGGGCGAGGACCGCGAGGAGGCTTTCCACCAGCATGGAACCGAACCCAATGGGGAGCATGTGCCTTTCATTATCGATCTGCTTTGAAGCGGTTCCCGAGGCCACCAGGGAGTGGAAGCCTGAGACCGCGCCGCAGGCTACGGTGACAAACAGAATGGGAAAGAGGTAGTTGTTACCCACTTTAAAGCCCACGAAAGCGGGAAGGTTGATGGACGGCGCGGTGAAGAGTACGCCGATGAAGGCCCCCAGGATCATGGCCACCAGCAGGAAGGAGTTAAGGTAATCCCTGGGCTGGAGCAAACCCCAAACCGGGGTTATGGACGCGACAAAGATATACGCAAATACGATGTAAAGCCACACGCTTTTGGCGATATAGATAGGGGCGGTAAGGCCGATGGCGATGCAGAACACCAGGAGAACCACCGCCGCGATACCGCTCAGGAGCCCTGAGGGCTTAGCCTTGCGCACAAAAAAGCCGAGAATTACCGCGGCCGCAATAAAGAGGATTGAAGTAGTAGCCACCGACGCGTTGGCGGCTACTTTGGCGCCTTCGGCGTTAAACCCTCCGAAAGTCCCCGCCACAATGTCGGCGAAGGCGGCAATAACCAGGATGGAGAAGAGCCATACAAATACCAGGAAGAGCCGTTTGCCGGTCCTTCCTATATAAGTTTCAATAATATAGCCGATGGTTTTACCTTTATTCTTAACCGAAGCATAGAGGGCGGAAAAATCCTGGACGGCCCCGAAGAACACCCCGCCGATAAGGATCCAGAGCAGCACCGGCAACCACCCGAACATGGCCGCCTGGATAGGTCCGTTGATGGGACCGGCCCCGGCTATAGACGCAAATTCATGGCCGAATACAATGCTGGGCTTGGTAGGCACGTAGTCCACCCCGTCCTCAAATTCATGGGCCGGTGTTGGTTTTTTGGGGTCAATACCCCACTTTTTCGCCAGAGCACGGCCATAAACCAGATAGGCCAGGAGCAGTACCACGGCGGCAATAATCAACATAACTAAACCGTTCATTTAAAACTCCTTGTTAAAATAATAACGGGATTCATAATAAAGGCAATTTTGGATAAGATCAATCCAGAACTACTGACTCGCTGAACCCCGTCATTGACGCCCCGCAAAATGCGCCCTACAATAGGTTATTATGGCTCTTAACTGCGGTATTGTCGGGCTTCCCAATGTGGGCAAGTCCACTATCTTTTCGGCGCTCAGCGGCGCCCAGGCCGAGGCGGCGAACTACCCTTTCTGTACGATAAACCCTAATGTGGGGATTGTGAGCGTCCCCGACATGCGCCTTACCAAACTGACTGAGATCTTCAAGCCCGCCAAAACCATCCCGGCCGCGGTGGAATTTGTGGACATTGCCGGGCTTGTGAAGGGCGCATCTAAGGGGGAGGGGCTGGGGAACCAGTTTCTGTCCCATATCCGGGAAGTGGGGGTGATTGCCCAGGTGGTGCGCTGCTTTGACAACCCCGACATCGTCCATGTGGAAAACAAGGTAGATCCCGAGTCGGACATGGAGACCATCAACATTGAGCTGGCCCTGGCCGACCTGGACACCCTGGCAAAGCGCCGGGAGAGGGCGGAACGTACTATGCGGGTCCAGGGAAAGAACGAGCAGAAGGAAGCGGCGGCGGTGCTTGCGGCCCTGGACAAGAT
>JAITNM010000211.1 GCA_031290475.1 Treponema sp. | reverse complement strand
TCTATGATTAAATCCATGTCCTCCAGGGGAATGGCGCCCAGAAGGATGTTGTCCGCGCCGGGGAGGATGATTGCCGGGCAGGTGGTCTCCCGATCTTCCCAGTGGATTTCAACCGGTTCCGTTACCTGACAGAGTTCGCTCGTGCCGTCCGCAAGCGTTGACCGGCGCAGTCCTTTTATGACAAGCCCCAGCTTTTGGCGGGTCTCCTCGTTGATGACGAGGGTTCCCGCGCCGGTGTCCACCAGGGCGCTTACCGTTGTGGTACGGATCTCCTTTTCCGGGATAAAGCCGTCCCGGGCTTTGATCATATCACCGGCATTCTTCATTGAATTGCCGCTATAACGCTGGCAAAGGTAGGAACTGTTGGCTTAAAATGATACCATGCATAATAACAGGAGGTGCGTATGTTGCGTAATATATCTATTGGAACGCGGATAGCCGCTATTATCGTCATTTTGATTTTCAGCATAATAGCGCTCATTGCCACCATATATTTCACCGCTAACGATATCAAGGAATCAGGCCTTTCCGACACGGAAGAGGTGATGATAGCGGGACAGCGGGAAAAGATCAGGCTCGGCACCCAAACCATGGCTATAGCCTTAAGCAAGGCCCTGGAAGGGGTAACAGACCGGCAGGAACAGCACGATATCATCAAATCCTATATCCAGGATTACCGTTTTGAAGACGATAAATCGGGCTACTATTATACCTACATTGGTACGGTCATCTTTATGCATCCTACCCTGCCCCAGCGGGAGGGGGAGGATCTGGGAAATACCGCGGACGCCAATGGGGTCTATTATGTACGGGAACTCTATGAAAACGCCCAAAAAGGAGGGGGCTTTATCTCCTTTGTTTTCCCTAAACCTCCTTCCATGGAAACCGCCCCGAAACTGGCCTATGTGGAGTATATTCCCGGCACGGATATATGGATCTCCACGGGGATTTATGTGGATAACATAGAAACCACCAAAGCCATATTCCGGGAACGGGAATCCAAGGCGCTTCAGAGTCTGATGATCCTGATCATCGGGATCCTTGCGGGGGGGTTTATCTTTATCCTGGGACCTGTCTGCATCTTCACCCTGAGATCCATTCTCAAACCCCTAAAGGAAACCGTCAAAGCCGCAGAGCAGCTTGCTTCCGGGGACATGAACCTCTCCCTTACCGTGTCCGGTCACGATGAAATTACGGTACTGGAAAATTCCTTTCTAAAGATGAGTCAGAACCTTCGTTCCAGTTTTACGGATGTCCAGGCCAAGGAAGAGGAAGCGGTGATCCGGGCGGAGGAAGCCAGGAAGACCGCCGCAAAAATTCTGGAAATCGCCGGGCATGTTGAACAGGCGGCCCATGAAATGGAAGATACGGTATCCACCGTTTCCCGGAACGCCGACGGGGTAAAAACCGGGGGTGATTCCCAGACCGACCGGATCAACGAAATCCTCGCCTCCATGGAACAGCTCAGTTCCGGGGTGCTCCGGATCACCGAAAGCGCGGGAACGGCGGCGGTTAAATCCGAGGATTCCAACCGAAAGGTTGAGGCCGGGGTATCCATGGCGGAGGACTCCGGTAAGGCCATGCGGGAACTCCACGCCATCACCGGAAACCTCACCGAGAACATCAACAACCTGGGCCGGCAGTCGGACAATATCGGCAGCATCATGAACGTCATTACCGACATTGCTTCTCAGATCAACCTTTTGGCAATGAACGCCTCCATCGAAGCCGCCCATGCCGGGGAGGCCGGAAGGGGGTTTGCGGTGGTCGCCGGGGAAGTGCGCAAGCTGGCGGAGAAAACCCGGTCTGCGGCCCAGGAGGTGGAAAGTTCCATTAGGGAAATGCAGAAGCTTACCCAGGTGAATATCTCCGGCATGGATAACGCGGTAGCTTCCATTAATCAGGTAACGGATTTCGCGCAAAAAACCGCCACTTCCCTGACGGAAGCACAGACCATTGTCAAGGATGTGATGATCCAGGTCCAGGCCATAGCGGAATCTGTGGAACAACAGTCCGAATCCAGCAAGGGCATCACCTCCCTGGTCAATGATGTAAGCGGCATCGCCCGGGACAACAACCAGATGATCACCCAGGTCGATGAGGAATTGAAGGGGCTGCTCCGGAAATCCGAGGAACTTTTAACGCTGGTTTCAGAACTGCGGCAATAAGGGCCTCCGGGCCGCTCCCGTTTCCTTTATATCGCGTATTCAGGCTGGGGTTGGGAGATAACGAGGTGCAGTTCTTCCAGGATCAGTTTACGCAGGGCGATAAAATCGTCGTTATTCCGGTTCCGGTCGGGGCCAAGATCGACGTCCACTATATGGACGATACGGCCCGGCCGGGGGGTCATGATCACAATGCGACCGCTCAGGGAAATGGCCTCGTCCACATCATGGGTAACCATGACCATGGTAGCCTTGGTTTTTTTCCAGATACCGATAAGCTGTTCCTGGAGTTCTATCCGTTTAAACGCGTCCAGGGCGCCCAGGGGTTCGTCCAACAGTAACACCTTTGGCTCGTTGATGAGGGAGCGGATAATGGCGACCCGTTGGGCCATGCCCCCGGAAATTTCGTGGGGATAGGCCTTTTCAAACCCGTCAAGGCCTATCAAGTTAATATAATCCTGGACCTTTTCCCTGTTTGCCTGAAAGATCTTCCGGGCTTTGAGGCCCAGGGCGACATTATCGTAAACCGTAGCCCAGGGGAACAAGGCTGCCTGCTGAAAAATATAACCCCGTTCAAAACTGGGGCCGCCTATTTCTTCTCCGTTGATTTTCAGCGTTCCCTTTTCCGGCTTATCAAGCCCGGCAATGAGGCGCAGTAACGTTGTTTTACCGCAGCCTGAGGGGCCGATAATCGAAATGAACTCCCCTTCCTGTATATCAAGGTCCACGTCTTTCAGGGCGTAGACCGGGTTTCCGTTAGTATCCCGGTACACCCGGGTAACGTTTTTTACTTCGATTAAGGTACTCACCGGATTACCCCCCGCTGCCAGCGCAGCACCGACCGGCGTACCACGTTTATCAGCGCCAGTATCAATGCAAATTCTACGGCGATAATGATGATGGCGCCGTACACCTTTGAATAGGCGCCCCAGCCCTTTGCCCAGTTAATATAAAACCCAAGACCGGCTTTGGCGCCTACCATTTCCGACACTATCAAGGTGGTAAATGAAAAGGCGCAGGCGGTCATAACCCCGGTAAACACGCTGGGCATGGCGTTCGGGATGGCTACATGGAAGAGGAGGAAGCGGTTACCGGCGCCCAGGGTCCTGGCCGCCTCGAAATAGCTTTTCTGGGTAGAAATAATACCCGAAGCCATCATGGAAGAAACCGGAAACCAGGAAGAAATAAAAATGAGAAACATGCCGGTAGTAAAACTGTTGGGAAATATAAGGAGCGCTATGGGAAGCCATGCTACTGCGGGGATGATCCCGGTCACCCGGATTACCGGGGACAGCCAGTAGTCCCACTGGCGGAACCAGCCGATAAAAATGCCCGTGGCAAGCCCCAGGATCGTGCCGGTAATAAGACCGGCGAAAAAGAGGCGCATGGAGTAAAGGGTGCTCCGTAAAAGGAGGACCCGGTCTTGAAACATAACATTGATAATTTCCACCATACTGGGAAAATAGGGCAAAGGCAGAAGGGCGCTTTTTGAGGTTAAAAAATCCCAAAGGGTTAACACGGTTCCGCAGGCAAACAGGAATTGCGCTTTATGGTACAACTTCTTGCGCTGATCCGGATTCTTAAGGGCGGCAATATAATAAATTACCAAAGCCAGAACCAGCGCGCCGATAATAACCCGGTAAGGCGCGGTATTCACCGGCTGCGCGGCGGGAACAAACCAATTAACCACAAAAACTGCCGCGAAGGAGACGATGGCCGCCCAAATCCAAACTTCGGATTTGGGCTTCCAATAAACCGTATCCCCCGCGATTTTCGGATCGTTGTACCACGCGACCAAGGGTCGCACGCTTTTTTGCCGCTCTGACACTTTCATCTCCATAATGTTTTTAAAAACCACAGACCTCACAAACCTCACGGACTTTTCGTTCGAAATATCTTCCTGTCCGTGTGGTCTGTGTGGTCCGTGGTTGATTTCTCTTATTTCTTCTTCGCCGCTTCCAGGGCGAAGATGTCTACGTAGAGGTCATCCACAAACTTCTGGGGGTCCAGCGTTGCCGGGAGGTAGCCGATTTGGGTCAGGTGCCGGGCAAAGTAGACCGCGTCGTCCTTGGCCCGGGCGTTTGCGGCGGGACCGGCATGGGCGGCGTAGGCATAGTGGTTGAGCAAGCCCGACACCAGAGCCACATCGTCGGTGGCGATTTTCTTCTCCGAGATGAGGAGCTTGGCGGCTTCTTCGGGATTGTGGCCAATCCAGTCGGCGGCCTTGTTGATGGCCCGGAGCACTGCCGCCACGGCGGCGGGGTTGTCCCGCACCAGCTTGCCTGAACCGAAGATGAAGCAGCAGGCCCTGTCTTTAAACAGGGGGTGGGTTCTGATGTCCACGAGAACATTGTACTTCCCGGTGTTTTCCGCCAGGGTGGCGAAGGGATCCCACGCGGCAAGTATATCGGCCTCACCGCTTTCCACTGCCTGGACCTCCTGGTCCGCCGGGAAGGGCAACCAGGTGATATCGGTCTGGGGATCGAGCCCTATGCTGCCCACGGACACGGACGCCACAGACATGGGGGTCCCGCCGATTTCATCAACCGCGAAACGGATTCCCTTCTTGCCCCGTAAATCTTCCAGGGTAGTGATTCCAGAACTCTTGGGCGCCAGGATCTTGATACAGCCTTCATGAAGGGCGCCGATTAGTTTTACATCAATTCCATTCTGAACCGCGGGAAAATACTGAAAGTCGCCATTTTGGACGACCATTTTCCCGGCGGCCAGGGCGGTCCGCTCGACTTCAAAGGTACTGCCGCTTAACAGGTTTATCTTGACCCCTTCTTCGTCAAAAAAACCCTTGAGGGACGCGATTGCTATGGGTGAACCGCAGGTTGACCCTCCGTAGGCGATATCATACTCGCCATGGGGGTACTTTCCACCGGACTGGGTTTTGCCGCCGGCAAACACGACAGAGGGCAGCGCAAGAGCCGCCATCAGCATCGAAAGAAAAACCACGCTTTTTCTTGTCATTACAAGCCTCCTTCAGACTTTTTATACTCTGGAATTCTTATTATTCCTAAGTATTTTATATGAATTTACTGGAATTAAAAAAAATGTCAAGTGTTTTTCCGAAATATTATTTTTTATATGGTTTTACTAGGAATAAACATTGACAAAGTTTTGTAGGAAATGTTATAGCTAGTTCTGATAAAGAGGAATTTTACATGGCAAAAAAAATTAAACAGATCGCGATTTATGGAAAGGGGGGGATAGGAAAGTCCACCACGACTTCCAATTTAAGCGCGGCCCTCTCACAGATGGGGCTTAAGGTTATGCAATTCGGCTGCGACCCCAAAAGCGATTCCACCAATACCCTGCGGGACGGTAAATACATCCCCACGGTCCTGGACACCCTGCGGGAAAAATCCGCCGTCAATGCCAGGGAAGTGATCTTCCAGGGCTTTAACGGCATATACTGCGTGGAAGCCGGCGGACCCCAGCCGGGGGTGGGCTGCGCCGGGCGGGGAATTATCACCGCCGTGGAATTTTTCAGGCAGCAGAAGGTCTTCGAGGACCTGGATCTGGACGTGGTGATCTACGACGTCCTGGGAGACGTGGTATGCGGCGGCTTTGCCGTACCCATCCGGGAGGGGATCGCCGAGCATGTTTTTACCGTATCATCCTCGGATTTTATGTCGATTTACGCCTCAAACAACCTGTTTAAGGGGATAAGCAAATACTCCAATTCCGGAGGCGCCCTTTTGGGCGGGGTGATAGCCAATTCCATGGGCCCCCCTTTCTCAAAAGAAATTGTGGACGATTTTGCGGCAAAAACCTCCACTTCCGTGGTGGAGTACATCCCCCGCTCTATAACGGTCACCAGGAGCGAGCTCCAGGGCAAGACCACCATTGAGGCCGAGCCCGATTCGGCCCAGGCCGGGGTGTACCGTTCCCTGGCCAAAAAGATAGCGGATCATACCGAATCCAAGGCGCCCCGTCCCCTGGAAGTTTCGGCCCTCCGGGAATGGGCGGGTAAATGGGCCGACGAACTCCTCGCCTACGAACAGGGCAAGATCGCCAAGGAAGGGGCCACGATTTAAGGACGCTGATTATGACGGATACAGTCAGAGCGGAAAATTTAAAGAAATCCCTGTCCCACCCCTGTTTTAACGGCTGCGGGGGGAAGAATACCCGGATTCACCTGCCCGTGGCCCCTGCCTGTAATATCCAGTGCAATTACTGCGTCCGTAAATACGAGTGCGCCAACGAGAGCCGCCCCGGGGTAACCGCCCGGGTCTGTACCCCAAAGGAAGCCCTGGACTGGTTCCTGTCGGCCCGGGAAAAGCTCGGGTCCATCGACGTGGCGGGCATTGCCGGCCCCGGGGACGCCCTGGCGAATTTTGAAAAAACCAGGGAAACCTTCGCTTTAATCCGGGAGGCCGATCCGGATATCAGTTTCTGCCTTTCCACCAACGGCCTACTCCTCCCCCGCTACGCCGATGAGCTCGCGGCCCTCGGGGTATCCCACGTGACCGTTACGGTGAATGCCCCGGACCCGAAAATAGGGAAACGGATCTACCGTTTTGTTGAATGGGAAGGGAAACGCTATCTCGGGGAAGAAGGGGCGGCGCTGCTCCTTACAAACCAGTACGCCGGTATACGGCGGCTTAGGGAACTGGGCATCATCTGCAAGATCAACATGGTGCTCCTCAAGGACCTCAACGACAGTTACCTTCCGGCAATGGTGGAAAAGGTAAAGGAGGCCGGGGCGGACCTGGTCAACATCATGCAGCTCATCCCCGTTAAAGGCAGCCTCTTTGAACATCTGCCCCTCACGAGCAACGCGGAACTCACCGCCGTCCGCCGGCAATGCGAGGGGATACTCCCCCAGATGTACCACTGCCGCCAGTGCCGCGCCGATGCCGTGGGCCGCATAGACGAGGACATCTCCCTTACCCTGGACGGCCTTAACGCCCCGCACGGCGTCTCAGTAAAAAAGCCGGGAACCTCTCCTGAAACCGGCGCTCCCGGTACGGAAGAGACCCTTTCTGCGGGGCAACCCGCACGGCGCTTTGCCGTGGCTTCCAAAAACGGCATGGTCGTGGATCAGCACTTCGGCCACGCCGAGGCCTTCCATGTGTATGAATACCAGGGCGGCCAGGTGCGGTTTATTGAAAAGCGGGAAATTCCCCGGTACTGCTTTGGCTCTTCCGAATGCGGAGAGCAGGAAGACCGCTTCGCCGCGATTGTAAACACCATAAAAGACTGCTCCTGCGTAATCGCCGTACGCATCGGCGAGGCGCCCCGGCGGGAACTGGAAAAACAGGGGATCAAATTTTTTATGACCTACGATTACGTCACCGACGCGGTACGCCGGGCCGCAGGAGCGCCTGCGGTATTAGTGAGGAGCGGGACTTTGTAGAAATCAGTTCCCCGATTCAGGAAAAGCCTGAGTTTAGGGCTGGCAAAATGTGGGTGGTTTGTTATAATTTCATATACTATAGCAAGATCAATTCCAACATAATCATGGACTATCCTGTTCCGAAAATCTTTTATCTGCTGCCATTCTATATTTAAATATTCCTGTTTTAATGCCGTACTTAATTTTAAAACATTTTCACCAATATTTGCCAATAATGTTAATGAGGCATTTAAGTTTAGTAAGTATCCCCCGGCAAAGCCGGGGGTTTACTGATTTAAATAACCATTGCGAGAACCAACACCATCCCAATTTTTTTTGTTTGCTGTTTTTTGCTCCTCTATTTTGACAAAATTTTTTCGGTGGCACGGATGCCGCCGACTCATAAACCAAATTGGGTGCGTAACCCGGGCCGCCTTACGGCAGCCCCATGCTCTGCTTCTATCCCGTGCTAGCCGTTCAACTGCCCGGCGTAGGCCGAGCCGGTCTGGATGAGGGGCGCCGGACATCAAATTTAGTGTGCGCCCTCCTCAACTGGGAAAATCGCCTGAACTTCCTCAAAACACTGCTGGGCTTCTCTGAGCCCCTCCACTTTGCCAAGAATATAGCTCTGGTTCTCCGCGGAAAGCCGCTCAAATACGGCCCTCATACGCTCGTCTTTGTCTTTTGTGTCATTAGTGCGGTTGTTTTTGTCGATACCAAGCATAAATCACCCCTTTTACTTACTTATAAAGTGATATTATTATAAAAATGAAGTGATAATCTGTCAAGTATTAAAAAATCCTGGGTACAACAATCGTAAAAAAACCGCTTTGCCGCTTACTTATTCAATATCGTTACTTGCCAAATAGGGCATTTTCCGGTATTGTGTATGTATGCCTTCGCAGGTTGAAAACATGGATAATAGCGGGCAATACGGCGTTCACCGGCGTATCAAGAAACTGCGCCATACGCTAAAACTTTCGCAGGTGAAATTTGCCGCCGCTATCTTTATATCCAACGGCTATCTGGCAAAAATTGAGTTGGAGCACTGCCCGGTAAACGAGCGGCTTATCAGTCTGATTTCTTCAAAATTCGACGTGAACGATTCATGGCTTAGGAGCGGCGAAGGGGCGATGTTCAAACGCGCCGCGCCGGGAACCAGCGCGGAAAAACAGGAGCGCATGATAAAAGTTTTTAATGAACTATACCCCAATTTTCAGGATCATATTCTGAAACAGATGGAAGAATTGCTCGTACTCCAGGATTCGAGAAAAGGGTGATTCGCAAGCGGGTCCATACCCAAGAACCCGCCTTTCGGCGGGGGAACCTCTGGGGCGGTTTTGAACTCGTTAACAATTTGTTTGTTGGGGTATGACCCGCATAAAATCCATACCTTGCAGAACGACGATACCCCGCCGCTCTGCGGCGGGGAGAGTCATTGATACGCGCTCAATTTGGCGGTTTTTCTACCGGCTTTAGTGTTTCGGCAAATACCTGCGCAGCTTGTCAAGCACGGCGTCCATGTCCAGGGGCTTGCCCACATGGTCGTCCATGCCGGCGGCCAGGCATTTCTCGACATCCTCCCGGAAGACATTCGCCGTCATAGCCACAATCGGCACGGTTTTCGCTTTCGGGTTGTCCAGCGCCCTGAGGCGGCGGGAGGCTTCCAGGCCATCCATCTCCGGCATCTGCACATC
>JAITNM010000177.1 GCA_031290475.1 Treponema sp. | reverse complement strand
TTATGTACGCGGACATAGATCCCATACAGGTGGGGACCGTTAAGATCGGCCTTATCTCCTCCTTTGGTATTGAGATTAAGCAGTCAGAGGTTCCTGTCATTTTTAACCCCCGTACGGGGTACGCCTATTTGGATTTTTTTCAGGACCTTACTACATATCATCAGTACTGGGACGGACCGGGCCGTCAGGCCCTTATAAACGCCATTGAGCGGTATAAAACGGACTACGAAGCCCGGAATCTTAACCTGGGCAGGGCCAAGGCCCGTCGTGTATATGGGACCATAGAGGGTTTTGCCGATTGGGGCAATATTAAAAGTATGCTCAACAACCGGGGTTATCCCAAAATTAACTTAGGTTATACTTTCCATAAAGACAGCCCTTATTTTACTATCACCCAGCAGGAGACAAAAAACACCAAAGTTCCCGATGGGGCCAACGCAGGTTCTTCCGGCTATGTGGTTATTTATTTTACCCGTTCCATGGCTGAGGATCTGGCGGCTCTTTTTAACCAGGACTACCTTATGTCCCAGCTCCCCGCCTATGCCCGGCCAAGTTCAGCGTCAGGAACTGAAGATGCGCCGCTTCCGCCCGTGAACGGGATTCAGCCGGACGTGTATTAGACTTGGTCTTACCGTGAAAACGAGGCATTTTCTTTAAATTCTGATTGATTTCTTCCAATTCTAGATTTATCATTAAATTCTCAGAGAGGATTGACGAAAATGTTTGTATAATATATAAACATATCTAAACGTATCTAAATGCATATAATAAATGCAAGGAGCAAAAAGCCATGGTTGTAGAGGAATCTAAAAGGACTTCTAAAAGGACTATGGGGGGCCTTTCGGAGGATGACCGGAAGCGGTTCAACGCTGTTCGTGAGCGGGCGGAAAGGTTGGGAGTATTGGATATTAACTTCGGCGGGGGTGGTTCGTCTGACGCTCTGGAGTGTTATGAACGCACATTAGACCTCATTGAGGATAATAAAGGAATTCTCGACCAAAATGCCGGTGAAGGAAGGGCGTAGATTTTATGGAAGTCAGCTTTACCCTGTGGTCTTTGCACGATGTCTTAGAAAAAGTACCTTTCGATACATTCGCCACAGAGCAAGCTGTCCATCTTGATTTCTCAAAGATGGCTGTACCTTTTTATGTAAAAGATGGATTTAGGGTCTCTTTTTTATATGCCGATGATTCATACCCCAGGGATGCCGCCTGTCTGATTTACTCGCCCAAAAATGTTGTAACAATCGTCATCGTATTAAAGCGGAAATTTGAAGATGCCCTGGAAGCATGGTTTTCCCAACCTGACGATAACGGTCTTGCCATGTGTTGCCGGAGAAGAGAATTATATTGCCATGAAACTTGCCATCTTATTGCGATCGTCAGAGCTTACCCAAGCGATCGTTCTTCAAGGGCAAGGGAGGATTTCATCAGAAAAATAAAGGAAAAATTTGCAAAGTCTATTAACGATGCGGAAAATTCAATGTCTATACCCTTGATTTCTACAGAGAGACCGGAAGATTCTCCATCGGTATTTAACCAAGATCATTTTCGCTATGAGAATGATAATTTAAACTATTTCAGATTATATGACCAACTAATGTTAGATGATGATACTATGCGCAAGGCGCTGAAAAAAATTTGCGATTCTGGTAAAAGAACTATATATCTTGAAGATATATCAAAGGAAACGTTTGTCCCTGTTTCTTTTTTCCAGCTTTTCCCAGAAAAAGTAAATGCCCTCAGAGAATTGCTTGCGGCTGGCTTAGATTAAACCCCTAACTCCCCGCCTATGCCCGGCCAAGTTCAGCGTCAGGAACTGAAGATGCGCCGCTTCCGCCCGTGAACGGGATTCAGCCGGACGTGTATTAGACTTGGTCTTAAAAATGCCGATAAATAACTATGAGTCGTCTTCTTACATTGCGTTTGTATGTTCCGTTTTTTTTGGCCTTGTTCTTAATTACCAGCCTTTCCTGCGTCAAGGCGTCGCCCCGGAAAGAAAAGCCCCTGGAAGACGATAGCGGGATAAGCCAGTTTACGGCGGAAAAGGACAATGAGCAGGTTTTTCGGGATTTCCTTGACCGTATACTTCAGGAAGCGGAAATACCCCAGGATCTTTCCCTCAAGATCAGGGAAACGGCCGAAGGGGGCCCTTCCTTAATTATGGACATTCTTACCTGTCTTGCAGGGGATCCCTATCTTCACCTGCTGGTGGATAAAACCCATGCCCTGCCTCCCGGTTACGCTCCCGGCGATTTAGTACAGCTTACGGGGACTGCCGGCGGCGGTTCCTACGAGATAAGCCGTCATGGGCTCATGCTCAGGAGCGCCGCGGCGGAAGCCCTGGAAGAAATGGCCGCCGCCGCAAAAGCCGATGGGGTTACCCTTACGGTGGGTTCCTCTTACCGGTCCTACGATTATCAGGTTGAGGTCTATACCCGCAATGTGGAAGAATCGGGCCAGGAAAACGCCGACCGTGAATCCGCCAGGCCGGGGTTCAGTCAGCACCAGACCGGATTGGTAGTGGATTTTGCCCCCATAGACAATGCCTTTGCCGGAACGCCTCCAGGCAAATGGGTTCTGGAAAATGCGGGCCGTTTCGGCTGGTCCGTTTCCTTTCCCGATGGTTACGAAAATATCACCGGTTACCGCTGGGAAAGCTGGCATTACCGCTATGTAGGAAAGGACCTCGCCGCCTTTATTGATACCTACTTTGCCAGCGTCCAACAGTACGCCCTCCGTTTCCTCCGCCAATGGGAACTGGCGGAACAGTAAACTGAGTTCCCTGAGGCTTTTGACTGAGGTTTTGAAAGAGCCCCCCACAGCTCCAATTACGCTTCTTTTTTGGAAGCGGCCCGTAATCTTTTCAGTTCAAAAGAGATCATGATCCCGGTACAGATAATTGAGACTCCGTCGGCTACGGGCGCCGAAGCCACCACGCCGTAGAGTCCCCAAATCCGGCCGAAGATGAGCATACAGGGAATAAGGGCAATAAACTGGCGGAGCATGGTGAGGAAAATCGAAATTTTCGGCCTGCCGGTGACCACATAGACATTGGAAGATACGATTTGGAAACCAACGAAGGGGAGAAACATCGCCTGAATACGCAGCGCCTGGGGGGCAAAGGACAGTAACGCTTCGCTCCCGTGAGGCGCAAAGAGGCGTACAAGCTGATGGGGTATTGCCTGGGCGATGACGAATCCCACCGTGCAGATTGCTGTGGCCGCCCCTGCCGCGCCCAGGTAGGCCTTTAATACCCGGTGAAATTTCTTAGCCCCGTAGTTGTACCCTAAAATCGGCTGGGCCCCCTGGTTTATGCCGAAGATGGGCATCAGGATGACCATGGCAATGGACCCCACAATATTTAGCCCCGAGAGGGCGATATCCCCGCCGTTTGGGACGCCGAGGCCGGCCGCGCCGTACCAGCCCATACTTGTGTTGTAGAGCAGTTGTACCGCGGACATGATGAACTGGAGCAGAAATTGTGCGGATCCAAAGCCCATGATCTGAAACACAACCCGGATTGAAGGTTTGAAGGTCTTAAACCTGAGGCGGATCACCGCTTTTTTCCCGAAGCTGAAGCTGAGGATAAACACCCCGGAGGCAAATTGGGAGATAATGGTCGCCCACGCGGCCCCTTCTACGCCCCAATCCAGACCGAAGATAAAAATCGGGTCCAGGACCATGTTCAGCCCTGCTCCGATGAACATACCGAGCATGGTTATGGTGGGGAAGCCCTGGGCCCGGGTACAGTGGGAAAAACCGAAACCTACCAGCGAAAAAGCCTGTCCGTAGAGGATGATCCGGTAGTAGCTCCGGGCATAGCCCAGGGCAACGCTGCCTTCCTGGGCGCCCAGAAGGGAGAGAAAAAAATCCAGGAAACTGAGCTGGACTACCATCAGAATGACGCCGGCCGCCGCGGAAAGCCAGAAACAGTGGTTTAAGGCATTTTCCGCATCAGTTCGACGGCCTTCCCCCAGGCGTATGGAGATCATGTTTGCGGCGCCTATGCCGAAGAGCATGGCGAAGGCCATGCTGATGGTCATTAAGGGCAGTACCAGGGAAAGTCCCGCCAGGGCGAGTTCATTCACCCCCCGGCCCACAAAGATCCGGTCTACGATATTGTAAAGGGCCATTACGAGCATTCCGCTAATAGCGGGGATGGAAAATTTCAGGAGGAGTCTGCCTACGCTCTCGGTACCCAGCCTGGCCGCGGCGTCCGCCGGACCGGTATCCGGCGCCGTTACGGTGTCTAAGGCGCTGTTTTGATGTTCCTCAGTAGTTGTAGATGACATGGCATCAGTCTTTCACTAATCAGAGCCTTTGTATAGTGATCCCCCGCAATAAGAAAAAAAATACAATAAGAAAAAAAATACTTGACAGTCCGGCAAACCTGTTGTACGTTTAGATCACATTTGAATGATTGTTCAATTATTCACTTGTTCAACTATTCAAATGTAAGGGAGAGATTATGAGACAGACAGGGAACGCGGAGACTGTTGTCGTTTTTCATCAGGATATGGTTGATCTGGCTACCGAAAGCCTGCCGCCCCAGCAAACCCTTGATGACCTGGGGGAATTCTTTAAAGTCCTCACCGACCAAACCCGGCTCAAGCTGCTCTACGCCCTGGGAACGGGGGAACTATGCGTATTTGATCTTTCGGTAAGCACCGGGGCAAGCGTTTCCTCAGTGAGCCATCATCTTTCGGCCCTCAAAAGGGTCAGGCTCGTCAAAGCCCGGCGGGACGGCAGAATCATCTACTATTCACTGGACGACGATCATATCAATTCAATCATACAATTCGCCAGGGCCCACTTGGGGGAGCGTTAATATGGAAACTCATGATGATGATTGCTGTCCCGCCTGCGCGGCCGCAAAGGGCTGTTGTGATGAAGATGAAGAAGAAGACGCCGGCCGTCTTGTCCGTTTCGGTTCATACACCCTGCCCCTGAAACGCCTTGCCGTATTTGCCGCGGCGCTGCTGCTTTGGGCTGCCGGAATTGCCGCGCAGCATTTTGGTAAAGACGGGGGATGGATCCGTTATCTGCCCCTGCTCCCCTTTGTATCCGCCTATGCCCTGGCAGGGCTTCCGGTACTAAGGAACGCTTTCCGTTACCTTTGGCGTATGAAAAGGCTGGATGAAAATTTCCTTATGACTACGGCTACCATAGGCGCTTTCATTATAGGCGAGTGGGAAGAGGCTGTGGGGGTTATGATCTTTTACATGATTGGAGAACTGATCCAGGAAGCGGCGGTAAACCGCTCCCGGCGTTCGATTAAATCCCTCCTTGCCCTGAAGCCCGATATTGCCAGGGTAGAGACAGGGGGCGTCTGGACCGAGGTAGGCGCGGAAACGGTGGCGGCAGGCGTTGTGGTCCTGGTGCGCCCCGGCGAACGTATCCCCCTGGACGGGATCGTTATCCAGGGAGAGGGGGCCATAGACGGGTCAATGCTTTCCGGAGAGTCCCGGCCGGTGGACGTGAAAGCTGGAGACGAGGTTTCTTCAGGGACCGTTTCGGTAGATTCCGTATTGTTGATACGCGCCACAAGGACTGCGGAAAATTCTTCCGCGGCAAAGATCATTGCCCTGGTGGAATCCGCCCGGAATACCAAGGCTAAGCCGGAAAAGTTCATCACCGCCTTTGCCAGGTGGTACACCCCCATCGTGGTGGCCGGCGCGGTGCTTATCGCCGTATTACCGCCCCTCCTCATTTCCGGCGCCCGCTTTGCGGACTGGATCTACCGGGCGCTGATACTCCTCGTAATTTCCTGCCCCTGCGCCCTGGTGGTGAGTATCCCCCTGGGGTACTTTGCCGGTATAGGCGGCCTTTCCCGGCGGGGTATCATGGTTAAGGGGGCGGTACATCTGGATTCCCTCCACAAAGCCAGGTTCGTAGCCTTCGACAAAACCGGTACCCTTACCCAGGGTAAATTCGCCATTACCGCCCTGGAACCCGTTTCCGGGGTAAGCGGGGAAACGCTCCTTGAAACCGCGGTTCTGGCAGAAAGGGAGTCTAACCATCCCATTGCCCAGGCCATCCGGGCCGGAGGCCTGAGCCGGGGTATATCAGGGGACCGGCCTGCCGTCACCGGTAACGGTACTAGCGGCGGCAACCCCTCGGATTACCGGGAAATCGCCGGCCGGGGTATTGAGCTCAGCCCCGGAGGAAAAGCGGGCAGGGTAATCCTCGCCGGAAACAGGGCTTTTCTGGAGGAACGGGGCGTTGCGGTCGAGAACGTAGGGGGGAACCCCGCCGGAAATGGCGCCGGGGCGGATACCGCGGTTTACATTGCCCGGGAAGGGCGCTACTACGGCCGTATTCTTGTTGGGGACACCGACCGGGAAGGCGCCCGGGAAGCGGTAACGCGCCTTGGGAAACTGGGCATCGAAGAGACCCTGATGGTTACCGGCGATACACGGCAGAGCGCCGAGGCCGCCGCAGAACGGCTGGGAATAAGCGCCGTGAAGGCGGGACTTCTTCCGGGAGACAAACTGAGTGTTATGGAAGAACTTACCCGGCAGGGGACTACGGTGTTCGTTGGAGACGGAATCAACGATGCTCCGGTACTGGCGCGATCCGATGTGGGAATCGCCATCGGCTCCGGAGCGGACGCGGCGGTGGAGGCGGCGGATGTGATCATCATGACCGGAGATCCCCGGCGGGTTCCCGAGGCAATTGAACGGGCGCGGAAAACCCGGGGCATAATTCTGGGAAATGTCGCCTTTGCCCTGGGCGCCAAGGGTTTCTTCATAATACTGGCGGTTCTGGGCATGGCAAACCTATGGCTGGCCCTGTTTGCCGATGTGGGAGTATGCCTCCTGGCCATCCTCAACTCCACCAGAGCGCTCCGCTAGGAGCCTGTCGGACTTGTGGATTTTTGCGCAAAAACTAACGCAAAAATCCCGATTTATGGGCTCCTGCGGCTAAAGCCCGACAAACTTATAGGAGGAAAAAATGGCCGAAATGACTGAAGAAGAGGCAGATGCCCTGGACGAACTGTGGACAAAAACTACTCCCCCTATCAGAAAAGGCGAAGGTGGTTTCTTTACTGAACGCCGTACCAGGATGTTGGTACTGGATGAAACGACAGCCCGTATTCTTAACGCCAAGGCGATGGCTACGCACCAAACCCCGGCAGAGCTTGTGGCAACGCTTATTCGCAAGGACTTGGCCTCGGCCATTTAAGTATTTCTCTTTCATGCTTTCATTTCTTTGTGCCTCCTGTAATGAAATATAGTAACAGCCGGCGCTTCTGATAACGGAAAAACACATTTTGCAAAATTTTTAAAAAAAAAGTAACCATTTTCTTTATTCTATGTTAGAATAGATAAATCAGATTAATTTAGGGGGTATTTTATGAAACGTCTGATCCTTGTCTTGGCGGTAATAGGCATAGCTTCCGCAGTTTATGCCCAAAATCAATTACCGGAGTATCATTTTGCCTCGGGCAACTGGGAATTTGTTGGTGAACGGGCCTTCCAAAAGGATGTAAACGCCCGGCTCGCGAAGGCGAATTTCAAGGTTCCTCAGAGCGGTCCCATGATTTACGAATTTAACGTCCGGTATGAGACGGGCGCTGAAGACGGTCATGGCGGATTTGGCCTGCATGTATTTGGGAACTCTGCCTTTAACAAGGCTTCCTGGGGCAGCGGCAAATCCTATCTGTTATGGCTCAATTATGACGAAAATCCTGTTAGTAAGCGTATCCCTCAGGGCCTAAGCGCCCAGATTTACCGCAGTTATACCAATTCCTGGATGGATCTGGTGGAAAGCGTTGATCTGAATAGATATGCCAGTTTCCTCACCGTGGAGAACAGTACCGCCCAGGTTCCTTTCAGAGTTACCGTGGACGGCAATACTGGAGAAGTCCGGGTATACGATCCAACTTCACCAGATTTGATAGATTACTATTATTTCTTCATTGATAAAAAGGATATTCCCCTGAAAGGTGATTGGGGCTCTCTCAGAACTAACGGCGTTTCCCTGTCTTTTGCCATGGGCTTATAGCCCGGGAACCCGGTATTGACGGACGTCCCGGAGAAAAACTCCGGGACGGGAGTGAGCTTGTTCCAAAATCTGACATTTTAGAACAAGCTCAGTTAATTTAATACTTCTCATTTTTGCATAGGATTCTACCTGGTTCTAAATTATTCTGCTTAATTCTAAGATATTCTACTAAAATTATATTGATTCATAATAGTGGGAATTGTTATCTTAAAAGGTAATGAGAGTAGTAATTTCAAGATTTGACCAGATTTATCCCTATTGTTGCGCCGTGGTGATTTCAGCCTTTCTGGCTGTGTTTGCCGCGGCTCCCCGGTTTCCGCTGCCGGTAAGCCATCCCGTTCCGGAGGCTGAGACCGGCATCAGCGGGATTGACGCCGAGACCGCCCCTGAGCCGGCGGAGGCGGCGTTTGAAAAGCCGGTGCAGATTTCACTGGCCCAGGCGGCCTTCCGGGGAGAGCAAGACCGCATTCTGGAATTTTACCGGGACAGCGAGACCCGGGATCAGGTAGTGTCTTTTTTCGGCAGCCTTGTCCATTCCCAGGAACTGGCGTCTGTAGTACTTTCCAACGCGAATACCTTCAACATTTCTCCCAGCCTGGCATTTGCCCTCTGTTGGGAGGAAAGTCAGTTTAAGCCGCACGCCGTTAACCGGAAAAACAGGAACGAAACCATTGACCGGGGACTTTTTCAGCTTAACAGCAAGTCCTTTCCCCACCTTACCGAACGGGAGTTCTTGGATCCCCGGATCAACTCTTACTACGGTCTTTCCCACTTACGGTGGTGTCTGGATTCGGGAGGTTCCCTGGTGGCAGGGCTCGCCATGTACAATGCGGGGACGAACCGGGTCGCCACCGGGGGGACTCCCAAGCGGACCCTGGACTACGTCTCCAGTATCCTGGATTCCAAGCAGCACCTGGAGGATCTTTTTGAGGCTCATGGGATGAATGTAGTCCTGGCATCCCTGTCTGTGATCCAATCCTCCCGCCCGGAGGAAACCGGGGCCCCCAAGGATCTTTCGCCTGAAAGGCCGCGGTTAAACCTGCTTGCTCCCGCAGCCCGAGGGACACGCTGATTTATGATGCTCCGGGGATATCATTGGTGAATATCCGGAGTTTAGGGTTCACCTCCCTCATCCGCCGGGTAAAGCGCTGAACAAATTCATCGCCCAGCCCGTCAGGAATGGCCCAGCCCTCAATGGCTTTGCAATTTTTTAGCCGGCGGTAGGCGTGACGCAGGGCTTCCAGGTACCTTTCCCGGATTCTCTCCGCCCCTTCTCCGCCCCTGAGTTCTTTGCCGGCCCCCCCTCCCCGGGAATCGATAAACACTGGAAGCTCCTGCCCGTCTGCGGCGACGAAGATCTTCCGTAAATAAGCCAGATAGTCCTCATCGTATGCCCCTTCCTCCCTTTCTACAGCCTTCCAGGGGAGGGCAAAACGGATACAGCTACAACCTGAATTTTTTAACCGGCGAAAATACCCCTCCGCCTCTTCCTGGGTAAAAGGCCTTCCCCCAAGCTCCCCGCCGGAGGACATTTTCTCCTTGTTTGAATCATCAAAATATGTCACCATAAATTGCAATTTTAGTTTTTTTTACTATTCTATAATAGACAAAGATGATTATTATTTAAGTGGACCTCTTTCAAAACCGCAGTTTTGGGAGAGGCTCTATTACCGGATCTCTTTTGAGTAAAGAAAAGGATTTTAGACTATGAAACGATACGTATTTGGTTTTTGTTTGATTCTATTCCTCACGCTGCCCCTTATTGCCCAGAATTCTGAAGAGGCCTCCTCTGAACTTCCAGGAGACTTGAAAACCTTTTTAGATATTTACAACAGCGGCACTTCCTGGGCGGAAAAACAGGCAGTCCTCCAGGAAGTGGTAGATGCGGCGCCCAGCGGGGAGGAGCAGTTCTATGCCCGGATTCTCGGTTCTCTGTTAAATTCCTATGCGGATATTAAAGGGGCTCAGAATCTGAATAACGCGGATGCCATTGCGCGGATTACCGCCGAAAAGCTGGGAGATGCAAAATATTCCAATTCCGCGGCTGACCTTTACCGGATGGTCAGTACGCTGAAAAATGCCGTAGTCCGTTCCGCAGGCCTTATTGCCCTGGGTAAAATGCAGGCTGTTAATTACCTGCCCCAGACAATTCGGATCCTCCAGGATCTGAATACCCAGACTGCGCCCCCGGTCCGCCAGTCTGCGGAGCAGCTTGCCTATGGGGCGATTGCCGCCCTGGAGTATTTTCAGGATGAGGCGGGGTATCTTCCGGTGTTTTTTGCTTCCCGCGGCTGGTACGGGGACTGGGTAAAAAACAAGGCCCGGGAAACGCTGCGGAAAATCTCCGAAGAGCCCGGGGATATCCTTATCTCGGCGATTAATAGTACCAGTTATAGCGTGGCGAATAAGCTTGTAGCCTTACAGGCAATCGAAGAATCCTCTGCCGGGAACGGGAAAAAGGGCGAAGCCGCCGCCGCCGCCCTGACCCAGGGCTGGGGCGCCGGCATTACCACGGTTCGTGACCGGGAAGATGTAAAAGACTTGCGTAAATTATCTATCAGGATGTTGGGTAAATATGGGGTTCAGGACGCTTCAATTTATACCCTTTTGGATCGCTCCTATAGCAGAAGCGACGATGTGGACGAGAGACGTTTTGTTGTTGATGCCCTGTCATCCCTGGCTACTGATGAATCCGTAGCCCTCCTCTCAAAATTTATGGATGAATATAATGTAAAAATCGGCGACAATTCCCGTTTTGCCGATAATGCCATTACCCCTGCTGACGACCGGATGGTACGGGTTATTATCCCTGCATTGGGAAGAACCAAGCATAAGGACGCCGGAGCGCCGCTCCGTAAGGTTTTGGGGCTCCAATGGACTGACGGCATAAAGCGCCTTGCCCGGGAGGCCCTCCAGAACATCCCGTCATAAAAGATGAGAACTATTGAGCCGGTTCCAAAATCTGAGATTTTGGAACTGCCCCTATTCTGAAAGGATTTTCAGGATATCGTCGATATTTGCCGCTTTGAGAATCTCCGCCCGTTTTTCCGAGCTCTTGAATAAAAGACTGATTTCAGCAAGGAACTGCAGGTGAGGACCGGTCTTTTCCAGCGGGGAAAGGGTCATAATGAAAATCCGGCAGGGGTCATGGTCCAGGGAATCGAAATCTATGGGGTTGTCTGAGATACCAATACAGGCAACCAGATCGTTAATAGTAGCGCTTTTACCATGGGGAATGGCGATACCGTGCTTCATGCCGGTAGACATCTTCTGTTCCCGCTCCATAACCGCCGCATAAGCCGCTTCGCGGTCCTGAATTTTCTTCGCGGCAACCAAAACATCCAGAAGCTCATTGATAATTTCCTGCTTATTAGTTCCCTTTAAATGCAGGTTAATGGTTTCTTTTGTTAGTACAGTTTTAAGGTTCATACTGCAAGTTTAGAACCCCATCTGCGAAAAGTCAAGGTTTGAAAGAGCCTTGGGCAATTTGACATTCCCCGGCGGCCCAGGTAGCATAAAAAGATGAATGAACAGAATGAAAAATTTATCCGTATGACCCAGGCTCCGGTGGAACGTTTGGTTTGCGGTTTGGCAGTCCCTTCTATTTTGATCATGCTTATCTCCGCCTTCTACAATCTGGCGGATACCTACTTTGTCGGTTCCCTGGGAACCAGCGCCGTTGCCGCCGTGGGGGTAGTTTTCCCCTTAATGGCAGCTATTCAGGCCATGGGCTTCTTTTTCGGCCACGGTTCGGGGAACTACATTTCCCGGGAACTGGGCGCCCGGCATTACGAGAATGCCTCACGAATGGCTGCTACTGGTTTTATCTCCGCCCTGATCATGGGGATCATTTTGGGCGGAACGGGGCTCATTTTTAGCAGCGGCCTTTCCCGGGTCCTAGGTTCCACCCCTACCATACTCCCCTATGCCCGGGAGTATATGCGCTTTATCCTGATAGGCGCCCCCTGGCTGGCCGGTTCCCTGGTATTAAACAACCAGCTCCGGTTCCAGGGGAGCGCGGTTTACGGTATGGTGGGCATGATCTCCGGGGCGGTGCTGAACATAGGCCTGGACCCCCTCTTTATCTTCGTTTTCGGCCTTGGGGTAACCGGCGCGTCATTGGCTACCTGCATCAGTCAGTTTGTAGGTTGTTCGATCCTGTTTTTGGGCTGTTCCGGAAAAGGAAATCTGGGAATAAGCTATAAAAAATTTAGTCCCAGCCGGGGAATGTACAAAGAAATAGCCCGGGGGGGCCTTCCTTCCCTGTTTCGCCAGGGCTTAATGAGCGTATCCACTATTTGCATCAACCATTTTAGCGGAGTGTACGGCGATGCCGCTATTGCGGCCATTTCCATTGTAAACCGGGTCGTTATGTTTGCCGGTTCCGCATTGATAGGTTTCGGCCAGGGATTTCAGCCCGTGTGCGGTTTCAATTATGGGGCAAGGCTTTACGGCAGGGTTAAAAAAGCCTTCTGGTTCTGTGTAAAACTGTCCTTTTTCGTCCTTTTAGGTATTGCCGCCCTCTTGTTCGGCTTTGCTCCCGGGGTAATTGCCCTTTTCCGCAAGGACGATCCTGAGGTTATCCGCATCGGCGCCCTTTCCCTGCGGATGCTCTGCGCGGCCTTTCCCTTTTCGGGTTGGGTGGTAATGTGCAATATGCTGATGCAGACAATCGGAAAACCTGTGGAAGCCAGTTTACTCGCCATGTCCCGGCAAGGGCTCTTTCTTATTCCTCTGCTCTTTATCCTGAGTTTTCCTCTGGGACTTTTTGGCATCCAGTTGTGTCTGCCCCTGTCTGAGATACTGGCTTTTTTCTTTGCCATCCCATTGACGGCCAAGGTTTTATGGCAGATGAAACCTGATGCTCCCCATGAACCGGCAAAGCAGATTTAGGGCGTATAGGGGTGAACCCGTGCCGCGCTTAATCGAACTTTTCTATATTTTCTTGGCTCTTTCATTATAGAGCGTGAAAGATTATACTGAGGATAAGTAATGCAACTTCTGAGGAGAGAATCATGTCTGTTCATATTGCCGCAAAACCGGGTGAAATTGCCGAAACCATCTTGCTTCCCGGCGATCCCCTAAGGGCAAAATTCATCGCCGAAACGTTCCTGGAAAACCCCGAACAGTACACCGGCGTTCGTAATATTTTGGGCTTTACCGGAACATATAAGGGTAAGCCGGTCTCGGTCCAGGGAACCGGTATGGGTATCCCGTCTATTTCGATTTATGTGAATGAACTTTTTAGGGATTACGGGGTTAAGCGGGCTATCCGGGTCGGTACCGCAGGCTCCATGCAGGAAAATGTGAAGATCCGGGACTTGGTTATCGCTATGTCCGCCTGTACCGATTCAGGGGCCAACGGCATCCGTTTTAAGGGCCGAAACTTTGCCCCCACGGCCACGTGGAGCCTTCTTAAGACCGCCTATGACACTGCCTTAGCCAGGGGCTGGAATCCTGTGGTAGGTTCCATTCTTTCTTCAGATATGTTCTATACCGAAGACCCTGACGAATGGAAACTCTGGGCAAAATTCGGCGTAATAGCGGTGGAGATGGAGTGCGCCGAACTTTACACATTGGCCGCCAAATACTGCCGGGAAGCCCTGACCATCCTCACCATCTCCGACAGCCTGATAAGCCATGAACTGACCAGCGCTGATGAGCGCCAGAAAACCTTTGTCCGCATGATGGAGGTCGCCTTGGAGACCGCTGTTTCATAATTATGAAAACCGGTATTTTGAAAAGATGATGTTAACTACTGCGGATATGATAATCCGGCTCTGCTTGAGTTTTGCCGCGGGTATCATTATTGGTTTTGAACGGGCCAGCCGGCATCAGGTTGCAGGTCTGCGTACCCATGTCCTTATTTGCCTGGGCGCTACCTTGCTCATGCTCCTCTCAATTTGGCTGCCCCAGGAATATAACTATCTTAAAAACGGCGATCCCGGAAGAATTGCCGCCCAAGTTGTTTCCGGAATCGGTTTTCTTGGGGCGGGCGCCATGATTCGGTTGGGAAATAATATAAAGGGCCTTACCACCGCCGCTTCCCTCTGGCTTATCGCCGCAGTGGGCATGACAATCGGAGCAGGCATGTTTCTGGCTGCCGCTCTAGTGGAGGTCCTTACCCTTATCGCCCTCTTGGGACTGGGGGCAATCGAGACGAAGGTATTCCCTTCGGAACGGAACAAGATTTTAGAGCTTCATTTTAAAAACATGGTTCCGGATACAAAGGAGCTGTTGAATACCGTTAAATCTTTCGGCGTCAGGGTCCAATCTATGGATGTTGATCAGGCCTTCGATAAGAAGGGAACCAAACTCAGACTTTTGGTAGGGTTTCCCAGTACTATAGATATAACCAAACTTATCCAGGAGCTCAAAAACATCAAGGGCCTTGAGAATGTTGACTTAAAGGAGAAATACTAATATTATATTAGAGATTAAGCCCAGATGGTGGAATTGGTAGACACGCTGGTTTCAGGTACCAGTGCCTT
>JAITNM010000139.1 GCA_031290475.1 Treponema sp. | reverse complement strand
AGGGGCGCGGTGAGAAGACCCCCCAGAGTTTCCCGGGAAGGGACGGAAAAGCCCTGGTTGACGATGAGGGCGCCTACGGCTTCCCCGTAGCCTAATCCTTCAAAGGCGCCCAGGGCCAGGACGGTGTTGAGGGTGAAGCCCGTTTCTTCCCAGGTTCCGAATTTGCCTTCCCGGACATTGGCCCGCACATCCTCGCTGCTCAAGCCCTGGTAGGCAAATTCCCAGTCGTGGATAATTCCGGCGCCGTTGGTTGCCAGGTGGCTCAGCCACCGTCTTTTGATGAATTCCCCCAGGAGCAGCCCCAGCCCGTTCTTGATCACATGGGCGCCGAAGGCGAGGATGATGCTCCGTCCCGCCTTCTTTGCCGCGATGATTTCCTCCCCTATCCGGACCGCCGCTTCCTGTAAGGGCTCCGGAATAGGCTCCCCGCCTTCCATGGGTTCCACCGCATCCCGCCGTATATCTACCTTGTTCTTCCGCTCCCCCAGGGGAAAATACCGCATCGGTTTCCGATTAAAATACTTCATCCTTTACACCCCCCGCCAAAGGGATCTTCCCCTTAATGGCGCGGTCATGCGACCACATGGGATATTGGTTACCATGAGCGCTCCCTATAATAAACAGAGGGTGTCTTAAACGGCGTTAAGACACCCCCGCATGACCTAGGAGTTTGCCGGGCTTTAGCCCATTCAACCCCAAAAACGTGCGTTTAGCACGTTTTTTACCTTGCAAACTCCGTAAGGAGCCCATAAATCGGAGATTTTTGCGTCAGTTTTGGTGCAAAAATCCACAAGTCCAGGCGGCTTTAGCCGCAAGGCTCCTAGGTCCCCGGCTTTAGGCGGGCCGGAGACAGGACCTTTATTTTATCGAATCCTTGTTGGCGTTGGTTGCGACGGTTACGCCGGTATCAACATCCCTGTTAATGGATTTTCCCGAAAGCAGATCCACTGCGGCCTGGACGCCCAAGTACCCCATCTGGTAGGGGTTCTGAACCATGGTAGCCTGGAGGACGCCCTTTTCGATCAGCGCCTTGGTATCCGCGGACCAGTCGAAGCCTACAAATTTGACGGCCCCGGTTTTGCCCGCCTGGTCAATGGCGTTCCCGGTACCAACTGTGGAACCCTCGTTGGCGGCATAGAAACCTACGAGATCCGGATTGGCGGTCATGAAGTCCGTGGCGATGTTGAGGGCCCGGGTCTTGTCCCCGTCGGAATACTGGGTCCCTACGATATTGATATTGGGATATTTCTTGGCTACCTGATCTTTGAAGTCATTCTCCCGGATCATAGTGGTGGCCGAACCGGCCTGGGCGTTAACAATGGCGATCTTCCCCTTTTGGCCGATCAGTTTGGCCAATTCGTCCGCGGCAAGCCGGGCGGCGGCGCCGTTATCGGTGGAGAGGAAGGCGTCATAGTTATTCGTCCCAATGGCGGAGTCTATGATTATCACCTTAATGCCCGCATTTTTTGCCTTTTCAACCCCGGGAACCAGGGCGTCCCGGTTCAGGGGGGCAAGCAGGATAGCATCCATCTTCTTGGTAATGGCATCCTCTACCAGCTGGAGCTGGGCATTGGCGTCAACCTTTCCCTGGGGCGCGTTGAAGGACAGATCCACATTCCCCAATTCCTTCGCCTTGTCTTCGGTCCCGGCCTTTACCTTGAGCCAGTGCTCATCCATAGAGTCCATGGCAATGAAAATCACCTTGTACTTTCCACTGGAAGCAGAATCACTGCCGCCCCGCGCCCAGACCGGTAAAACACCAATCAGGGCAATGATTAGAACTGCCACCAACAAAATTTTCTTTTTCATTTTTTCCTCCTCAATATTTTAAGATCCCCCAGGGGAATCTCATGTGATGTATTCAAGGTCCCGCTTTCGGACCGCAGGCGGATCAATCCTTCCGTTTAATTTTGTCGAAGAACACGGAGCCGACAATGACCACCCCGATAACGATCTTCTGAATAAAGGGGGATACCCCTATCAGGTTGAGTCCGTTTCTCAAGATGCCGATGACAAAGGCGCCGATAAAGGTCCCCGCGATGGAACCTTCGCCGCCCATGGTGCTGGTCCCCCCGATAACCGAAGACGCCACCGCGTCCAGTTCGTAGCCGTCCCCTGCGGCCGGCTGGGCTGAAACAATACGGGCCGCCATAATAAGCCCCGCAAAAGCCGCGAGCAGTCCTGAAAATATATACACCATGATGAGCACCCTTTTCGTGTTCACCCCGGAAAGCCGGGCGGCCTCAAAGTTACTCCCCGCGGCATACACGTGCCTGCCCAATTTTGTCTTGGCCAGGATAAACCCGAAGATCAGGACCAGGAGGATCATAATGATAACCGGATTCGGAATATTCAGGGTTGCATCGGTGCCAAAGAGGGTAAATGTCTTGGGAAGCCCGCTGATGGGAATTCCCTGGGTCAGGGTAAGGCAGACGCCCCGGACCGCCGTCATGGTTCCCAGGGTAGCAATAAAGGGCGGCAGCTTTCCGAAAGAAACAAAGATTCCGTTGATCAATCCCACCAGGCCGCCGCTCAAAAGACCAAAGAGCATGGCCAGGGGAAGGGGGACGGAACCTTTCATAATGGACAGGGCGGTTATCATTCCCGCCAGGGCAATATTTGAACCGATGGAAAGATCGATCCCCGCGGTGATCATCACATAGGTCTGCCCTATGGCAATAATGGCGATTATCGCCGTCTGGGTCGCCACCGTTAAGAGGTTATTTACAGAGAAAAAATAGGGGCTTAAAATACTAAAAACAATAATGATGATCAAAAGCCCGCTAAAAGTAGAAAGAAGCTGCTTTTGCGAACGGGACAGGTTAAAAAACAGTTTAGCCCGGGTTATTGCATCAGCCATGAAAACCCCCATTAAGTATATTGTGTTGCATAGTGTAGTATTTCTTCCTGATTGGTTTGCAGGGTATTCAGTTCAGCGGTAATCCTGCCGTTACACATAACGATAACCCGGTCCGACATACCCAGTACCTCAGGAAGTTCCGAAGAAACGATCATTACTCCGATACCGTTCCTTTTTAATTCATTAATAATATTGTAGATCTCTATCTTGGACGCCACATCAATACCCCTGGTGGGTTCATCAAAGATTACCACCTGGGCATTCCGCATAAGCCATTTTCCTACCACTACTTTCTGTTGATTCCCCCCGGAAAGGTTGCGGACATACTGTTCAATGCTTGGGGTTTTTATTTTGAGATTCCGGACCATCTCATTGGTTTTTTTTGATTCCAGGTGCCGGAGGATAACGCCCCATTTTGAAATAATATCCAGGCTGGGCATGGTGATATTTTCCGCCAGGGTCATTTTAACGCAGAGGCCGTCCTTCTTGCGATCCTCGGGAACACAGAAGACCCCCTGTCTGATAGCGTCGGCGGGATTATGGATCTTCACGCTCTTTCCGTTAAGCCGTATTTCCCCTTCGGTGGATTTATCCGCCCCGGATACGGCCCGGACCAGTTCCGTCCGGCCCGCCCCCATAAGGCCCGCAAAGGCAAGGATCTCCCCCTTATAAAGATTGAAGGAAACCTTTTTTACCCCCACCCCGGCGGGGGAGGAAAAGTCTTTTACCTCCAGAACTCTTTCCCCCCGGCTAACTTCAATGCGGGGAAATTTTTCCGTTAAGGTCCGGCCTACCATCAGGCTGATAATTTCGTTCAGATTGGTCTCCGCGAATTGCAGGGTCTTTACATACCGGCCGTCCCGCAGTACCGTCACCCGATCCACAATACGGGAAAGTTCCTCAAGCCTATGGGAAATATAGATAATCCCCTTGCCGTCCTTTTTCAACAGGCCGATAACTTTAAAAAGATCCTCTATCTCCTTTTCAGTCAGGGCCGAAGTTGGTTCATCCATGATAATGATGTTCGCATTCATAGAAAGGGTCTTGCAGATCTCCACCATCTGCTGTTTCGACACCGGCAGTTCGCTTACCCGTATATTGGGCTCAATATCCAGATTCAGGGTTTTGAGGTATTTTTTTGATTCTTCGTTCTGTTTTTTACTGTTCAAAAAACCGGAAACGGTAAATTCCCGGTTCAGAAAAATATTTTCCGCAATGGTAAGGTGGGGGCAGAGGTTCAATTCCTGGTGGATAATCCCGATGCCCAGAGACTGGGCCTGCTGGGGGTTGAGATCATGGGCGATTTTATTTCCATTAATGTAAAGGTCGCCGGAATCCCTGGTATAGACCCCGGAAATTATCTTCATAAGGGTAGATTTCCCCGCGCCGTTTTCCCCGAGCAGGGCGTGGACTTCCCCAGGTTTGAGATCGAACGCCACATCTTCCAGCGCGGCGACTCCGGAAAACGCCTTGTAGATATGTTCAGCCCTTACTAAGTCAATTGCCATCCTGTACCTTGCCTGCCGAAAACGCCCTTTTCCCGAAAATTTCCGGTATAAACCTTATGTAACCGGTTTCATTTTCCATCTCATCTTACGCTTAATCAATAATAAACGGACTCTCCCCGTTTTGTCAATTAAATTTTCAGCAAAATTAAGGAGAAGAAATACGGTCCCGGTCAGGGGAACTGGTATGGTTGCTATTTTCAAAACCCTGGGGTAAACTTCAAAAAGGCGGCTTTTTATAAGGAGGAAATACATGATAAGAACGGTTAAGCTTGGAACATCCGATCTTGAAGCGCCCGCCCTTGCCGTTGGCTGTATGCGCATCAACGGGGTGGATAAAAAAACAGCCGAGGGCTTTGTAAAAACCGCCCTGGACCTGGGGGCCAACTACTTCGACCATGCCGACTGCTATGCCAACGGGGAATGTGAGTCCATATTCGCCGAGGTAATCGGCATGTCGAGCGCGGTGCGGGAAAAGATATTCCTCCAGTCCAAATGCGGGATTGTACCCGGAAAGATGTTCGATTTTTCCAAAAAGCACATCCTGGAAGCGGCGGACGGGATTCTTAAACGGCTCAAGACCGATTACCTGGACGTACTCCTCCTGCACCGGCCCGACGCCCTGGTGGAACCGGAAGAAGTGGCGGAGGCCTTTGACGAGCTTTCATCAAAGGGCAAGGTGAGGAATTTCGGGGTTTCCAATCAGGACCCCAACCTTATCCTGCTCCTGGCCCAGTATGTAAAACAGCCTATCATTGTAAATCAGCTCCAGCTCAGCATCACCAATGCTACCATGATCACCCAGACCATGAATATGAACATGCTGGACGACATGGCCCTGGTTCGGGACAACGGCGTGCTGAACTTCTGCCGTCTCCACCGTATTACTATCCAGCCCTGGTCGCCTTTCCAGTACGGTTTCTTTGAAGGGGCTTTTCTGGGCAGCTCAAAGTTCCCCAAGCTTAACGCCAAGATCGACGAAATCGCGAAAAAGTACCAGGTGGCCAACACCACCATCGCTTTTGCCTGGCTCCTGCGCCATCCGGCAAAGTTCCAGCCCGTAACGGGAACCATCAACGCCGGCCGGCTCAAGGACTGCGTTAAGGCGACGGAGATTACCCTTACCCGGGAGGAATGGTACGAGATCTTCCTCGCCGCAGGCCACCGCATGCCCTAGGAGCCTGTCGGACTTGTGGATTTTTGCACCAAAACTGACGCAAAAATCCCCGATTTATGGGCTCCTTACGGAGTTTGCAAGGTAAAAAACGTGCTAAACGCACGTTTTTAGGGTTGAATGGGCTAAAGCCCGACAGGCTCCTAGGGGGCCAGGCCGCACTCTTCCATGAGGGCGGTATCGGCGAAGAGATCCCGGGGGTTCCCCTGGGCGCAGAGTATTCCTTCCTTTAGGACGAGGGCGCGGCCGCACACTTCCGTTGCGAAGGCAAGATCGTGGGTGGCGATGATTTTTGTGTGGGGAAGGGGCTTTAACGCGGTAATGAGGGAACGCCGGGCTCTGGGATCGAGGTAGGCGGTCGGTTCGTCAAAGAGCATGACCAGGGGCCGCATGGTAAGGACCGTGGCAATGGCGGCGAGCCGTTTTTCCCCGCCGGACATCTTGAGGGGTGAACGGTCATGAAGGCGGGAAATACCCAGAAGGGCCAGGGCGTCTTCCGCACGGCGGCGGGCGTCTTCTTCGGAAAGGCCCAGGTTTCGGGGGCCGAATACCAGATCCTCGTAAATGCTGGGCATAAAAAGCTGATCTTCCGGGTTCTGGAACACCAATCCTACTTTCCTGCGAAAAGCATCCAGATTTTTGGGATCCATGAAAAGGCCGTCCACTACAACCTCCCCCGAATCAAAGGGCAGTATTCCTACCAGGGCGAGGAGCAGGCTCGTCTTCCCCGCCCCATTGGCGCCGACCAGGGCCAGGTTCTCTTTGGCCTCGGCCTGGAAGCTGATACCCTTAAACGCCTGAATACCCCCCGCATAGGCGGCGCTGAGATTTTCTACGCGGATCATCACAGAAACCTTCCTATCCAGGTCCCCGCAAGAAGGGGAAGGTCGATTAAACGGAAAAGGACGCAGAGGGCGGTCACGGAAAACAGAAATACTGCGTCGGAAGCCGAGAGCGGCCGGGAAGGAACGCGGGGGGTCTCCATGGAATAGCCCCGGCATTTCATGGCGGCATAGACCCGTTCCGCCCGGGCGGCGCTCCGCAAAAAAAGGTGGCCCACAAAACTCCCCATGTGGGCCATGGCGATTCCCTTCACGTTTCCCGCCCGCAGCTTGTAGGCGGTGTACATAGCATCCGCTTCCCCCAAAAGCACCGAAATATACCGGTAACAAACCTCAAGAAGGGTGACAAAGATCGCCGGGACACGAAAACGCCTGAGCTGGGCGGAAAGGCTTACCCAGGGGGTGGTGGCAATGAGGATGAGCACCGCCGCCACGCAGAGTACGGTCCTGAGGATCAGGGCGCAGAAGGAGAGGAGGCCCAAGCTTATAACCGCCTTTCCCAGGGTAAAAGCCGGTTCCCGTTCCAGGATGAGGTTGGAAAGGCCCGCGAAAAGGCAAAAGGGCAGGGCAAGGATGGTCCGCTTTAAGAGGAGCGAGGGGGGAAGTTCCCCCAGGGCAATGAACACGCAGGGGTAGAACAGAAAGGGACAGAGTCTTCCCAGGGCGTAGCGGTCAAAGGAAATGACCGCCGCCATAAAAACTACGCAGGAAGCGATCTTCACCCCGGGATGGAGACGGTGGACAACCGTATCCTTCCCGGACAGGAGTTCCAGCGCGTAGAGTTCGTGCGCCTTGCCCGCTACATTGCCCCGCATACCCATCAGGCGGCTTTGACCTTACCCTTCTTAACCTGCCGGATCACCAATCCCGCCGCCCCGGCCAGAACGCAGGTGAGTAGTGATCCTGCAATCCCCGCAACGGCGGTTCCCGCCGGGGAACTCTCTTCGTCCCCGGCAAAGCCGTAGTCCGGCATAATGGCGGTAGCTTCCTGAGCCGCGGCAACGGATTGGAACACCGGCCCATCAGCCTCAAGCTCATCCGTGCCTGCGGTCCTTCCGATAGCCCATTCAAGGCCGTCGGGGTAGGCGCTGGCAAAAATCGAGAGTATACCCCCCACAAGGACTGTTATTACCACGAAGGTAACGATCACCTTCTTTACCGGAACGCCCTGAAGGGGAGTTCCCGCGCCGCTGGATTCGAGGATCTCAGGGCGCATGGCAAATACAAAGTTAAGCACCGCCGCGGTGATGATCCCCTCCACAATGCCGATGGCCAGGTGTATGGGCTGCATGAGAAGGACAAAGGTGGAAAAAGGCAGGGCGGTTATCCCCGAAAAGAGGGTTTCCAGTACTACCGCGAAGGCCCCGAGCTGCAAGCCCAGCACCGCCGACAGAATCGCTACGGCGCTTATCCGCTGTACGTTGTAGCCCCTGCTCAGTATGGGCTTAAAGATGAGGGGGTACACCACAAGGCAGGGTATGACCCCCATGTTGAAAATATTACAGCCTAAGGCCAGGAGGCCCCCATCGGCAAAGAAGAGACACTGGATCACCAGCACCGCCGCAATGGTGAGCAGGGCCGGAAAGCCGCCCAGGAGTCCCGAAAGCAGGATACCTCCGCCTATGTGCCCGCTGGAACCTGTGGCGGGGATGGTAAAGTTGATCATCTGGGCGGCAAAGACAAAAGCCCCCGCCACCGCCATGAGGGGGATCTTTTTTTCCCCCAGTTCGTTCTTGATTTTAACCGTTGAATAAGCCACTGCCGCGGCGCTTACCGCCCAGGCTGCTCCCCCTATTGCGGGAGAAATTAACGCGTCCGCCATGTGCATAAAAAAACCTCCATTACAGTTTTACTGTCTTTTGGTCCCGCTACAGCGATCCCCTTCAGAGGAGGCGTGGAGTTTGAGCGGTAAAAATTCACCTTTCAGGCGAATTTTACGCTAAGTCCGGCAAACTCCTAATTGGTTAATCAGGTTCGCCTGATAACCTGCGCCGAAACCGTTATCAATGTTCACCACGGAAATTCCCGGTGAACAGGACGTGAGCATCCCCAGAAGGGCCGCGAGTCCTCCGAAGGCTGCTCCGTAACCTACGCTTGTGGGAACCGCAATCACCGGCACGGAAACAAGGCCGGCGATAACCCCCGCCAATGCCCCTTCCATGCCCGCCACGGCTACTACCACCCGGGCCTTGCGGATATCTTCCAGCCTCTTAAAAAGCCGGTGTATTCCCGCAACGCCCACATCGGTAATCAACTCAACGTTACTCCCTAAAAACTCGGCGGTGAGGGCCGCTTCCCGGGCAACCGGAAGATCGCTCGTCCCGGCGGCTACCACGGTCACAAGCCCTCGGGCCTCACCACGCAGGCGGCCCACGGAGAGGAGTCTTGAAAGGGGATCGTAGGCCGCCTCGGGGAACAGTTTTTGTACCCTGTCCGCAAGGGCGATCTCCGCCTTAGTGGCCAGGACCGGCAGTTTTGCTTCCCGCATCTTCACGATGATAGCCTCCGCCTGGCCGATAGTCTTCCCGGCGCAGTAAACCACTTCGGGATAACCGGTCCTTTCCTCCCGCCGGCTGTCAATCACCGCAAAGTCCAGGGTTATTTCTTCTCCCGCAGTATTACTGCCGTTGTTCATTAAAGGCTCTTTTTCCATTTTTCAGTTTCCGTTTGTTACCGGCTCTTTTTTCTTCCATGCCCGGTTAAGATTACCCAGAGAATAGCCTTCAAGCTCCAAAGCCACGTAGAGGAAACCAAAACTTTTAAGTTTTTTGGAAATAGAATCCAGGAAATCCTCGTCAAAGAAACGCTTCCGCTCTTCAGGGGCTACCTCAATACGGGCAATATCTCCGTGGGATCTCACCCGCATCTGGCGAAACCCCGCCTCCCGCAGCGCGTCTTCGGCCTTTTCCACCCGGGAAAGCTTTTCCCGGTCGATACGCTCCCCATAGGGGATGCGGGAGGCCAGGCACGCGAAAGCGGGCTTATCCCAGGTGGGAAGATCAAAGCGTTTTGAAAGCTCCCGTATATCGGCCTTGGTGAGTTCCGCCGCCCGGAGGGGGCTGAAAATTTCCAGTTCCGCCAGGGCCTTAAGCCCCGGACGGTAGTCCGCCAGGTCGTCCATGTTAGAACCGTCCAGCACGGTACGTATCCCGTGTTTTTTTGCCTCATCAAGAATTGAACCGAACTCGATCTTTTTACAGAAGTAACACCGCTCCTTGGGGTTAGCCGCCACTTCTTCATCGATCTCATCTTCTTCAATTAATACGTGCCGGATTCCCACCTTGTCCGCCACCCGGCGGGCGCAGTCGATCTCGCTCTTGGGAAGCATGGGGGACACTACGGTGATGGCCATGGCCTTGTCTCCCAGGGCTTTCCTGGCGGCATAGCAAAGGAATGAACTGTCTACACCGCCGGAAAAGGCCACCGCGGCGCTCCCCTTTTCGGCGATAAGCTCAAGCAAACGCCCGTACTTTCCGTCCACAGACAAATTTATCATTTGTTGTTGCTTCGTCCTCCTTAAGGGGATTGTCTTCGAGGATAATAATACCAAGCGGTTTTTAACCGGCTTTTCAGCCGTCCGTTCATAGAGGGCAGCGCCGCAGATTCATCTGCGGCATGGCTTCATGCCAAGAATAACCATACCACAGAAGCCCGGAGAGGTCAATACGGCCTGGGGTTCTTATTCCCTCATACTAATTTTTAGACCATCCGGCATCTTTGTGCAAACCCCGGCCTTGCCGCAGGCGCCCTGCTGGGCTATGATATAAAGAGACCTAGGAGCCTGTCGGACTTGTGGATTTTTGCACCAAAACTGACGCAAAAATCCCCGATTTATGGGCTCTTTACGGAGTTTGCAAGGTAAAAAACGTGCTAAACGCACGTTTTTGGGGTTGAATGGGCTAAAGCCCGACTAACTCCTAGGAGAGTATATGAAAAAGATGGTTTTGGCGCCGGTTCTGTTCGCGGTCATCGCGGTTTTAGGTTTCTCTCAGGCGCGGTTTGTCTATGGAACCGGCGCCGGGCGGAATTTTCAGGAATTTGCCTACCGGTCGGCTAACCTTGAAGAAGCGCTATTATCCTATACCAGCGAAAATTTCAAGATAACCGCCGCAATTTTGTATTCAGGGTACAATGAGCAGGGAAAATTCGAGACTATTATCGTCCGGGATCCCCGTTGGGCTTTCAATTCCAGCGCGGTTCCCCTCTTTTTTATGGAATTAAAGGGAAAGATGGATCAAAAATACATAGATATTATCAAAGATGCCGGCTATGGCGGGCTGATTACGGTTTTGTATATACGCCGTAAGACGGGAAATTCCGATGTCTCCCTTAACAGCGAATTTGTCATTGACGCCATCCGCTTCCCCTTTACCATTGCCCAGTAGCATAACGATGCGGATGATTCCTCCGTGTATTTTATAAAGATTGTTACCATGAATAGAAAAACCGATATATCCGGGGCAAAAAAAATATAGCAGCCGGAGGCCGTCCCGGCGGTTAGGCGGAAGCCCAAAAGGGCACTTCACCCGGAGGAAGCCAACTCTTCCCCTTTGCTATACTTAAAGTATCGCGCTAAAAAAACCGCCGTCAAGGGACCAGCAATTCGCAATTCAGAAAATTATCCGGTTTTTACGGGCCAACTCCGGTTTTTTCAGTGATTCCCTACCCAATAAGGCGTCTTTTGAGGGAGGGGCTCTTTTCCTAGAATGAAACGCTCGATCAGATCCGCTACCCCGTCATCATCATTGGTCTTATCGGTCACTAGGGCGGCAAGCTTTTTAATGCGTTCGTCTCCGTTTACCATGGCCACTCCGTACCCTGCCCAGCGGATCATGGCTTCGTCGTTCATGGAATCCCCCACAGCCATCACCTGCTCCCGGGGAATACCGAGTTTTTCCGCCACCATGGCCAGGGCCGAGCCCTTGTCCGTGCCGGGGGGCAGGATTTCAAGGAAATAGGGTTTACTGGCAAACAAGGTTACGTCGTCGCCGATGTAGGTACGGAGCAAGTTTTCCAGGGGCTGGAGGATCATGGGATCCCCGGGGATGAGCAGCTTGTAACAGCCTTCGGTCACCCTGCCCCGAAAATCATCAACCACTACCTGCTTAAGCCCGGTAAGGGTCTGGTCGTAGTCGGCAAATTCGTTCTTCCGGGATATGTACATTATATCGTGTTCGTAGATCTGTACCGGAAACCCTTCAGCATTGGCTAAATCGAAGGCGACAAGAGCGCTCTTGGTTGGCAGGAAAGACTCGTACATATACTCACCGGTAAGGCTTTCCTGGATTATGGTACCATTATTACAGATAAGGTACCCCGGCCGTTTGTGCAGGTTCAGCATTTTGGCATACTTTTCCAGGGCCACAGGCACCCTGCCCGAGGCCAAGACCACCACAATTCCGGCGCTCTCCGCCTTTTTTATGGCGCTTCTTGTCCGGAAAGAAATAGTCAGATCCGAACGCAAAAGCGTATCGTCCAGATCCAGGGCAAGAATACGGATGGAAGACATACCACATATAATAACCCCGGTATGCCCGCTTTTCAATAGCAATGAATAAACTTATCTGATATAATAATAACATGGGTATCGTCTATGTTTTTGTGAATCAGAAAGGAGGGGTGGGTAAAACCACTTCGGCGATTAACTTGGGCGCGTACCTTGCCGAATTGGGGAAATCGGTGCTCCTGGTGGATTTTGATTCCCAGGCTAATCTTTCCAGCGGCGTTGGGATACGGAACACTAAACCGGGGATATACGAGCTCATTTCCGGTTCGGCCTCTGTTGAAAAGGTAATCCGTACCACGGGAATTCCGCGCCTTTCGGTAATTCCCGCCAGCATAGACCTTTCCGGCGCCGCGGTGGAGCTCATTGAGCAAAAAAACCGGGACTTTTACCTGAAAAAAGCCCTGGCGCCGGTACGGGATAAGTTTGATTTTATCATGATTGACTGCCCTCCTTCCCTGGGGGTACTTACCCTGAACGGCATGACCGCCGCCGACGCGGTGCTCATCCCCATGCAGTGTGAATATTTCGCCATGGAAGGGCTTACCCTGCTCATTAAAACGGTACAGCGCATCAAAAAGAGCCTGAATCCCACCCTTATCATGGGCGGCATCTTCTTTACCATGTACGACCAGCGGACCCGCCTTGCCCAGGAAGTGGTAAAGCGGGTAGGCGCCTATTTCCGGGATTCGGTATTCACCACTATTATCCCCCGGAATGTCCGGCTCTCGGAGGCCCCGTCCCACGGTCTTGCCATATCCCAGTACGATCCCCAGAGTTCCGGCGCCAAGGCTTACCAGAGCCTTGCCGGAGAGGTGGCCCAGCGTGGCGTCAAAGCATAGCCCCCTTGGGAAGGGCGTGGACGCCCTGTTTCCCGTGGATGCAAATGAAACCCCGGTTTTTACCGGGACGGATTTAACCGCTTCCGGCGGAAACGTGCCCTTCATTAACGGGGATGCCGATATGACGCCGCCGGGGCGGACCGGCGGTGAAATCATCCTTCCCCTGGACAAAATCGTCCCAAACCCCAACCAGCCCCGGAAGAACTTCGATCAAGGGGCGTTGCAGGAACTGGCGGACTCCATCAAGGAACACGGGATCATTGAGCCCCCCCTGGTGGAGGACATGGGGGACGGAAACTACCTGATCATTGCCGGGGAACGGCGTATCCGGGCGGCCCGTATGGCGGGGCTCACCGAGGTCCCCGCGCTGATCCGCGCCTACTCCGAGGAAAAGCGGATGGCGGTCTCCCTCATTGAAAACATCCAGCGGGCGGATCTGAACCCGGTGGAAGAAGCGGGGGCCTATAAGCGGCTTATGGAACTTACGGGCCTTTCTCAGGACGAGGTGGCCGCCCGGGTGGGCAAGAACCGCAGTACCGTGACCAATACCCTCCGGCTTCTTAAACTCCCCGATTCCATGCTGAACGCCCTGGTTGCGGGGACCCTGTCTTCCGGCCACGGCCGCGCCCTGCTTTCGGTAGAAAACAATACGGCCCGGGACGCCCTGTTCCGGGAAATCACCGGCAAGGGGCTTTCGGTGCGGGAAGCGGAAAAGCAGGCCGCCGCGCTCAACGGCGGGAGCACGGAGAGCGGCGCCACGGAGGTCCACATCCTCAACAAGCCGGACCCTTCGCTCCAGGAGGATTCTCCCCAGGAGAAGCCCGGGGCAAGGCCCAGGGATCCTGAATTGGCGGCCATGGAGCAGCGGTTTATCGACACCCTGGGAACCAAGGTCACCATCAACGGCGACCTTAGGGGGGGAAGTATTAAAATTGATTACTATTCAATGGACGACCTGGACCGGCTCCTGGGGGTTCTGGGGCAACACTGAAAAACGTTCGATGCTTTTCGTAGACCGCTAAAGCGGTCTCACGTGTCCCTCGTACGCAGTCATCTATGAAAAGATGAATACCCACAGAAGAAAAGAAACCACAGACCACACGAACAGGAAGATATTTCGAACAAAAAGTCTGTGGTGCCTGTATGGTCAGTGGTTAATAATTCTCCTTATTTTCCACAGTTTACTTCTTGACCGGGTACTAGCAGCCTGCGCCGGCTTTTAGGCCCATTTAATGAATCCTGTCCTGAAGGGATGCACCAATGCGGGGTGCTTGGGCAGGATCCGTATGGTGTGGCCCTGCCAGCCCGTGTCGGTACATTCAACCCTGATCTGGTAGAGATGGGTGTTTCCTTCCTGACTTAAGGCCTTCATCTCCGTTACCCGGGCCCGTTCAATCTCACGGGTTTGGGTGGAAACTGAGCCGTGGTAAAGCTCTACCTGGAGTTCCTCCGGACTCAGGGCGCCCAGCTCAATATAGGCGGTCACCGTCAGGGCATCTCCCCGCTGCATCACCGGTTTGGCGTTGGATTCAATCTTGACGATCTTGATAGCATCCCAGGACTGTTTAAGCTTGCCGAAGTAGGCCGCCAGGGACTTGGCTTCCGCGAAGTCTTCCCTCACCATCTTCCGGTAATTCTTGAGAGCAGGGAAGTAGAAGTTATTGGAATAGTCCATAAGCATACGGTGGCTGGACATGGAAGGACCTATTTCCTTCATACAACTCTTCATCCGCCGGATCCATTCCCGGGGAAGACCGTCACGGCCCCGCTGGTAGAAGAGGGGGATAATCTCCCGTTCCAAAAGGTCGTAGAGGGCCTTGCTCTCCACCTCGTCCTGAAGATTGGTATCGCTGTATTCTTCGCCGCGGCCTATGGCCCAGCCGATTTCCGGCTTATACGCCTCGTCCCACCAGCCGTCCAAAATTGAACAATTGAGAACGCCGTTCATGGCCGCCTTCATGCCGCTGGTACCCGAGGCCTCCAGGGGCCGCCGGGGGGTATTGAGCCACACATCCGCGCCGGCGGTGAGGTAGTGGGCCATGGACATATCGTAGTTTTCAAGGAAGATGATGCGGCTTTCCACATCGTGCTGTTCCGCGAAGTGGACAATACTCCTGATAAGCTCCTTTCCGGGCATGTCCATGGGATGGGCTTTACCGGCAAAGATCAGCTGGATGGGGCGTTCAGTATCTTTCAGAAGGCGGATGAGCCGTTCAGGGTCACGGAGCAGGATGTTGCCCCGCTTGTAGGTGGCAAAACGGCGGGCAAACGCCAGGGTGAGTACATAGGGAGAAAGGGCATCTTCGGCCTGTTGGAGCCGGCGTTCAACCGCGCCGTTGCGCTTCAGGGTCTGGCGGATCCGTTCCCGGGCAAAGGCGACCAGCCGTTCCCGGCGGCGTTCATGGGTGCGCCAGAGCTCCTCATCGGAGATCCGGTCCATCCGTTCCCAGATGGCAAGGTCGGTGGGTTCTTCTTCAAAATGAGGCCCGAAATACCGGAGCAGGAGGTCTTTCATGTTGTTGGAGACCCAGGTTTTGGGGTGAACCCCATTGGTCACATGCCCTATAGGTATCTCGTTCAGGGGCAGTCCCGGCCAGAGACCCTTCCACATATCCCGGGAAACCACGCCGTGAAGCCGGGAAACCCCGTTGGCATAGGCGGCGTTTTTTAAAGCCAGGACGGTCATACAGAACTGCTCCCGGTCGTCGTAGGGCCGTTCCCGGCCCAGGCTGAGAAAATCGTTCCAGGAGATCCCCAGAATGCCGGTCCAGTTTTTGAAATACTTCTCCATAAGGCCGCTGTCGAAGCGTTCGTTCCCCGCCGGAACCGGGGTGTGGGTGGTAAAGATATTGGTCGGCCAGATCGCCTCTTTTGCCTCTTCAAAGTTAAAGTGTTTTTCAAGCATGACTTCCCGGATCCGTTCCAGGCTGAGGAAGGCGGCATGACCCTCGTTCATATGGGCCGCGGCGGGGGTAATGCCCAGGGCCCGCAAAGCCCGGATACCCCCTATCCCTAAGAATATTTCCTGCTGAATCCGGGTTTCCTTGTCCCCGCCGTAAAGGGCGGAACTTATGCTCCTGAAATCCTGAGGGTTTTCTTCCACATTGGTATCCAGGAGGTACAGGGAAATCCGCCCTACTTTGACCTCCCAAACCTGGGCTATAGCATGACGGCCCGCTAAATCCACGGTTATCTTGACGGGGCCTCCGTTTTTATCGGTTTTAAGTTCCACCGGCATGTTGTACCAGTCGTTTTCGGGGTAACTTTCCTGCTGGAACCCGTCGGCATTGAGGAACTGCTTGAAATAACCCTGGCGGTACAAAAGCCCGATGCCCACCAGGGGGAGCCCCATATCCGAGGAGGTCTTCATGTGATCCCCCGAGAGCATCCCAAGGCCCCCCGAATATATAGGAAGCGATACATCCATGCCGTATTCCATAGAGAAATAAGCCACGACTTCCTTTTTTACCCCCCGGTACCAGGTTTCACCCTTCTTATACTTGAGAAAACTCTCGTATACTTCCTTTAAAGCGGCCAGGTAGGAATCGTCCTTGGCGACCTCCGCAAGCCGCTCCTGGCTGACCATGCCCAGTACCCGGATAGGGCTCTGTTGAGATTGGAGCCATGCGTCATAATCCAGGCGAATAAAAAGCTGGACTGCTTCAAAATTCCAGGAAAGCCAGAGATTACGGGCGATCTCTTCCAGGGGCTTGAGAGAATTGGGTAACTTTGGTTTTACGGTATACGTAGAAATAGTCATGATAACCTCTATTTGGGAAATCGAACGTGAAACGAAGTTTCATAGTTAAGCTTAAATTGCGCCAACTTGAAAGTCAATGTTTTATAAAAATATTTTAATGAAGGCCAAAACGATCTGAAAATTCCTTAAGGTGGCTGCCGATGAAGATGGCGCCGTAACCGGTCACCACGGCGCCGAAGATAATTCCAATGGGAAGCAGAAAAGAAGAGCCTGAAACCGCGGCTACCTTCATAAAATCCATATTGAAAATAGAGCTTCCCAGGGAAAAGAAAATGATAAGGCCGGTGATAACCCAGAGCCGGAATGAAACTTCCGGCGATTCACCCCACGCTTCTCCGGAAATTTCCACAGTTTCGGCGCTGATGAGGCTCATCACCGAGTCTTCCAGGTCCGGAGAGGGGGGCAAAAAATCGGTCCGCATAATAGAGCGGACGTTTTCCAGCCGGGCTATTTCACCGGCGCAATTGGTACAGAAGAGTACATGGAAGGCGATTTCCAGGCGGCTCATAAAGGGAAGGGGGGCGTCCCCGGAAAATTCGTACATCTTATCCATAACAGTGCGGCAGTAACTTTCATTTTTCATTACCTACTCCTTAAAAGCTCCCAAAATCCTCAAGTTTATCCCGGAGCAGTTTTTTCGCCCGGAAAACATGGGATTTAATGGTATTTACCGAAAATCCCGTAATCTTTTCAATCTCCTGGTAAGACCGGTCATAAAAAAAGAAGAGATCGACGCAGATCCGGTACCTTTCGGGAAGATCCTTTACCGCGTCCTGAACCGCTTCTTGAGCGGCGGAACGAAGCAGGTTCCGCTCCGGCGTATCCCCGTCTATTATCTGATCCTCTTCCACAAGACTCCGGTACTCCTTTCTCCGGTTCACATTATTGACCGCCGTGTTATAGGCGATCTTGTAAAGCCAGGTGGAAAACCGGGAACGGCCCTCAAAATAGGACAAATTCCGGTACGCCTTGAGGAACACCTCCTGGGCAAAGTCCGCCGCGTCATCGGCATTGCGGAAAAAACTCAGGCCCATGGCGTACACCGCCTGCTCATGCCGGCGGACCAGGTCCCGAAACCCATCCTTTTGTCCGGCCACAATCCGGGCAACAATGAGATCGTCCTCCTCAATCACCGCCGGTGTTTGAACCGGCACATCCATGCCGCCCTCCCTTCTCCGCCGGTCTTTGAGTTTTCCATGGAATACCGCCGCTCAAGCAGTCCTGCTGTGACGTTTCATTCCATAAAAGATCAAAAGCCCTATGCCGCAGGAAAGGGGAATTACACCCCCTAATGAAGCATAGTCGAATCCGCGAGCCGCTACAAGTAAAACCGTCAGGCTGATTCCCACACAGGTTAGGAGAAGCCCTGCCAAAAGGCTGAAAGAAAGGAGATCAAACTCGGGCCTGGTGTAGTTCCCGGTTTTGATGAGCAGCATCTTTCGCCGGTGGCTCCAGAGGAGGTAAAAGAAAACAACCGTAGAACCTATGACAATTCCTACTATGGGAATAACTGCTATTATGACCTGGGCTGCGGTAGAAGATGGCTGTTCCATAATAGAAACTCCTTTTGCTATATTTTAGACACGGAAAAACCTCTCCGGTTGACTGACAGGCCCCTAGGAGTCTGCCGGGCTTACTCGATGATCATATAATCGCTAAAATATATGGCGCCAATCCGGCCAAGGCGGAGCAGGCCGTTGAAGCGTTCGAGCAGTTCCGCCTTTACAACCGCCTCTTCCCGGGTCCGCAGTTCGGCGGCGGACAGGGAACTGAAATACGCCTCGGTTAAGGCCCGGAAATCCCCAATCCGGGAGGCCAATTCCGCGGAAAAGTCTTTATCCGCCGCGGCATAGGGAAAGGCGATGGAAACTATAACCGCCGCGGGTTCGCTTCCGCCTGAGGAGGTCCGTATCCGGCCCAGGCCGCTGAACACGCTGTCCGGTTCCGCCGGGGCGGCCAGGCCCGGCCGGGGCTGGCCGCCGCTATCCGCTTTCCCGCCGCTCATGCCCGCAGAGTCCCGGCCCCCCGCCGCCTCTCGGGCATTGCGGAAAACCAGGGCATAGAGGGTACCCGCCAGCAGGACCAGGGCCAGGAGCAGGACGATAACCAGAAGAAGGCGGAAGAGGATTTTCAATGAGCCGGCTTTCTTATCCTGTTTCATACACTATACAATACTCCAGTTTAACAATTTTTTGATAGGGCAACTACCATTGTCTATTCCCTATTTTACGATTTTTGGATAGGGTTATAAAACCGGATTTTTTCAAAACAAGGAGCGTATTATGGTATACCAAAGAGCCGCGTTAAAAGCCGAATCGAAAGAAAAACTCAGAGGCGGAGAAGGGACCGCGTATTTTTCCCACTTTGTGGAAGGCGGGTCCCATGCCCATGTCAAACTGGCGGCGGAAATCAAGCTGCTCCCCGGGGATTCCATCGGGTACCATCAGCATGTGGATGAAACCGAGTACTTTGTTTTTATAGAAGGAAACGGCACGGTGAACGATGACGGGAAAGAACGCCCCATAGCGAAAGGGGACGTAATGATTACCGGAAACGGCGCGTCCCACGGGGTACATAACACCGGTTCTGTCCCCCTTGTTATTAACGCGTTTATCATTACCAACAACTAATATGTGCGGTATTGTCGGCTATATCGGGGATGAAGAGGCGGTTCCGGTCCTCCTCAAGGGTCTCAAAAAGCTGGAATACCGGGGTTATGATTCGGCGGGGATCGCGGTGCTGGGAAAATCGGGGCTTTTGGTACGCAAGTCCCAAGGGCCCCTGAAATCCCTGGAAAAGCTGATTGGTGACGAGACTGCCCGGGGCGCCCTTAAGGGAACCATGGGGATCGGCCACACCCGCTGGGCCACCCATGGGGAGCCTTCGGATATCAACTCCCACCCCCATACGGACGTATCGGGGAAAATTGCGGTGGTTCACAACGGGATTATCGAGAACCACGCCAAACTCAAGGCATGGCTCGTTGCCCACGGCGTCAGCTTCCGCAGCGAAACCGATACGGAGGTTGCGGCCCATCTCATCGACTTCCACTACAACGGGGATCTGCTCCAGGCGGTGCAGGAAGCATTGAAAAGGCTGGAAGGCTCATACGCCCTGGGGATCATCTCTGAAAGTGATCCGGACCGGATCATCGCGGTACGGAAGGAAAGCCCCCTGGTTATCGGCGCGGGAAAGGGGGAAAACCTCATAGCGTCGGACGTGCCGGCCCTTTTGGAATACACCAGGGATGTGTATTACCTTGAGGATGAGGAGATCGCGGTCCTTTACCGGGATCAGGTGGAATTTTACAGCAGGGAAGGGCAAAAGCTGAGCAAGGAGATCTCCCATGTGGACTGGGACGCCGGCGCCGCGGAAAAGGGCGGGTATGAACATTTCATGCTCAAGGAGATCCACGAGCAGCCCAAGGCCCTGACCGATACGCTCCGGGCGCGGATCAAAACCTATGGGGCCAAGACCATTAACCTTGAGGAGATAGGCTTTGACGCGTCATGGGCCGAGGCAAACAGGGTCGTCATCGCCGCCTGCGGCACCGCGTGGCACGCCGCCATGATCGGCAAGTACATCTTCGAGCACTTTGCCCGGATCCCCACAGACGCGGAAATCGCGTCGGAGTACCGGTACCGTAACCCCATCTATCACCCCAGGGACATCTTTATCATCATCAGCCAGTCCGGGGAAACCGCCGACACCCTGGCGGCCATGCGGATGGCAAAGAAGAGCGGCGCCCGGATCATCGCCATTACCAACGTGGTAGGTTCCACCCTGGCCCGGGAAGCGGACCTGGTGATGTACACCTGGGCGGGGCCCGAAATCGCCGTGGCCTCCACCAAGGCCTTTACCACCCAGCTCATGTGCCTCAGCCTGATAGCCCTCCAGTTCGGCCTGCTCCGGAAAACCACCACGGAAGCGGCGCTTTCCGGGTACATTGACGCCCTGGAACAGTTAAGCGATCAGGCCCGGAAGATCCTTGATGGCAAGGAAAACATCCAGCGCTTTGCTTCCCTGCAGTTTAACAAAGCCAAGGTGTTTTTTATGGGCCGCCTCTTCGATTACGCGGTGAGTCTGGAAAGCGCCCTGAAGCTCAAGGAGATAAGCTACACCCATTCGGAGGCCTTTGCGGCGGGGGAACTCAAGCACGGACCTATCGCCCTGGTGGATACCTCCACCCTGGTGGTGGCCATCTGTACCCAGTGCGCCCTGTTTGACAAAATGGACTCCAACATCAAGGAAGTAAAGGCCCGGGGCGCCGCCACGGTGGTGATCACCTACGACGGCGTGGACTATTTTGACAAGACGGCGGACGAAATTTTCCGCATACCCCGTACCCTGGACAGCCTGACGCCGATTCTGTCGGTGATCCCCTGCCAGCTCTACGCCTATTACTGCGCGGTGCAGCGGGGCCTCGACCCGGACAAGCCCCGGAACCTGGCCAAGTCGGTGACGGTGGAGTAGCGGGCGGCCGGCAATTCCAAATTCAAACGAAGGCATTCAAATTTTGCCTTGAAAAATTTACTCGCATTGCCCCTTGAGCCGTTTTATGATATATTTATAGCAACGAGGCAAGCATGGCAGGATCGGAAAGCACCGTACCCGACTACCCCCGGGGCATCACCTTCGAGCAGGTTTGGGCCGCCCTGATGGAAGATCGGAAAAAAAACGACCGGAGACAGGAAGAAAACGACCGCATAATAAAAAATATGCGGGAAGAAAACGACCGCATAATAAAAAACATGCGGGAAAAAGACGACCGGAGACGGGAAGAAAACGACCGTATAATAAAGGAACTCTCCGTCCAAATGGGGGGCCTGCACCGGAGCTTTGGCGAGCTTGCCGAACACCTCGTGGCCCCCGGGATCGCCAGCCGCTTTAACGAAATAGGCTATCATTTTGACAGCCTCGCCCCGCAGGGCATAGAAATCTACGACGAAAGCCGGAA
>JAITNM010000133.1 GCA_031290475.1 Treponema sp. | reverse complement strand
GCTTGCTGCGGTTAAATTATGGCAACGCTTAGAATTCATGGTAGTAAACCCCACACGTACAAAAAATTTCCTCTACAAAAAAAAATACCCCGCGGCTCTGCTGCGGGGATTTTTTATTGGCAGGAGCAACGAATGGACAAGCTCGGCATTGATTCGCTTGGGTTGGCATTGGCCGCTGACATCAGAATATTATCTTGATAAATTAATTTTAAATTTACGGGATATAGGTTATTTTGTGCCTTAGGCGGCGCCCTGGGCGCCTTTCCTCATTCCTCATTCCTCATTGCCTATTTTATAGGCGCAAACCCTGCCCTTCTCTTTTCTTGAATCCACCAGTTGAGACGGGTTGAACAGCGAAAACGCCGCGATAACCATGCCGTCGGAGATAAAGAACTTGCCTTCGGGAAGAACAATCACGCTAGACCCATTGCCATTTTTTTTATGTTTTGCGTATCGTCCTGGATTCTGCCGCCGATCGTCCGCCACGCGATGGCGCCGGTGTACTGGGCAGCGTTGATAGCCGTGCTAAGGAAGCAACTTGCAATGGAAGTACATAGTAGACAACCGGTAGCAGGAGCAAAAGCCCACCGCCGGTTTTTGTCCTATTGCTTCTCTCCCCGGAATTGCTCAACCGATGGGCGGACTTTCTGATACGCTATCAGACGTTCCGTTAATATCGGGTTGTCGTAATGGTCAGTCATAGCGATAGACCTGTGCCCTACAAACTCCCGCAAGACCTGTTCTGATCTATCAAGACCAAAGCGGAAACGGTCAAGGATATAGTAGTTGGCGACCGGTTTGCCGTGATAGGGGAAACAAGGCCGGGAAAACCGGGAGGCTCCGGCGATCTGCCTCCGGTCATCAACAGCACGGTCTATCACAAGGCCGCTATTGGCTATGCTTATCTGGTTCCTGTGTAATGCCCGGATTTCACCGGAACGAAGCCCCGCCGATACGGTTACACAGAACAGCGTCCCGAACATCAAGGCGATTTCGTTCTGCTCTTTGCGCATATCGTCAGGGCGTTTCCGGATTTCGATAAGCGCCTTTTCATCATAGGGGAATAGGGCGCTTAATTCCTGGCCGGAAAGAACGTCCTGCCTTCTCCCTGACCGCTTGAATGGCTCAAAGTCCGGCATGGTCTCGATGACGCCCTCCCGCCGAAGCCCGTTTGGGCATCCCGGCTTTACCACACTTTGTTGACAGTACTGTTGTCAGAGCCTATTTTGGTCTTTTTATGACATATTTCCTCAATATGTCATTTTTGCCAAAATACGCTAATTCTATATCCTATAAAGAATTAGGCCGTCCTTTCGGACGGCCTGAAAACTCCCCCGCGCGGATTCGGACCACGGACCCAGTGGTTAACAGCCACTTGCTCTGCCAGCTGAGCTACAGGGGATTGTTTATGATAATACTAACGGATGCGGAAAAAATTGTCAAGCGGTCGCGTTGCCTCATCAAAAATGTAACCCAAAAAGGTGGATGCCTCATTATAAAATTGTAACCCAAAATCACGGGTATTTTGTTAATTTAATAGTAAAAACATAGGAATTAAAGGAAATTAAATAAAAAGAGGATAAACATATCGCGGCGGGTTTAGGGCGGTAATCGTTTTGGCGGTAAGAAAAAAGAATTACGGTTAAAAAAGAACAATTAAAAGCATTGTTGTGAAGCCGGCACGCCGCTTATCATACGTTATGTGTCATGCCAGTTTGAAATTTACGGAATAGCCGCCATCCTTGGCGGCTATTAAAAAAACAAAAAGGCCGAATTTCGAGTTTCTAATCCAGGGCGTTGTAGTACAAAAAACGCTCGTCTTCTGATAAGGTAAAGGTATCAAACAAACCAAACAGGAGATGAGCGAAAAGGACGAATCCGCATTAATCACAGTGTATCGCATAGTTGATGAATTTATCAATATGGTGATGAACTTTCCCATAGGGAAGGAGATACAGAAACGCCGGACTGGTAAGCGAGGTCCGAAAGCACGCTTGGCGCTGGCTGAAGTGATAACGCTTAACATATTGCGCTTCCACTTGAAAGTACATGACTTAAAGAATTTCCATCCGCCCGCGCAAAACATGTATAAATCTTATTTTCCCTGTCTGCCAAATTACGCGAACTTTCTAAAAGCGACAAATAAATCTTTTCCCGCGATCCTTGTCTTCACGCGATATCTTTTATTTCGGGGCAGGCAAAACTTTTTCATGGATTCCACTCCGCTAAGCGTCTGTGATAATCACTACATAAACACGCATCAGGTGGCGAAAGGGTATGCTTCCCGCGGTAAAACAACAAAGGGGTGGTTTTACGGGTTTAAACTGCACGGCGCGTGTGATGAAGACGGTACATTGATGAATCCGGTTTTCTCTACCGGGAGCCGTTCATGACAGCCGGATGGCACCCGATACGACAAACCCGCTTTCGGGTCTTTTCGTTTGCGACGCGGGATGTATGCGGAAAACCATTTTTTGAAGGAAGAAGTATTCAAATCACTCTATGAGAAACACCGCCATATTTTGAACGCGACACGGAAAAACATGAAAAGGGTTATGACGACGGAGCAGGGGCGGCTGTTCAGAATGCGGAATCGCATTGAAACTACACGGGGTGTTTTAAAAGAATGTTTTGAACCGGTATATCATTTAGGGCGAAGTATGGACGGCCTCTTTAGACACTGTTTTTACAGCATAGCGAGTTATCTTTTACGTCCGTTTATACAATCGGGTCAAAACTTATTGGCTCACCCCGCTTTTTCTTGAGAAAACTCGAATTTCGGCCTAATAGTTCCTACCCGAAAAGGAGGAACAAACGGGGTTGGAAATGAAAGAAAAAAAGAAAATCACCGCCGTGGTTAGCAAGCGCTACAGGGCGGCGGACAGGAAAGGCAAGACGAAAATTCCTGGCGAATTCGTGGCGACAACGGGTTACAACCGGAGGTATGCCATAGGTATTTTAAAAAACCACGGACGGACGGTCTCCGGCACGGTTGACGGCAAACCGGTCAAATACAAGGCTGGAAAGCCCTGTAAGGCGCGGAAAAACGCCAAAGGCGGCGGAAGGCCGAAGAAGTACGGGGACGAGGTGATCGCCGCCGTGAGCCGCATTTGGG
>JAITNM010000103.1 GCA_031290475.1 Treponema sp. | reverse complement strand
TTTGATACCCTGGATGACGCGCTGCGTATGTCCAACGCGTGCGCCAATGGTCTGCAGGGCGGTGTGATTACCCGGGATATGAAAAAAGCCCTCAAAGTCGCCACGGTTATGGAATGTGGCGCCGTTGTTGTTAACGGCTCGGGGAATTACCGTTTTGATCATCAGCCGTTTGGCGGTCATAAAAAGAGCGGTACCGGCCATGAAGGGGTAAGCCGGACTCTGGAAGAAATGTCTCAAATTAAAACAGTTGTGTTTAAAAAACAACTGTAATTGTTTTCATATGTGTGGGTAACAGACTGAGATGTCAAACCAAACTTTCGTACCATTGCTTGCACTCAGGGGGATATCAAAATCATTTCCCGGCGTACAGGCCCTTTCTGATGTGAGCTTTGAGCTCATCAAGGGCGAGGTACACGCGATCTGCGGCGAAAACGGCGCGGGAAAATCCACACTGATCAAAATACTATCCGGCGCATATCAGCACGATGGCGGTGAAATTGTTTTTGAGGGTTCGCCCCTTCTCCGGGTATTGCCGGACATCGCCTACAAATTGGGGATACATACCATTTATCAGGAAAACACGCTTGTGCCCTACTTGACGGTGGCGGAGAATTTGCATATCGGCCATGAGCTGACCAGGGGAAAATTCGGTCTTATTGACTGGAAAATGATGTTCAGCGCCACCGGAGAAATTATGCGGAGGCTGAATATTCCGGTTGATCCACAGGCGGTCTGCGCTAATTTGGGGATAGCCGAACAGCAGGCGGTTCAGATAGCAAAAGCCCTGGCCCATGACTGCAAAGTAATTGTCATGGACGAGCCCACCGCTTCCTTCGGCAAATCGGAAATAGCCAACCTCTTTCGCATCATAGGGCTCCTCAAAAGCGAGGGGAAAAGCGTCATCTACATTTCCCATCATCTGGATGAGGTGTTTGAAATAGCCGACCGGATAACCGTTCTGCGGGACGGCAAATATATTAACACCTTTGCCGTGAAAGAAGTAGATAAGGCCACCCTGATCGACAACATGGTCGGCCGCAGCCTGGGCGCTTTCTATGAAAAGGAAGATCTTGCCGCGGGGGAAGAGGCGTTCCGGGTAGAGGGGATGAGCCGGGGTCTGGTACAAAACGTCAGCTTTTCCGCACGGCGCAAGGAAATTCTTGGCATATACGGCATGGTGGGCGCGGGCAGGACGGAACTGGCCCGGCTGATATTCGGTGTGGACAAAAAGAAAAGCGGCAAAGTTTTTCTTGACGGCAAAGAGGTAACGCCTGAAACGCCGGAAGAGGCCATCCGCGCCGGGTTTGCTTTTATAACCGAGGACCGGCGGAAAAGCGGGCTGGTACTTATCCAGAGCATAGAAAATAACATGGTACTGCCCTCGTTGCGTAAATTCAAAAGCGTCTTTGTGTGGCCAAAAAGCGTTGAAGCCATCGGCAGAAAAATGATGGACGAACTTCGCATTAAAGCGTCAAACGGCAAAACGGTGGTGAGAAATCTTTCCGGCGGAAATCAGCAGAAAGTGGTGGTGGCTAAATGGCTGTACACGGAAGCGGAAGTGTATCTTTTTGACGAGCCGACCCGGGGCATCGACGTAGCCGCCAAAAAGGAACTCTACAAAATATGCATGGATTTGGCAAAGCAGAACAAAGTCCTGATATTCATCACCTCCGATATGGAAGAACTGCTTTCCATGAGCGACCGGGTGCTGGTGATGCGGGACGGAAAAATTGCCGCTGAAATACATAAAAACGATCTTACCCAGAGACGGGTACTTAAAGAAGCGATAGGAGGAGAGGAAATTGGCTAATAATGATATAAGCGCCGTGCGGGCGGCGCAGGTTAAAGCTTTTTTTAAAAATCAGAATGTATTCCTCTCCATTATGATTCTGGTTCTTGCGGTATTGGTGCAATTTGCCGCCCCGCGCTTTCTGTCAATAAGCAATATCATCAATCTTTTCCAGACCGTTTCATTGACCGGCATCATGACTATCGGGATGGCCATGGTTATTATAACGGGAAACATCGATCTGTCCGTGGCGTATTTGGTTTCCTTTGACGCCTGTCTTACCGCGACATTGCTGCGTCTTGGTATCCTGAATGACGGGACCGCCCTTCCCTTTGGCCTCCTCTTGGGGCTCGCCTGCGGGGTGGTCAACGGTCTTTTGGTAGCCAAAACCAAAGCCGAGGCTTTTATCCTTACCCTGGGGACTATGTGCCTTTTTCAGGGCCTTGGCCTGGTTGCGGTGAGTGGGAATGTGGCTTCCATTGGAACCATGTTTTTATGGTTTGGTACGGCCAAGATCGGCAGGATTCCGATACAGACGGTGATATTTGTTATTCTGGCAGCGATTGTATCCCTGATAATGCGGTATACCAAGTTCGGGCGCCGTGTATATTCGGTGGGGGGGAACCCGGAGGCGGCATACCTCGCGGGCATCAATGTCAAGCGTTATAAAATTCTCGTGTTTTCCATAAACGGTTTTCTCTGCGGCATAACCGCCATGCTGGTACTCTCAAGGCTTTCTGCCGCGAATTACAGCATGACCCTGGGTTATGAAATGGAAGCGATTACCGCCTGCGTGGTCGGCGGCGTATCCCTTTCCGGGGGCCAGGGAAATGTTCTGGGTTGTTTTCTGGGGGTAATGCTGATGGGCGTCATTTCCAATTCCCTGAATCTGCTTATGATACCTATTTTTTATCACAAGATTATCTTTGGAATCGTGCTCCTGATCGCTGTGATACTGCGGACAAGAAGACAGTCTGACGGCGTCTAGTATTCAAAACGGATTTTGCAAAACAGGTTTTGCCTGATTTTGTCAAAATATATATATCAATTTTTGGAGGAAAAAGATGAAAAGAATCATCGTGGGCGCGGTTATGGGATTGTTCCTGGCGGCCAATCTTATCGCCGGAGGCGGTTCCCAGGCAAAACAGGCGGCGGGGAATTCGAAGGTGCGGGGAAAGACAATCGGTCATTGCTATGCCAGCTCGGAGGCGTATTACAACTATGAAATTAACGCCGTCAAGTGGGCAGTGGAAGTTTCCGGTAATACATACGCGGGGCGGTCTGCGGAAAACAACAATGTAAGGGAAATCCAGAATGTGGAGAACCTTATTTCCCTCGGCGTTGACGCCATTCTCATGCATCCAACCGGATCGGCACAGGCGCAAAAGGCCGCCCAGCTTGCCAACGCGGCGAAGATCCCTCTATTCCTTGTTGACAGCACTATCGATCCCGGTCCGGGACAAGCCCAAGGAGCGGTCGGGCCCGATTTCCTTGTCATTGGCAACGCGGTGGGCGAATATGTTGTGAAGAACAAGGTAGGGTACCCCGGAGGAAGATTCGTGGTTTTGGGCGGCCTTTTCGGCCAGTCGGCGGAGAAGAATGAGCGGGAGAGTTTCATGGCCGCCATAGCCAAGGACCCTACGTTCAAGCTGATTTCCGAAATACAGTACGCTGACTGGGACCGGAAAAAAGGCGAAGATCTAATGCGGAACTACCTGGTTATGCACGACCATATCGATTTGGTTTTTGCCATGAACGAGGAAATGGCCGCCGGCGCCGCGCTCTCCATTTCGGAGGCGGGAAGGCAGAAAGAGATGGTCATGGTATCCGTCAATGCTTCACCGGTAGGGGAAGATATGATTCGAAACGGTACGCTGCTGGCAACAGCCAAAATGTCTCCCTTGGAGCTCGGCATCCTTACGACAATCAAAGCCCTGGAGTATATTAATGGAACCCCGGAACCCTTTGAAACCATACAGCCGACAATAATACTCACCAAGGAAAACGTCGATAAAGACGGCGCCAGATGGGATGACTCCGCAAAAGTGCAAAGCGACTATGAGGGCGTTTTGAAACAGAAAGGGTACTGGGACAAGTAACTTGAAAAAGTTATTCGGAAACTTCATGTTTTCGAATAACTTTCGCTGAAAAGTCAAGATTAAAACAGTTGTGTTTAAAAAACGACTGTAAATATTTTTTATACCCGTTAAGGGAAAGGAATTTGAAATGGGAAAGGTAACGTGCGTTTGTTTAGTCAAGGCTAAGCCAGGCTGGAAGAGGGAAGATTTTAAGGAACGTTGGCTCAAGGGCCATACGCCATTCGGAGCGTCATGGAAAAAC
>JAITNM010000027.1 GCA_031290475.1 Treponema sp. | reverse complement strand
CTATTCAATCTTTACTGGAAGGACGCTACAATCCATGGCATATTTATGCCCAACAATCTATATTATCAGGCCCTGGATCTGATACCAAGGCTTCATGTGGAGGATATGATCACCGGCATTTATCCTTTCAATCAGGCAGAAGAAGCCTTTGCCGAAAAAGCACGAGGGCATCATGCCAAGGTAATGTTGGAGTTCTGATGGATATTATAACTTTAACCGGTTAGTGTCTCCTCGTTATATATTGAACACCCTTATCATATTTTGCAAAAAAGGCGGCAGAACAAAAGAAAGGGGCAGGGACACCAAAAAACCGGTCAGCCAGCCCTTTGCCCAGGCCGCAATAAAGCGATCGTTAATACCGACATTCATAATAGTCATTGCCAGGGACATAAACATGGACATGACAACCGCCATAATCGAACCGAAAAAAAGAATTTGCAGAAAAGTCATACACTACTCCGTGAAAGGGAAACCGGTTTTTGGTACATACCGGGTTCCCGGTCTATTTATAAATTAAGTACGGTATATTCCGGCGGCAAGGGCATTTTATTGATTTGGTAAAAAAGGTACTAAATTGAATCAATATATGTAAAATTATACAAAAAGTAAGGGTGACGGTGCGCCATGTTGATAAAACTGGATACATATGTATAGTACTATACATATGTATATAGGTTAATATGGTATAGATTAAAATATCATATGGTAAAATGATTGACAAAAGGAAAAACAAATTGTATCTTGGTATTAAACATATTAATTACATATGTTTAATAAATTTTAGGTGAAAAAGTGAGAGATAAGTATTTTAATTGGAAATATGTGATTGATTACTTTCCCCAGCTGCTTGCCAGACTGCCGACCACACTGATGATAGTTCTGGTTGCAACCCTGTTCGGTATTTTGATAGGTATTACAATCGCTTTTATCCGCCTGGAGCGGATACCGATTTTGCAGGACCTGTGTAAGATCATCGTTTCCTTTATTCGGGGAACACCTATTCTCATTCAAATGTTTGTGGTGTATTATGGTCTGCCCGCCATCGTTTCTCTTTTCGGCATCAATATTATCCGGTGGGATAAAATTTATTTTGTCTTTGTTACCTATGGTATCAACACCGGTGCCTATTTTTCCGAGGTGTTCCGCGGGGCAATTCAGAGCGTACCCAAGGCCCAGACCGATGCGGCCCTATCCGTGGGCTTAACCAAACTGCAAACATATAGGCGCATCATTTTACCCCAAAGCGTCATTATCGCCATTCCCAGTGTGGGCACCACTATGACTGGACTTCTGCAGGATTCTTCCTTGGCCTTCACCTTCGGCATTATTGATGTCATTGGCAAGGTGAATATGCTGGGGGGGCAAACCACCCATATGCTGGAAGGCTACTTTGATGCGGCTATTATATTCTCTATGCTTACCATACTTTTGGAAAAACTGTTCAGTAAAATCGAGGCTAAAACACGGTATCAAAGCGAAATCGCTTAAAAATATTTTTTTAAAGGAGTTTTGTTATGAAAAAGTTTTTTCGTACCGCCTTCGTCTGCCTTACGGTTCTCATCCTGCTCGTTTTCCTTGCCGCTTGTGGTAAAAAAAGCAGTGCAGGGGATCCACAAAAGATCTATGTTGGTCTTACGGGGCAGATCGCACCACCCATAAATTTTCTTGATGCAAACGGCAACCGGGCCGGCTATGAATACCGGCTGCTTGATGCGATTGATGAAAGGCTTGAGGAATACGAATTTGAATACCAGTTTCAGGAAATACGGGTTGTCCTGATGGGATTGGACAACGGAAGGTTGGATATTGGAGTAAACTCTTTTGAATGGAACGAAGAACGAGCCGCGAAGTATCTCTTTTCTGATGACGGGTATTTGGATAGTACTAACTACGTAACTGTAAAAGATACCACTACCGGCATTAGCTCCCTGGATGATTTACAGGGAAAACGGGTCATAGTATGGCCGGGATCCAATCAGGCGTACATTGTGGATCAATACAATCTTAAGCATCCGGAAAATCCGATTGAGGAGATATTAACCGATTCCATGGATATCATGCTAAGAAGCGTGGACAGTGGTGATGCAGATGCCACTATCCTGGATAAATTTAATATACGAAAATTTAACGCGGAAAGGGACCTTAATTTTAAGACCGTTGGAGAACCTGTTTCGGAATCTCTATGCTATTTCCTTTTTGCCAAGGATCGTACCGGGCTTCGGGATGCGGTAAACAGGGCGTTTAAAGAAATGATAGAGTCCGGGCAGTTCAAGAAGCTTCAGGAGGAGATACTCGATGGCTACTTTGAGGAACTTGCCAGATCCAGGCGGCAGGGATAATCGCTTATAATCGGAGCGGAGGGACAGCTATGGATTTTAGCCTGATGTTTATGCTTACAGCCCTAAAGGCAGCCGCCGTTCGGGTTCCCATAACATTGGCCATAGCTGGTTCCGCCCTGATAATAGGCGCATTGTTCGGCATCTTAATTGCTCTGGCCCGCTTTTTTAGGGTACGTTTTCTGGCCCCGGTTTTAAAATGGACGGTTACCATTGTCAAGGGTATCCCGGTGATCCTGATCATCATAGCCATCTATATTATCACAGCGGATCATTTTAATAACATGATGGAATATTTGGGCATTGATTTTACGTTCAGAAACTTGAATAAGGCGATCATTGCGATAGTGGCGCTTTCTATTCCGGCGGCAGTCGGTTTATCGGAAGCTTTTCGCGGCGCCCTTGCCTCGGTTGGTAAAGGACAGTACGATGCCGCCTATTCGGTGGGGCACACTCATTTGCAGCTCCTGTGGCGTATTGTGCTGCCCCAGGCGCTGCCGGTTTCACTCCCCACGGTTTGCGGCTATTCTCTGGGCCTTACCAAGGCAGTTTCGCTGGCCAGCATGATCACAGTGTTGGATGTATTAAATGGCGCCCTCCAGACCGCTAATGGAAATTACCGTTATCTGGAGGCATACCTTGCGGCGGCAATCGTTTATTGGATGATATGTGTGGTTATTGAAAACACATTTACTGTTTTGGAGCGTCACTTCGGAGGCAAGTTAAGGGAAATAGCAGGATGATTAATGTAAACGGTTTAAAAAAAGCATTTGGGAAAAACCAGGTGCTGAAGGGTGTTGATGTATTTGTTCAGGAAGGGGAAGTGGTCGTTCTTTTGGGACCGAGCGGTTCGGGGAAAACAACCCTGCTGCGCTGTCTCAACTTTCTTGAAAAAGCGGATGAAGGTATATTAACTCTGGATGGACAAGCGGTAAACCTAAAAAAGGTTTCATCCCGGGAGATTCTTACGATGCGGAGAAAAACCGCAATGGTGTTCCAGAACTATGACCTTTTTATAAATAAAAATGTACTGGAAAATGTCATGGAAGGTTTAATCGTTGCAAGAAAGGTCCCAAAAGCTGAGGCCGCAAAAATTGCCGGGGATATTCTGCACAAAGTCGGATTAACGGAGAAATTAACCAGTAAGCCTTTTCAGCTCTCCGGCGGACAACAGCAACGGGTGGGTATTGCCCGGGCGCTTGCCCTGAATCCCAAGGTCATTCTCTTTGATGAACCAACCTCCGCCCTTGATCCGGAAATGGTTACCGATATTCTGGAACTGATGAAATCGGTGGTAAAACTCGGAGTTACCATGATTGTGGTTACCCATGAAATGGAATTTGCCTTTGATGTGGCTTCCAGGGTAATTTTTATGGACAACGGAGAAGTGGTAGAACAGGGCACGCCCAAACAGGTTTTTGGGAATCCCCAAAAAGAACGAACAAAGCAATTTCTTTCGCGTTTTACCTATACCAAACAGCCGGAATATTTTCTCTGACTACACCGAATACCTATGGTCTACGCTCTATGGCCGGCCGTTGCAAAGGGATCGTCGGGTAGACGGATGGTTGTAAAGTCCTCCCCCAAGGCGGTGGAAAGCTGGAGAAGCGCGACGCCGATGCCTGCGGCGCCTTCCATGTATCCAAGGTCAGTGGTGATAAGATCCGGCTTGAGCCGTGTAAACGCCTGATACCAGATCGCCTTTTCCCCATCGTAAGTTGCGCCCCCCAACAGTACCTTACCGGAACGTACTGCATAATCCAGGTATTCATCACCTCCCGATTCAAGCCAGATTCCCAAAAAGAGATTGACAAAACCCGCGGTACCGCAGCACTGGCAATGGCAATCCCAATACCCCGCAGAATGATATTCCGGCGCTCCAGCGCCGATAATGCCCTGGGTCAATTCAACATAAAAATCCCGGTATATGGGGTTTTTGGTCAAGCGGTGAAGCAATACAAATACCCGGGATGAACCCACGGGGCCATGACATAAACCCAGAAAAAAAACATCTTCCCGGTTATCGGGGTAATGATAGGGGATTAACCGTCCCTGGGAGGCGGGAACGGCGATGGAAATTAGGTAATTGGCCCCCTTCTCGGCGGCATCCAGAAAATCCCGGTCCCCGGTCTCTTCGTAAAGCCGGGCCAGAACATAGGTCATCCCCGAGGTACCGTAGGAAAAATTGGGAAAAAAGTCCGACTCTTTCTCCGGATCCTTTCCATTAAACTCCGCCAGGATATTGTGAAACCCCTTATACCATACCTGATCCGCCCCGTATGTTTCCCCGGTGGAGATGATCGCCCGCCCGCCTTGGGCGGCAAGTTCCTTCCACTCCGGTCTATTGAAATGCCGGGCGGCGTATAAAAGATACAGAATCGTACCCCCGTCATGGTAGGGGCCGGAATAACCGGTCCATATCACCCCAAAATCCACCGGTTTTGCATCGGCGGCGATCTTCTCCGTCAGTATCAGCGCCGCTTCCTCATAAGCGGGAACACTCAGGGCCTTGGATAATTCAATCAGGCTAAAGGCGACTCCCGCAAATCCCCCCGCATAAAAGGTAGCCCTGTTATTCCGATAGGGAGCATAGT
>JAITNM010000305.1 GCA_031290475.1 Treponema sp. | reverse complement strand
AATGAGGCCCACCGTACAGTCCCCCAGTTCGGTAATGCCTTCCACCATGAGGCGTTCCTTCATTTGAATCTGATGTCCCAGGCGGACTTCCCGGTCTCCCGCAATCATGCTCCGCAGCCAGGCCAGCATCAGTAGTACTGCCTGTTCCGCTACGGCCGCCGCGTTACATCCCTTGTTATTACAGACAAAGACGCCCCGTTCCTTTGCGGCCTTTACATCAATTTTATCATAGGCCACTCCTTCGGAGTGGATCATTTTCAAAGTGGGCAGTTGTTCAATTACCCTGCGGCTTACCCCGGCAATCGCGTCGGCTAAAATAATTTCCCGGTCCTCTCCGCCTGCCAGTAAATCGTCATCCGCCGTACCCCGGGGGAAAAAACAATTTCATGGGCGGGGTTATTCAGATGTTCCAGGGAAAACTTTTCATACCGATCCCGGTTGCCAATAACTAAAATCTTCATTGTCATCGCCATTGTGTTTAAGGAATTATGTAACAGTAATTTATATATCCAAAAAAGTCAACCTGCATTGACAGGGGGTGCGGAAAAACTTATACTGCGGTGAACATCCATGACAAAAATTTATTATTTCTCCGGTACAGGAAACACGCTGTGGTCTGCAAAAAGGATCGCAGAATTACTGGGCGGGGATACGGCTGTTTTCAATATCGGCGCGGAAATGCAAAAAGAGCCGGGAGCGCTGGAGGCGGACAGGCTTGTCTTTATGTTTCCCTCTTATGCCTACCAGTCGCCGTTAATGGTGCGCCGTTTTCTTATCCGCAGCGCAATTCGTTCCCCCTACATTGCCGCCCTGGTTACCTTCGGCACGGCGCCCGGCGGCGCCCTGGCGGAAGTCCGCCGTGTGCTGAAACGGAAGAAAGCGGTCCTGTCATTTTCCGGCAGTATCCCCAGTGTGGAAAATTATATTCCTATTTTTGGTCCCCCGGATGAGCAGATCGTGGCAAAGAGGCTTGCCCTGCAAAGCGCCGCGACGGAAGAAGCGGCGAAGGCCATAGAAGCGGGGAAAAAGAATTCCCCATGGCCAATACGGCCCTTTTCATTTTTTGTATCATCCCTTTTCCGGATGGGGACGCCCCTTTTTGTAAAAGGCTATAAGGCGGGCGCCGAATGTAACGGCTGCGGCCTCTGCGAGCGGATCTGTCCTGCCGGGGCCATTACCCTTAAAAATTCCCGGCCTGAGTTTTCCGCAAAATGCGAACACTGTCAGGCGTGCCTGAACTGGTGCCCCCGGCGCAGTATCCGGTACATCCGCCTCAAACCGGATACCCCCCGCTATCACCACCCCGGAATAACCGTACACGACCTGTTTTAATTGTTGATAGCAGTACCCGGTTGAGGCTGCTCCAAAATGCCGGATTTTGGAACAAGCTCAAACTCCTGGTATTTATCCCGGACATAAATCAGCGCTTCCCTTGACATTTCGGCTTAATGTGCTATGATTAATTATGACAAAATCATAAAATTTGTCATAATTGCAGAGAAGGCCGGGGGCTTGAAAACGATGAAATTGATACCTATGATTCGAAATAATATCTGTCTGAACAGTCACCCTAAGGGCTGCGCTCAGGTGGTACGGAATGAGATTGCCTATGTAAAACAGCATTTGGCCGGCAAGGCCCCGGAAGGAACCCCAAAATTGGCCTTGATTATAGGCTGTTCCACCGGTTACGGCCTGGCGAGCCGGATAGCGGCGGCCTTCGGGTACGGCGCGGCTACGGTGGGGATTTCCTTTGAAAAGGCCGCTTCGGTTACCAAAACGGGAACCCCGGGCTGGTACAACAACCTCACGTTCGATACCGACGCGGCGGCGGCCGGCCTTCCCTTTAAAACCCTGAACGGCGACGCGTATTCCAATGAGATGAAGGCCGAAACCATTGCCGCGGTTAAGGAACTGATTGCAGGCGCCAATTCCGGAGGCCCCAAGATCCCTTCCCAAATAGACCTGGTGGTCTATTCCCTGGCTTCTCCGGTCAGGACCGATCCCGGAGACGGCGTCATGTACAAGTCGGTGATCAAGCCCATCGGTAAAGCCTATTCGGGGAAGAGCGTGGATATGCTTACCGGGAAGTTTATCTATCCCACGGCCGAACCCGCCGGGGAAGATGAGATAGCCCACACCATCAAGGTTATGGGCGGTGAAGACTGGGAACTCTGGATGGGCGCCCTGGACAAGGCCGGGCTTCTTGCTCCCCATGCGCGGACCGTGGCTTACACCTACGTCGGCCCGGAACTTTCCTGGGCGATTTACAAGAACGGCACCATAGGCCGGGCCAAGGAAGACCTGGAACGGGCAGGCCGGGCAATTAATGCGCAATCCGCCGGCCCTTATCCCGGGCGCCGGGCCTGGATCTCGGCGAATAAGGCCCTGGTCACCAGGGCAAGCGCGGTAATCCCCATAATTCCCTTCTACGTTTCCTGCCTTTTTAAGGTGATGAAGGAAAAGGGGCTCCACGAGGGCTGCATTGAACAAATAACCCGGCTCTACCGGGACAGGCTCTACACTGCCGAATCCGCGAAAGACCCGGCCAGAACGCCGGTGGACCGGGAAGGCAGAATCCGTATCGACGACTGGGAAATGCGGGATGATGTGCAGAGGGCGGCCCTGGAGCGGATGGAATCCGCCACAGAAGAGAATATTTTTACGGTTACCGACATCGCCGGTTTTAAGCACGATTTTCTTGAAGCCCACGGATTTGATGTTGCGGGGATCGACTATGAAGCCGATGTGGATCCCTCTGGTATTTAGCGTCCGTCCATAAAGCCGGCTATTTAATGGAGTAGTAAATCTGCATGAACGACGAATCAATTCTTAAACTAATGGATAAGTTCAGCGTTTCCGATATGGCGGAGCTGGATATACATGAAGGCGCCCTGCGCATCATTTTCCGCAAAGACGCCGCGGTGCGCGCCGCCTCTGCCGCCCCGGCGGTGTCCGCGGCAGCGGCGCCGGGAAACAAAACTTCCGGCGCACAGGGGGCCGATGCGGTACGCCTGGGGCTTCCCGGCGCGGTTTCGGGTAGCGCGGGGGCGGAAACGATAACAAGCCCCATAGTGGGTACTTTTTATGCCGCCCCTGGGCCGGACGCGCCTGCCTATGTCAGGGCCGGGAGCAAAGTTACGGCCGGCGATACCCTCTGTATCCTGGAGGCCATGAAGATGATGAACCACTTGGAAGCGGAATTCGACTGCGAAATTCTCAGCGCAAAGGCCGCAAGCGGAGACCTTGTGGAATACAACCAGGTCCTGTTTGAAGTCAAACGGCTTTAAGGGCGGCATCTGAATTGAGGGGTAAATCCGAGGGCAAAGCCGGTCTTGCCGGTAGAAATACTGTCCACCGGCTGCTAATTGCCAACCGGGGGGAAATCGCGGTTAGGATCATCCGTACTTGCAGGGAACTGGGGATAGAAACCGTGGCGGTCTACTCTACCGCCGATAAGGACAGCCTCCATGTACGCCTTGCGGATCAGGGGGTGTGCATAGGCCCGCCCCCTTCTTCCCAAAGCTACCTGGATCGGAACAACCTTATTATGGCGGCGATCAACACAGGCTGCGAAGCAATACACCCCGGCGTAGGGTTTCTGTCGGAGAACGCGGGTTTTGCGAAACTTGTCCGGAACAAGGGGCTCATATTTATAGGCCCCTCCCCGGAGACCATTGAACTTTTGGGGGATAAGATTGCCGCCAGGAGTACTGCCGTCAAGTTCGGCCTTCCCGTCACCCCGGGCGCCGCCGGGGCGGTGGACAGCCTTGAGGAAGGAATGCGGGCGGTAAAGGACCTGGGCTTTCCGGTGATCATCAAGGCGGCCTCAGGCGGCGGCGGTAAGGGCATGCGCATTGTCCGCGGCGCCGGCGAACTTGAGGAGAACCTCAGTATTGCCCGCTCGGAAGCGGCGGCAAACTTCGCCGATGGTACGGTTTTTATCGAACGCTATCTGGAGAACCCCCGGCATGTAGAACTCCAGATCCTCTCCGACGGAAACGGCAAGGTTGCCGTCCTGGGTGAGCGGGACTGTTCGGTGCAGAAGAACCACCAGAAATTAATTGAGGAAAGCCCTTCCCCGGCGGTTACGGCGGAAATGAGGCGCTCCATGACGGAGGGGGCGGTTAGCCTCTTCCGGGAGCTTGAGTACACCGGGGCGGGGACTATTGAATTTCTCGTGGAAGGGGAGAACTTCTATTTTATGGAAGTAAACGCCCGTCTCCAGGTGGAGCATCCGGTGAGCGAGTTTGTTACCGGTACGGATATTATACGAGAGCAGATCCTCTGTTGTACCGAAGGCCGCATGGAACTTGATCCGGACAGGGTTAGTATTTCAGGATGGGCTGTTGAGTGCCGGATCAACGCCCTTTCGCCGGGTAAAATTACCCGCCTTGAAATTCCAGGCGGCCCCGGTGTGCGCTTTGACAGTTTCTTATACTCCGGCTGTACGGTGCCCCCCTACTACGACTCTATGGCGGCAAAACTCATCGTCCACAGCAGTACCCGTGAAAGGGCCCTTGCCCGGATGGATCGGGCTCTGGACGAACTTGTTATCGAAGGAATCAGGACCAACCGGAACCAGCAGAAGTGGATCATAAACGACGCCCGGTTCCGGTCCGGCCAATTCGGAACCCGCTACTACGAAGAAATAAGATCGGAGGCGGAAAATGCCCTCTAACAGTAACGCTGTCAAAGGCGATGCAGGGAATCCGGGAGTTTGTCCCGGATGCGGCGCAAGCCATACTGTTGAGGAAATCCAGGGCGCCCTAAAGACCTGTACTTCCTGCGGTTACCATTATCGCATGGAGCCTCTGGAACGGCTCGGCTATCTGGTTGATCCCGGGAGCTTTGCCGAATTCTCCGCCAATCTCCGTTCCCTTAACCCCATAGACCTTGCAGGCTACGAAGAAAAACTTTCCGAGGCTGAAGCCAAGGCCAGGATGAAGGACGCGGTAATTACCGGAAGTTGTACTATTGAAGGAAACCCTCTCATTTTAGGGCTCATGTCTTTCAAATTTATGGGCGGCTCCATGGGCTCCGTGGTGGGGGAAAAGGTGAGCCGGGCCCTGATCCGGGGAGCGGAAGAAAAACTGCCGGTGGTTATTTACACCACATCGGGGGGCGCCCGGATGCAGGAGGGGATCTTCTCCCTCATGCAGATGGCAAAAACATCCAGCGCTGTTGCGGAACTGGATAAGGCGGGCCTGCCGTTCTTCATCGTGCTCTGCGATCCCACCACCGGCGGGGTTACCGCCTCTTTCGCCATGCTCGCCGATGTCGCCATTGCCGAACCGGGGGCCCTTGTCGGATTTGCCGGCCCCCGGGTCATTGAGGGCACCATACGCCAGACCCTGCCGGAGGGGTTCCAGCGGGCGGAGTTCCAGCAGGACAAGGGCTTTGTGGATCTTATCGTTCCCCGCCGGGAACAGCGGCGCATCATTTCCACCCTCATCGATCTGCACAAACCCTATCCGGATACTGAAGGGTTTAAGCGGAAACGGGAGTATGGCGTATAATTATGGAAAGTTCAGAGTTAGAAAAAAAAGTAAAAGAGCTGCGGAAGCTTATGGAAGAATCGGGAATCGGCGCGGAGGAAGAACTGTCCGTACTTGAAGCAAAGATCCGCTCGGGTTCAAAGACAGAACAGATCTGGAAACAGGTTGAGCTTGCCCGCCATCCTGATCGGCCCTATGCCCTGGATTACATCACCCGGATCTTTGACAGTTTTATTGAACTCCACGGTGATCGCTATTTTGCCGATGACAGCGCTATTGTTGGAGGTTTGGGCTTTCTTGCAGGCCGGCCGGTGACCATACTGGCAAACCAGAAAGGCCGTACGCTCAAGGAAAACGTGCGCCGCAACCATGGCATGGCAAACCCCGAAGGTTACCGTAAAGCCCTGCGCCTGGCCCGGGAAGCGGAAAAATTCCGCCGTCCCATCATCACCTTCGTTGATACCGCCGGCGCGTATCCGGGGCTGGGCGCGGAAGAACGGGGTATTGGAGAGGCCATTGCCCGGAACCTGATGTGTTTTAGCCAGCTAAAAACACCGATTGTGTGCGTCATTATCGGCGAAGGCGGTTCCGGAGGCGCCTTGGGCCTTTGCATTGGAGACAAGATCTATATGCTGGAGAACGCTATCTATTCGGTGATAAGCCCCGAGGGTGGCGCATCATTGCTGCTCCGGGACGCGGCCAAGGCAAAAGACGCCGCGGCAATGCTGCGGATAACGAGCGGCGATCTTCTGGATTTTAACGTAGTAAACGGTATTATTCCCGAACCGGAGGGAGGAGCCCACGCAAACCCGGACGCCATGGCGGGGACTATCAGGGAACTCCTCGTCAGGGAGGTTGACGATCTTGTCCGGCGGAACCCCGCAGTATTAGTGCGTTACAGGAACCAGAAGATCCGTAAGATCGGCCATTTTCATGAAATTAGCTAAGGAAGCGCTGATTTATGCACGTATATAA
>JAITNM010000303.1 GCA_031290475.1 Treponema sp. | reverse complement strand
AAGAAAGGAGCGCTAAACATGGGGATTATTAGTGAGGAACGGAAACAGAAACTGCGGTACGAAATCTATTTAAAAAACCGGATTTTGGTGGAAGGTGTTTCCTTTAACCCGGAGATATTCAGGAATCTGGATCTGGGCGGGGAATACACCGAGCAGGTCAATGTACTGTTCTCCCAGGATCGTCATGCCCATGGGGAGATAGAATTTCCCGGCGCTCTCTTTACGCCCGAAGGAAAGTATATAATACTGCTCCGGTGGAATCAGGACAGCCCCCTGTCGCTCCGATATGAAGACGCCCAATTCAATTTGTACGATAAGGGCAAGGTTCTTATTGAGAAGGTACAGTTCGGCAAACGGCCTCATTATTATGGGCTGAAAACCTCCGACGGAACAGTAATGCGCACCGTAGCGGTAGATTACGGCTACGGTGCAATGTTTATCGCTTACAGCAACGAATGTACTCTTAAGGAAAAGGGGCTGGAATGTCTCTTCTGCAATATTAATACTACCAAGGCGATTTACAGTGAAGCCCAGGGAATCAAATGGAAGACCCCCAGGCAGGTTGGAGAGACGGTCGCCGCCGGATACCGGGAAGGGTTTGATCATGTGACCGTCAGCGGCGGTTTTGTCCCCGAACGGCGGGAAGTGGAATACTATATTGATGTGGCGGAAGCGATTCAGGATCATACAGGTCTTGGGGATTTTAACGGTACTGCCTGTATCGGGGCGCCTCTGGATCTGTCGGTGTTTGAAAAATATAAAGAAGCGGGTTACAGAACTATTGCTACCAATCTGGAAGTATGGAACGACAAGATGTTCGAGGTGATCTGCCCGGGCAAATCCCAGCTCTGCGGCGGTAGAAAAAACTGGCTTGCCGCCATCGACGAGGAACTACAGGTCTTCGGGAAACACCATGTCCGTTCAACCTTTGTTACTGGGATTGAACCGAAGCAGTCTATTCTGGAAGGATTAGAATATCTTTCGGAAAAAGGGGTGGTGGTAGTACCCAGTCAATGGTATGTCAATGTAGGTTCCTCCCTGGAGGGCTGCCGTACGCCAACCCCGGAATGGCATTTGGAGGTCTTTGAAAAAGTGGCCGGCTTTTACCGGAAATACGGATTCACTTGGGATGAAATCCGGAATACCTGTGCATCGGCGGATCTTCCCAGCCATGATTTGTTCCGGCTGGATCAGGGTATCCTGCTGGAAAAAGCGTCGTAGCAGGAAAAAGGCGAATCAGTGGCACGGACGGCAACGGTAAAGGGTACGGAAAAAAATAAAACTAATTTCCTGGAAGACTGGAGCGGCAGGGTATTGCGCTTTGCGGTAGCCGGGGCTCTGCCTCTTCTGCTGATCCTGACTTGGCAGGTACTCTCAAGTTTTAATATGGTTAACCAGTCCATACTGCCCGGACCTGCAAGGATCGTTGCGGCTTTTAAACAGTTGATTGTTAAGGGAACCTATTCTCAGCATGTTTGGGCCAGCATGTTCAGGGTGATAAAGGGTTTTCTGTTAGGAAGCAGCGCGGGACTCGCCATCGGAACTGTCGCGGCTCTTTCGCCATGGACAAATCAGTCTATTATCGCCCTCATCGGCATACTAAGGCCCATCCCCGCGATCGCCTATATACCCTTTCTCATCCTCTGGCTGGGGATAGGAGAGGAATCGAAGGTGGCGGTTATCATCATCGGCGCTTTCTGGCCGGTTCTGCTGAATACCATCCACGGTATTAAAAGTGCGGACTCAAAGCTGATGGAAGTCGGGCGGGCCTTTGAAAAAAATTACTGGCAGGTTTTGCGGAAGATCGTTATTCCTTCGGCGATACCTTCAATTTTCACCGGACTCCGCCTGGGGATCAGTAGCGCTTGGACCTGTGTGGTAACATCGGAAATGATTGCGGCTTCCAAGGGTATCGGTTTTTTAATTGCCTTTGGGCGGGAACTTGCCCAGCCGAATATGATGTTTGTAGGGATCGTCTCAATCGGCGTTATCGGACTACTCATTGATACCGTGGTATTATATCTACAGCGTAATATCATCTACTGGGCGCCGTCGGAAAAAGGAATAAATGGCAATTGAAATACGAAACGTGAGCCGGATTTTCGCTATCAATCATATGGAGCTTGAGGCTATTCGGGATATTAACCTGAATGTAGAAGATGCGGAAATTGTCAGCATTGTGGGAACCAGTGGATGCGGAAAAAGCACTCTCCTGAAAATCGTCTCCGGTCTTGACCGGGCAACCACGGGAGGGATCTTTGTTGACGGCTGGAAGATTGAGCATCCCTCCCAGAAAAACGTTGGAATTATTTTTCAGGAATCCCGCCTCTTTCCCTGGAGCAATGTAGAAAAGAATATAGATTTCGGCCTGTCGGATAAACTTTCAAAGGAAGATCGCAGGAGAATCATCCGGGAGCATGTGGAGCTGGTGGGGCTTTCGGGTTTTGAGAAAGCCCTGCCGGGCCAGCTTTCCGGCGGTATGATGCAGCGGGTCAGCCTGGCCCGTACCCTCATCAACCGGCCCCGGGCTTTGCTTTTGGACGAACCCTTTGGCGCCCTGGACGCTTTTACCAAAATCTCAATGCAGAAAGAGGTACTCAGGATCTGGGAAAAAGAAAAGACCACCATGATCCTGGTAACCCATGATATTGACGAGGCCATCTATCTGGGAGACCGGGTTGTGGTCATGACTTCCAAGCCGGGAAGGATAAAAACCATTGTTCCGGTACAGCTGCCCAGGCCCAGAAATCGTACCTCTGCGGATTTCGCGGTTCTGCGGAAAGCAGTATATGAGGAGTTTTTTGATTCCGATGAAATCCCCGCGGATTACGTCATCTAGCAGCCTGTCGGACTTGTGGATTTTTGCGTTAAATAAACGCAAAAATCCCGATTTTTGGGGCAGCTTACGGAGTTTGCAGGGTAAAAAACGTGCTAAACGCACGTTTTTGGGAGTG
>JAITNM010000264.1 GCA_031290475.1 Treponema sp. | reverse complement strand
TCTGTCATAGCCCATTTCAAAAAGGGCTTCCACAAATTCCCCATAGGGCCCGACGTTTGAGGAGGAAACATTTTTTGAAAAGGTAAGTTTTCCCTTCAATGCCAGGAGCATTTTCTGGGCCGTCTTTTTACCCAGCCCCGGAACCGCTTCAAGCCGGCCCAGGTCTTCGTTTTCCAGGGCCGCTTCAAGTTCTTCCTGCCCTATGCCGCCCATGATCTTTACCGCCCCCTTGGGGCCAATGCCGTCCACCTTAAGGAGTTCCAGAAATGTTGCCCGCCGCCGTTCTTCGGCAAAGCCAAAGAGCCGCATTTGATCTTCGGTGTGGCTGAGCCAGGTAAAGACCCGCCCTGTTTCACCTATGGGAGGAAGCCGGCCCAGATCGGTGGCAGGAACGGTGATATCCCACTCGATGCCGCCAGTTTCAATGCGGACGGCGTCGGCAAGTTTTCCTGTGATGGTTCCAGTGATGCTGTTAAACATTTAATCCACTCCGCCCAATACTTCAAAACGTCGTGAAAGCCTTACCCCTTCGCCGTCCACCAGGGTAAGGGTATGGAGGCCAGGACCCGGACGGGCTTCCATTTCGTGAAATACCGAAGTTACCCCCATATAGCTTTCATCCAGATGCCAATAAATTATTCCTCCCTGATCCCTGTGGGCCGCCTGGAAGATAATTCGCCCTTCCCTGCCGTCGATTTCCCTGGGCACATAAACCGAGGCATTTTCTTCGGGATTGAACAGCGCCAGCATATTCACGTTTCCTCCATCGTTTCCCTCCAGCGGGGGCAAGGGCTTATAATCCAGATTCCACTTCCGGTAGTACCATTCCTCCGCCGGAGGAAGAACAAACCACTTTACCGTATGTACCCTTGCGCCGGAACCCGCCTCAACCAGCACCCGCTGGTCTTCCCCTTCGTTTAACACAATCGTCCGGCAGTAGGGACAGGGACGAACGGAGGGCGCATTTTTGGGAACAAAAACATTCGTTATTCTGACACAATCGGGTCCCGCAGGAAAGCCCGAATAGGCGCAGGCCTCCACAGAGCCAAGAGATCCCGGCTGGGGAAACCAGCTTCCGCTTTTCCTGCCGGAAACACTGTTCATTGAATCCAGCGCCGAAAACAGTTCAAAGAGTACGGGAGCAGAGGTAAGGGTGCTGACCAATTCCGCCCTGCCCTCTCCTGACGCGTTTCCTATCCACACCGCCACGGTCCATGCGGGAGTTACCCCTATCGCCCAGGCGTCACGGTTTCCAAAACTTGTCCCGGTTTTCCAGGCGATACGTCTGGAACCGGCATATTCCTGCCATTGGGCTTCTTCGCCGGGACGAAAAGCAAAGGTAAGGGCCTCCAAAGTCAGCCACGCAGCGCCGCTTGACAATGTTTTATCCGTGCCGGTCCCGGCCGCCCCCGCCGGAATTTCCGCCGTTTCAGCGGTTTCAGCCGCCCGGTTTGCCAGTCCAGCGTAGAGATGGGCCATGTCCCACAGCGTCACTTCGGCGCCGCCGAGTATCAATGGAAGGCCGTAATCTTCAGGCTTGCGGAACAGGGTGCTTACCCCCAAATGTTTAAGCAGTTCCGCAAAGGGTTCAATGCCGTAGAGCCGCAGGTTCCGTACCGCCGGAACATTAAGGGACCGGGCCAAAGCCGCGTCGGCGGGAATCACTCCAAGGTAACTGCGGCTGTTATTTTCCGGACTATAACTTCCCACCCTGGTTGGTATGTCGCTGAGCAGGGACGAGGGAAGTATATAACCCGAATCAAGCATGGCCGCATACAAAAACGGTTTAAGAAGGCTCCCGGAACTGCGGGGAGAAGCGGCTATGTCGACCGCGGGGGCGTCTTCACTTTCGGTATTTCCCACATAGGCCAGGGTTTCCCCGCTTGCAGTATCCAGGATAATGCAAGCGCCGTTCATGATACCCCTGCCGGCAAAATGATCCGACCACCGGTTCAGGATTATTGCGGCCCGCTCCTGAACGGCATAATCAAGGGTACTGTTAAAAACAGAAGGAAAAGGATGGCGGCTGTTAAGGGATTCGACGCCTCCCGATTCCTGAACCAGCCGCACCAGCAAATGGGGGGCCATGACCGGCAGGGGCAGCGGTTCGCCGGGGAGATTCTCGCTTTTGGCGAGGGCCAGGGTTTCTTCGTCAAACAGGCCCTTTGCGCAAAGCCTTTCCAGAAGGGCGTCGCGTTTAAGTTTCAGAAGCTCACGGTTCCGTCCGGGATGTATAAGTCCCGGCCCGTTGGGAAGCTTTGCCAGCAGAGCTGCTTCCCCCCAGGAAAGATCCTCGCTGGCCCTGCCGAACCAGCGCCAGCTTGCCGCTTCCAGTCCCACCACATTGGCCCCAAAGGGAGCATTGGCCGCATAGAAGGCTAAAATTTCCTCCTTTGAATAAGAAAGTTCAAGACGCAGGGTAAAAAAAGCTTCCAGAATTTTTTCAAAAAGACTGCGTTTCTTTCCGGTCCGCATGAGCCGTATGGTCTGCATGGTAATGGTAGAAGCGCCGGAGACGATTCTTTTTTCCCTGACATTTTGAACAAAGGCCCGGCCTATGGCTAAAAAATCTATTCCCCCATGTTCCATAAAGCGCCGGTCTTCCGCTTCAATAAGGGCGGCTTTGAATTTTTCATTTACCCGGCCTTCCAAAGCTTCCTGCGGCGGAAAACGCCATTGACCGTCATGGGAAACCATGGCGCCAAGAAGTTCCCCTCGGCGATCATAGAGTACCGGAGAATAGTAAACGGTAAAGAGCGGATCGGGAAGCATGAAAATATACATAAGAAAGAGGACAACAAACCCGATGAAGACCATGTCTGCTGTCCACTTTCCCCTCTTCATTAGCGGCCTCTGTTTATCACTCCCGGAATCAAAGCCCGTATTGATTCGTCATACATCGCATAGGCCTGTACAGCCGGTCTGTAGAAAATTCCTGCGTAGCTCTTATTCACCCGTACAACTACCGTTATCGAAGCGCCCTGGGCAAGATCAAAGTAGGTCATCACCTTGCCATCCCGTATATCCTGGTAGGTAAAGGAGCTTTGCCGTTCAACGCCGGCAAGGCGGTTATTGATGATTTCCCAGGATGCCGGAAGCGAATGTACCAGGGCGATTTCCCTGAGAGCATTAACGGAGGTATTCCTTACAGTAACGTGGATATCCATGTCTTCGCCCTGACTGAGCGTTTCCGGATCGACGATTCCCCTGTCATTTCGGTACTCAACGGTCATCGCCATGCCCTGGGAAAGGGCTGGTTCCTTTCCTTCTTCCGGAAGACCCCGGACCGCAATGCGGGCATAGACCGGTATTTGAGACCGGTTACGCACCGTAAAGGAACCGGAACTTCCCTGGGGACTGCCCAATTCCGCCTGCATTACCGGCACGGAGAATGTAAGCGATTTGCTTTCTTTCCCAAAGCTTGCTTCCACGTTTACCTGTGATGTATTGCCCGCGTTTCCCCGCATATAGGGAATAAGCGCCAAAAGGGCATATGCCGTTTCCTGGGTGGAAAGCCATTGATCCCTGGAAAGCTCCCTGGCGATTTCTTCAAAGAGCGCCTTGGCCCGTCCGGTATCTCCCAGCAGCACCAGCGTTTCAAGAATGATAGCCTTGTCACGCAGAGCAGAACCAAAGGTTCCCGACAGTTCGCGGTATTGAGAGCGTGCCGGACGGGTGTTCAGCGAATTGACCAGATTCCGCGCCGTATCGCGCTGGCCCGCATACCAGTACGCCGCCGCAAGCCTCCAGAGCGCCAGCGGCTCTATATTCTTCCCTTCCCGAAGCCTGTTCATTGAACCCATATCCGCTTCTCCGGCCAGGGCAAGGGTATAGAGCCTGTAAGCCTGTTCGGCCTGATTACCGGCTCCAGAAGACCACACTGCGGTGCGGCCTTTCTGGAAAGCAATAAATTGATTCAACAGAGCCGCCGGCACCACATAACCGGCGCGCTTTGCTTCAATAAGAAAATGGCCCGCATAGGTACTGGCCCAGTCTTGTGCGGATTCACCGCCGGGCCAGTACGAGAAACCGCCGCCGGGTACCTGAAAACCGGCAAGCCGTTCTATGGCGGCAGCCACATTGGTTCTCAGTTCGGCCAGCCGCCTGTCATCCAGGGAAAGAACCTTGTCCAGGTACAGCTGGGGAAAGGCGGCGCTGGTGGTCTGCTCTACGCAGCCGTGCGGATAAGCAACGAGGTATTGCAGCCTTCCTTCAAGATTAAGCGGAGGCAGCCGGGAAAATTCCACCGACGCGTTATTCGTTCCCGGACGGCCCGGAAACGCAATTGTTCCGTTCCATGCCTCGCCTGCGGAAAGCAGTTTTATCTGAGAGACCGTTACCGGCAGGGCCGTGGTCCGCACGGCAAGTTCCGTTATATGCCGGGCGGGCTTGAGCCCCGGTGAAGACGCGTTGACGGTTAATTTTATGGAACCGGGAATATCCGGAGCCCTTACCCTGAACTGAACCGTCTTCTCGCCGCCTGCGTTAAATGAAACAGTCTGTCTGGCGGGGCCGGAAAGAACCGCTCCCGATATGGAAAGGTTCACTTCCACCTGCCTGTTTCCTTCTTTGTAAGAAGCTACCGACACGGGAATAACCGCCTCATCCCCCGGTGAAAGCGTTCGGGGTACGGTCGCAAATACCATAAGATCTGAAGAAACCGTTACAGCCTTTTCTGCAGTCCCGTAAGCCCGTGAAGAGGACGCCCTGTTTTCCCGTGAAGAAGAGGCGGCCATTACCATGATCCGCAGAGAGCCGATATAAGGGGGAAGGGTAAAGGTTTCTGTTTTTGACTGTCCCGCCGGAAGCTCATAGGGACCAAAGAATTGAACCACAGGCTTAAAGCGCATGGTTTCCTTACTGGAATCCAACTCTCCTCCATCGCTTCCGCCTATGGCCAGCAGGGTTTCAAGCTGTCCCGAATAGGCATTCATAAAATCCGCAAAAATATCCCAGGATTTAAGGAAAGAAGCTTCCCTGGCAAAAAAGGTATTCCGGGGATTGGGAAGAGAAAACTTGGTAAGGCCCAAAAGTCCCTCGTCCACCACCGCCACCGTATAGGCCATGGGCCGCCCGGAAGCCTCGCTTACCGTAAACGAAACCGGCGTCTCGGGCTCCCAGTTTGCGGGAGCGGTGATTCGGGGACTCAATTGCGTTTTGGGATCCTCCACCATAACCGGAGTAATTCCATAAAGCCGCAAGGGCAGATCGTTCTTAACCTGTAGATGCGGCTGAAGCAGCGTCACATGAACATAGACATTGGGGACCATGGAAGGATCGGCGGTAAATTCATAACGGGTCACCGTGTCGGAACAGCTTATCCATTCCTTTTTAAGTATGGAGCCGCCCTTTTCAATAAGCACCAGCGCGGCGGCGTCATTATTGGAGGGGAAGCTGACGGAAACTTTTTCTCCCGCGGTATAGCCGGCTTTTTCCGGGCTCAGGACCAGCATTGCCGCCGCTCCCTGGCCTTCGGTAGAACGTCCTGCCCAGCCCGGCCAGTCAATGTACACTTCGCTTGCCGCCGAATGGCCGCCGGAATCCCGTACTACCACCATATATCTGCCCCATTCGGGAGCCTTTACCTGAAAATTCCACATGGCCCGGCCGTTTACGGCATTCACTTTTTCCGTAGAAACAGGATTCCGCGAAAAAGCGCTGGCAAATTCCGCCGCTTCTCCGGCGCCCTTCTCCCACCACCAGCGCCATTCAAGTTTATACAAAGCACATTCAAGTTGCACATTACCGTTTATGGGCTTTCCATCCGCGCCAAGAAGCAGTATATCCGCCCGGTGATCCGTATCGGTAAGGAGCATATTCCGCGCGGCGTCTCCTCTGGGAAGTTTCAGCCCTACATAGCGGTTATAGGGAGAAAAATCCATGCTGATCTGTTCCGAAGAAAAAGTTCCCGAAGGCTCAAAAACCCTGGTCATAAAGCGGGCGCTGAGCTTGCCCGGCACTTTATCGCCCGGGTTAAGCGCCAGGGAAAAATTTGCCCGTCCCTGATTGTCCAGAGTTCCTGTCCAAACGGTCTGCCGTTCCCCCGAGACGGACCGTGAAGGATCACGGAAAGAATAATCCCCGTATTCGGGGAAGCCCATGATATTGTCGGCAAAACTCACCGTTATGTCGGATCGTAATTCCCTGGCGGGAGCGCCGTAGAGCCAGGAAGATTCCAGAGCTACCGCAGTTTCCCGTTCTATATAAGGTTTTTTTTCGGCGCCGGGAACGCTAAAAAACTTTGCTCCCCTAAAATCAAGATCCATTTTAAGCCTGTTGGGCATCACCGTTTCAATCTTGACATTCCTGGTAAAAACACTGCCCCCCACTTTAACCCGGGCGATCCAATCCCCGGTGGGAGCATCCGGAGCAGTTGAAACGTTAAAGGGATAAAAACCATCCACCGAGGAAGTCAGGGTTTTCTGGGCGCTTATCCGGCCCCGGGGATCCTCAAGTTCAAAAGAAACAGGGTGGGAAGCCGGCAGGGTCCGCATAGGATCGGAGAGGAGAAAGGTCAGGTACACATTGTCGCCGGGCCGCCATACTCCCCGCTCGCCGTAGATAAGCCCCCGTATACCCGATACGGGTTTCTCTCCGGAAATATCAAAATGACTGACGGTCAAAGCGGTGGCATTATCTATCTTGAGGTAAGCCCGTCCCAGACCTGACCGGGCGGCCAGAAAATACGGCTCGGTATTGTATCCGGAACCGCCTGGCGAAGTATTACCGAAAAGGGCGGTACCGTCGGAACCGGTCTTAACGGTATACAGGGTACGTCCCTGAAAGTTAAGCACCTCAATATCAACCCCCGGCTGGACCTTGGCTGTTTTTACATTGGTAGCCGCCGCCATCCAGGAACCGTCCAGGGATTTTTTCACCAGCAATCCCAGATCGGACACCAAAACATTCCGCCCTACGGTAATATTGTGATCGTAATACCGTCCATAAAAGGCAGGATGGCAGGGATCTTGCCTAAAGGCATACCAGTCGTCGTTATAATTATTGTCAAACCAATCCCAGTTGCTTTGTTCTTCCCCATGATTCCCAAAAGGGCGGAATGTATCATCGGGAAACTGCATGCCGGAAAAGTCGGAATGTCCGGCGGTACATTCGTACTTGATATGCCGGGGCCGGAAGCTCAGACGCAGATGGAACATACCATCGGGATACCTCCGGGCCAGCTCCGATAAATCCAAACCCTGGCGTTTCCAGGTATTTTTATCCGTATCTTTCCAGGGTAGAGTAAATGACTTGGTCCATACCGGTTCACCCACCCGTTCAAGCTGTCCGGTTCCCGAAAGGTTGTTCACCTGAAGGAACTGGACCATATTGTCACCGTGAATTTTGAAAGCTTCCACAAGGATACCCGAAAGGTTCCTGGTTTCTATCACCATGGAACTGCCCTGGCTTGAAGGCAGTATGGTTCCCGAGCCGGTAAACCGTGCTTCCGGCAATTCCCATTTGCCGGGAACGGTATACTGTACAGGACGCGCCAATACCCTGCCGTCTGCGGCAGGAATATCCCGAATGGTAAGCACCGATCCGGCGCTTACGCCGTCTCCCTTTCCCCGCTCGCCATAGACGCGTATGATGTTTCCATCCAGGGAATACCGGATATCGGTATTTCCGGAAAGGGATACAAAACCCCGCAGATCCAGGTCCTGCCTGATAGGAGCGGAAAAGGATACTACCACAACGCCGTTTTCCATACTGAACCCGACAGCCTCAAAATTTTCGCTTCCGGGAATCAACACGGAAGTAGAACCTTTATCTTTGCCGCCAAGGACGGTTCTATCCCAATTTATGACAACGGTCCTTGATTCAGGATTTCGTGTAACAAGGGGAAAGCTGAAACGGTGTTCATTATTTTCGTGGACCCATGAGGGTTTTCCCAATTCCGGGGCGCTGATTACTTTTTCAATTTTATCGGCCGGCGAATCATTGTCTGTTGCTACCTTTCCCGATACCAGAACCATCCCGCTTTCGGTAATTTTTACCGGTTCCATAACTAGTTCCGCTTTGGGTAAGGCAGTTTCAAAAGTAAAACGAAAGGCTTTTAAGGCCCCGTCCCATTGCCCCCGCTTTACAAGAGACTCGGGGTTTACATAGGCTGCATACTGTCTTCCCGGCTCAAGGGGAACTTCGGGATAAAAAATCAGGGTATAGGAATTTTCCCATGACAGTTCCCCCTTGGCGCCGGGGTCCAGCCTGAATACTGCCGGGAGGATCGGTATGCCGGTATCAAACTCACCGGTAAATTCCACCTTAACGGGACCGCTCCGTTCTATTACGCCGCCAGTCAGGGCTGCCACCGTCTCCGGCAGCGGCGCTTCGCCGCCTTTTTTGCAGGACAATACAAGCGAACTTATAAGAACCAATGCCGCCGCAAACAATACGCTAAAAAAATAGAGCCTGGTTTTCATGGCAACCTCCTTTGCAATCATATCAGGTTCTTTTCTTTTAGCCAGCGGTTAATGATGAACCGGGACACCGATCCGGGAGCGGGCAGTTCCGGCGTTCCGGCCAGCACCGATTC
>JAITNM010000249.1 GCA_031290475.1 Treponema sp. | reverse complement strand
CAAACCCATGGGAAGCATGTGGGTAACTCCACGGTAATCCTGGACATAAGCTTCCAACTGGTAACTCAGATTGGAACCCCATACCCAGATATCCAGTATCTGGGAACGGCCGGGCATGGAAATTGGGGTAGAAACGCCTTCCTCGCCCCCCTCGCCGCCGGTAGGATAAATATCGATCCAATTGTACCCCCGGCGATCGAAATTACCCCAAATACCCAGGCTCTTTAGCTCTTTCCCGTCTTCGTTCTGCCCCCAGATCTGGGTAGGCCAGGTAGCCGCATACGTCAACTTTGGAAACTCTTCGTCATTTTTCTTGCTGGCGAATTTACTCCCCTGGATTTTCCAGGTATACCCTGAATCACCGTCAAAGGAATCTAAAATTATGGATTCAAGCTGGGAGGTATTTTCATCACCAAAAGTGAAGGAAACCGCCATGACCGCCATAACTACCAACCAGAAAGCTTTGAAACTGCCTTGTTTCATTCTTTACTCCTTTCTTTACCTTCAAAAAAGAGGTCAAATAAGATTATATTTCCTTGTGCGATCTTTGTCAAACCTCTTTAGGGGCCTTTCGAAGATTTATTGCGTAATTCTGAAAAATTCGTAACTATTCAGTCATAGCATCGTGATTTCAGAACTTTTCTTGTTCTCCAGTGCTTTAACAAAAGGGACTACCGCCCCCTTTCGCTCCCAATCGGCTCATTTCGGGGCTAAAAGCCCCTTCATTCCGCCGATTTTCGCTATCCCCCGCAGGCGACTAAATAGTTACCAAAAATTCAGGGTAATTCCGCCTTAACAGCTCCTTTCAATTTTTCCAGCAACCTCTTTTCCGCTAATCTTCGGCTTAAAATTTGAATTTCTGAAGGGATTTCTATATTTTCTTTGTCCTCATTATCCGGCGGATCGACAATCAGAGGGACCAGTTCCGCAGCCAGGGTCAAGGGGGAATCGTCAAAGACGATCCTGATCTTGGACGGCGTTAACGCGGGATCGATCCAGGAAAAGAGTATTGCCGGTATTCCCCGGGATTGCTCCAAAAACCCGGAAGCCGCCCCATAAATTACGGCAACATCGCAGGCCGTCCCGCTCTGAAATTGAGAAGCCGCGTTCAGGTAGCGGGGAACCGACTGGCACGCCTCATCCAGAAGCCCCTGTTTAAAAGCTTCCCGCTGTTCGGGGGAAATGTCATCCTGGAAAATAAGGACGGCAGGGGGTTCCGGCGGAGGGGTTTCCCCGTCCCGCGGTTCGGCGGTCGCAGGCTCCGCGGGGGGCCCGGAAGCCAGCAAAGCGGCCAGACGGCCCGCCCGGTAAAGGTCCAGTTCCTGGTCGGTACTGAGCATCACGAAGTTTTCCTCCTCCGGATCAGTCAAATCCCGGTAGCGTCCCTGGAAAACCCCGACGGGGATCTCCGGGTATTCCCGGCTATAACGCCGGGCCACGTTGTAGTAACGGTAGGGGAAAATGACGCAATAGGGGTTTTCCGCCGCGGATTCCAGCGTAAACACCGCCACGTCTTCCCCGGCGTCCGCGTCTATCCTGACAATCCTGACCGGCCGTTCCAGCCTGAGGGAGAGCAGGACCTGCTTTTTCCTGAGCCGGAAGGGACCGTAGAGCGCGTCAAAGACAGGGTCCCCGGCCACCAGTACCGGACTGCGGGAAAGGAAGGAGTTAACGCCAAACCAGAGCGATATTAAAATCACAAGAATAACCGCCGGAATGATAATAAAGCGCTTTTTTCCCATCAACTTCATTTTATGCGGCCTTACGGTGCTTGTCTATGAGTGAAAACTTTTCTATACTGGAAACGGTTTCGAAAGAAGTCCAATAAACTCCGTTTTAAAAAACGAAATCAAGGAGCATTATATGACCAGTTATAAGGAATTAGGCCTGGTGAACACCAAGGAGCTGTTTAAGAAGGCGGTTTCCGGCGGTTACGCTGTTCCGGCGTACAACTTCAACAATATGGAACAGATGCAGGCTATTATTCAGGCCTGTGTGGAAACCAAGTCACCGGTGATCCTCCAGGTGTCTTCCGGCGCCCGGAAGTATGCCAACCAGAATCTGCTTAGAAACATGGCAAAGGGCGCCGTGGAATATGCCCATGAATTGGGTTTCGATGTTCCTGTCGTGCTCCACCTTGACCACGGGGACAGCTTTGAACTCTGCAAGGACTGTATCGAAACCGGGTTTTCCTCGGTGATGATAGACGGTTCCCACCTGCCCTACGACGAGAACGTGGCCCTGACCAAAAAAGTCTGCGAATTCGCCCATTCCCAAAAAGATTACGTTACTGTCGAAGGGGAGCTGGGGGTCCTGGCCGGGGTGGAGGACGATGTTTCCGCGGAAAAGAGCAACTACACCCAGCCGGAAGAAGTGGAAGACTTTGTGGGCAAGACCAAGGTTGACTCCCTGGCAATCTCCATCGGCACCAGCCACGGCCGGACCAAGTTTAAGCCCGAACAATGCACCCGGGACGCCAACGGCATCCTTATCCCCCCCCCGCTCCGGTTTGATATTCTGGAGGAAATTGTAAAACGCATCCCCGGCTTTCCCATTGTACTCCACGGCTCCTCTTCCGTGCCGGTGGAATATGTCAAGATAATCGAACAATTCGGCGGAAAGTTACAGGATTCGGTGGGAATTCCGGAAGAACAGCTCCGCAGGGCCGCCAAAAGCGCGGTCTGCAAGATCAACATCGATTCCGACGGCCGGCTTGCCATGACCGCCCTGGTCCGTAAGGTTTTAGCGGAAAACCCCAACGAATTTGATCCCCGGAAGTACCTGGGCCCTGCCCGGGATGAGCTGAAAAAAATGTACGCCCATAAAAATCAAAATGTTCTGGGCTCTGCGGGGCATGCCTAAACCCTAAAGGATTTTTAACCACGACGGCGCAAGAACCCGCTTACGCGGGGGAGGGCGAGGAGGGGATTTCGGAGTACTATCCAGTTCGGCACATTCTTGAAGATAGAATTTGACCGGGGAATATAGGTATTTTTACGTTTTTTTCTTCTTTTCGTATTCGCCGTTGGCGCCTTCGTGGTTTATCTTATTGTTTAGCCTTTACGGAGTTCTAGTTCTCCGGTCTTCCGTATTTTAGTACCCGGAAGAGCGCGGCCCCCAGGGCGATAAGGGGGGCGAGAAAGGCGGCCCCCAGTAAGCCG
>JAITNM010000143.1 GCA_031290475.1 Treponema sp. | reverse complement strand
GTATATCTTTTCATACTGCCGCGGTGTTTGGCTCTTTTCCGCTAAAAAAGAATAGTATATATGATTAAACACGGCGAAGAAGGTTTTGCTTCAACACAATTTATGGCCTTCCTCTTTTTTGTATCAACCCTGGTTTTGATCCTTGGCCTTTACAGTTCTACACTGGTATTGGCGGAAGAGCGGACCGGAAAGGCAAACCGTGTTTTTGACGAGATGAATAGTATTCTTTTTGAAGTTGTGGAGGAGATGAGAAGAGATCCTACACCGGAAGTAAACAGCAGCGAAGATCCTGTCTGGGCTTGGCATAACAAAAACATAAACGGCTACACGGTAAAGCTCAGACCCCTCTCAGACCGGCTTAACCTTAATTATGTCCGGAAGAATGTCTTTGATAAAACCGGTCTTTCCCTGATCCTCGCGCCGGGAAAAAATTCTTCGGATCTGCAGCAGTTCCGGGAAGATCACGGCATTTTTCTCCTGTCCGAAGACTACAGTGAATTTTTTATCCATGGAACCTCAGCCGGGATTCGCAGGATCGAAGACCCCCCTCTTGATGAATTTCAAAAGTACTTTTCATGTTACGGATGGGCAAATATCAATTTAACCGATGAATTTGCCGCCCGATCCCTTGCATTTTCTTTAACAGGCAGGGACGAGATTTCTGAAAGACTGCGGTATACAATAGAAAAACTGCTTGTGGAAAAAAAGAGCGCAGACCGGAACAACCTTTCTTTAATCCTGGGCGGAGACTATGAGGTCCTCTTTCCCTTTGTGAACACCGAGGCTTTGATGAATATCAATTATATTGACGAGACCCTCCTGGGGGAACTTCTGGCTTATCCGGACTACGGGGTCCCCTTTCCGGACAGGAGGCGCCGGGAAATTCTTAATCGGCGGGAATTGGAGGGCATTGCCCCGGACGATATCGCCCCCATGCTGGGAATCGATCCGGAAAGCCCTCTGTTAAATTACCTTGGTTCTGTAACCTGGTTTTGGGAAATATCCATAACCGGTACAAATAAAACACAGAGAACCGTACTATGCCGTCTTCCCCCCGGGGAGCACATTCAGCCTATGGAGGTTGAATATCAAATAATTGAACAGAGGTACTACTAATGCTGCTTTTGAATCCACCATCATTCAGGGTCCGGCCCGGCGTAAACTCTTCCCTCCAGGTCAGGGGCAAAGCGGCGATCCTGGCATCCCCATTGCAAATACACGCCTACATTATCAAAGTTCCCGTCCTTAAGCCGAAACTCCGGGAAAAGACTATTCGCCGGGAATTACGGTTCCGATATCCCGGTAATGCCGAGGAGGCGGATATTGACTATTTTTATCTTTCGCCTGTACAAGATGGAGTTGACGGGCCTTATTACCGGGCGGCGGTCTTCGTGGCGGAAAGGGGGATCGTAAACCAGTTCCGTGGAGAAAAAGCCCGTCTTTTCCCGGGTCTGGCTTTCCTGATTGCGGGCTTTAAAACTTTAGGGCAGGATCAGGCCCTGGTTGTCCTTATCAGTAAAGCTTGGGTTGAAGCCGCTTCTTTCAGGGATGGCGAACTTTTTAACTATTCTGCTCTGGATAGAAAGACTGTTTTGGCATCCATAAATTTTTTCACCTGCCTTTCTCCTTGCGCAGGGGGGAAAGACTACGAAGGCCCGGTGCTTATAATTCTAAAAGATCTGGAAGAACACGATGAATATACGGCCTCCTTAAGCTGTCATTTTAAAAACTGCAGGATCTCTGATATTCGGGATCTGTCCAACGACATATCTCCCTCTAAATACTCAATTTACCGATCCCGGTACAAAGGGCGAAAAATCAACCTTGATTTTATACTCATCCCTATTTTTGCACTCCATGGGTTTTCATTGCTTTTTTCAGTTTTACTTTTTATGTCAAAAACAGAGGCCCGCATTGCCGGTCTAAACCGGATTTATACGGAACAACAGGGCTATCAACAGGAAACAGAAAGGCTCTTGGATGAAATCGCCAAACTTGAAAAACCGGCTGATGGTCTTCCCCCGGAACAGGAAGCCCGCCGTATTCCCGATCCCTATGCGGTCATCGCCGAAATCCACCGGCGTATGGAAGGAGTACTGGTCCATTCGATCATCATACAGGGAAAGCGCTTTAACTTTGAAGCCGAAGGGCCCGATTCCCTCAGGGCTGTCAGGAACCTGGGGGAGTCCCCCTATTTTTCCAATATCACCCTGCACCAGAGTTCCCCGTCAAATACAGTGGGAGAAAGTTTTTCTGTTTCCGGGAGTATTGATCATGAATGAGATTCTGAAAAAAAGAAAATTCCCGCTGCGCATAATACTTCCCCTGCTAATCAGCGTCCTTTATATCTCTGGTGCGGCAGGTTTTGTAAAACTCCATATCCTTTTAGCTTCAGTATCTTCTATTGAAGACAGTATAGCTGCGTTTGATATATTGGACGCAGCTGCCGTAGAAGTATTGTCGGAACGCCTTGAGACGATGGAATCAAGCGCCGCTCTTATGGAAGACGGGGAAGGGGGCGGGGATAAGCGGGAACAGATTCCCCCGAGGGACATTAACGAGAGCGTCTCCGGAATCCGGAACCTCCTTCGGGAAAACGGCATCCCTTCAGAGCGGCTCAGGTTTAGCGGAAAGTCTGGGGATGAATTTGCAGAATTTGTCCTCCGTTGTGAGCTTTTTAAGTATTTCAATTTTCTCGCACAAATTACCGGTACAACGGCAGGAATCGGCGAAGCTCTGATAAGGCCGGCCGTTTATTCCGGCAGTATGAACTATCTTAGCATAAAAACTATTCGAAATTCCGCAGAGGCGGACATTACCATGAGGTTTCAGCATGAAAACTATCGCCCTAAATAACGCGTTCGCCTGGGGAATCCCCCTGGCTCTGGCGGCCTTTATTCTCCCTGCCGCCGCCGTCCTCTGGGAGCCGCCGGAACCAGGCCGGTTTTCCGTCCCCGCCGTCCCGAATCCGGAGAAAATCCCGCCTGAGTACTCTTCCGGCCTGACGCGGGAGCCCCCTGCGGGAGAAGCGGCGGGTTCATCCCTGCCTTCCCCGGAGATGGTTGTCCGATCTTTTGCCGGTGATTTTGATACCGGAAACGCGGGCGGATCCAGGCTGCGTTCCCCGGACGCCACGCGGGGAAAAGACGCAGGAAACCGCGCCGGACAAGACGCTGCGGTTGTTGAGGATGCCATAGCCGAAAATACGGAAACCATGGAAGAGGGGGAGAAACTCTTTTTAGGATATATCCGGGAGGCTGACGGGGCAGGCTACAGTTATCATAAAGAAAAGGAAACAGGAAAAATAATTAAGACGGCGCACCGGGGAGGATCCTATGAATAGAACAAACTTTTTCGATAAACAGCATTTGCTTAATATCTGCGGTATGATCGCCATAATAACAGTAACGCTGTTTTCATGCGCATCAGGCCCGGTAATAAGACATAAGACCCAGGCGCTTTACGGCATGATTTACGACCGGGACAACCGCCCTGTGACAAATGCCGCCGTGTATGTAAACGGGAAGTACCAGGTTTCAAGCGACATCAACGGCCACTTTACCATTCCGGACATGAAGCCAAAGCTCAGTTACGCTGTTTCTGTGGAGAAACAAAATTACAAGACTATCACTTTGACTATCTCTTATATGGATCCCTCTTATATACTTTACATACACATGCCGTCGGGGGATCAGCTCCTTTCAGAGGCGGAATCGGCGATAAAAGAAAAAGACTGGCAAAAGGCGGAATCCTTTCTGGAGGAAGCCGGGAAAGCCGGGGTAGATGCAGTTTCTTCGGGATTTCTTAGGGCGATTTTAGCTTACAGCCGGGAACAGTACGATGACGCATTGGAAATACTTTTAGAGCTCACCGAAATTGAGAAAAATGCTCCCTATTTGTATCTATTTATCGCCGATATTTATCAGTATAAAACAAGTAATCCCGGAAAAAGCCGGGATTACTTGGAAAAGTTTCTTGAACTGAGCCGTAACGAAGACGTAGAAAAACGCCTTACGGCATTATCCGCCCAATGAGAATGAGGGTAACGCTGATTTATTCTCGATTGAACGAATCAACAACCCCGCCGCAAGCGGTCGGGGTATGTTGTTCTCGTAAGGTATTTGACTCAGGGTACATACCCTTGGTTCCGCCCCAGGGGGCGGGGTATGTACCTTTCGCAACGAATCAGCGCGATTCCCTACATTATTTCGCCGCCGAAAACGGGAGGCGGTTTCGGCTGTGCCGCGGCCTCCGGCCGCACGGCGCTCTGCCGCTCCGGCTCAGGCGCGGCGATGTACACCGTCTGGGGCGAGGCAGGGTCCGGCATACCGAAGAATTTTATCCCTTCATCGGGATAGCCTTTCTTAACCGCTTTTACCGCCCGCTCAATACCCAATGCTTCGTCATGTTCGCACCAAATGACCAGGGCGAAGTTTTCTTCCGGCCAGATGGCGTCTCCCATGCGGGGCCCTGACTTCCCCACCCCATGGATGAGCGGGTATTTGGTATAATGTTCGCCCACCCCTTCTTTTTTCAGCGCCTCCAGGATGTTTTCCTCAACCGAGTGGTTCGCTACAATTTCTATCCGTATCATATTATCACCTCTCCGGCAGCCGTAGTGATACTGTCGGTAATTACGCCGGACAATGCCGGGCTTTCACCGGTAAAAGCGCTTCCCACGGCCATGCCCCGCTGTTTCAGCTGTTTCCGGCTAATACCCGCGGCAATGCGCTCGCGCCGGGCTTCAGCCTTGGCGGCCCGTCTGTCGGAATTTTTATTCACGATATAATACACTGTGGGCATCAGGAATAATGTCATCAGTGTGCCGAAGGTAAGGCCGCCCAGTACGGTCTTGCCGATAGGCGCCGTCATTTCAGAGCCCTCGCCGGGGAAGAATGCCATGGGCAGAAGTCCCAGGATGGTAGTAAGTGTGGTCATCAATATAGGCCGCAGGCGGTTACCGGCGGCCTCCACGCAGGCGTCGTGCAGAGAAAGCCCCCGCTTGCGGAGCATGTTGGTGTAGTCCACAAGAACGATGCCGTTGTTTACGATAACGCCTACCAGCACCAGTAATCCTAC
>JAITNM010000140.1 GCA_031290475.1 Treponema sp. | reverse complement strand
GAAACTTCAGTTTTGCAAGAACTTCCTCTGAAAATTGCATTTTGCGCACCGTTTTGGTACAAAACGGGAGCAAATGCAGGGACTTCTTGTGAAACCAACCGGGTTTCACAAGAAGTCTAATGATCCAGCATAGCCGGATTGTTAAAAAAAATGCAAGTATTGAGCATAAACGCCGGGAGGATACTTTTAACATGGTCGAAAAACGGATATCTATTCGATACGCCAGCAGCGCAAAAGTACAGATTAATTCATATACCGAATCGATAGTTTTAATGATTGATATCAGTCCCTATGGCTGCTGTATATCATATCCTGGTAAAAATCTTATGTCAGGTTTTACTTTAGAGGTAGACCATGAATATATACTCAGAGTTTTTCCAGAACCCGATACCAGGATGGGAGAATTTGAAATGGTAATCAAGCCCTGCTGGATCCGGAATAAAAACGATATGCAGGTCGCCGGATGTTGTATTACCCAATTTCCCGCTGGAAAGGAAAAATTCAGCGCCTATCTTGCCGGACAGACGAAAGCGATATGAAAACGATCCCCCTGGAGGGCCGGGCTTTTCAGGAAAACCCGGGCTTTGGGAACCAACTGCGCTATGAATTAGGCGCCTGGGATGAGGTTTGGGGGGATTTGTATTACGCAGAAAAAGATAAAGATGCGGTTCTTTTTAGAGATGAGCAAGGGGTCTTTTGGGCCCGCAATATCTGGCTTGAACCTTTTCGGTTGGAATTCGATTCCATTTCTGAAGCCGCTGCCGTTCTGCGCTCCATTCAGCGAAACTGGGCGCCCTCCCTCTTTACCCAATTCCGCCGGGGCGCCCTGATTTCTGAAAAACTACCTTCCCTGTCCCGAAAGCCGCGCCCTTTCCCCTGGCTTCTTCCGGAACAGCCCATGGGAAGCTGGACCCTCCTTGACGCCCATACGTTAATTGCCTCCCCCCGGTGTACCAGTCCTTTCCCCGCCGGGGTAATTGAATTTCAGGAAGACAGGGAGGGTCCGCCCAGCAGGGCGTATCTTAAACTATGGGAAGCCCTGGTCCGCTCCCGGAAGTGGCCGCTAAACGGGGAGCGGTGTCTTGACGCCGGGGCAAGTCCCGGGGGCTGGACCTGGGCTCTTGCAAAATTGGGCGCGGAGGTGATTGCCGTGGACCGCTCCCCTCTGGAAGATCGGGTTCTTGCCATGCAGGGAGAAGACGGCCGGCCCTTGGTAAACTTTATTAAGCACGATGCCTTTACCTTAAAACCCGAGGACGTTGGTCCGGTAGATTGGGTTTTCTGCGATGTTATCTGTTATCCCAACCGGCTCTACAAATGGATCGAGGAATGGCTTGCTTCCGGGCTTTGCGATAATTTTGTGTGCACAATTAAAATGCAGGCCGTTAAAGACGCCCGTGAACTCGCGCAGGAAGATGTAATAAACGGCGCTCCGGAGAAGGCGCTTCCTATAGAAAGCGGCCCTGCTGTCGATTACGGGGGAATTGAGGTAGCCCGGAAACTTGCCGGTATCTCCGGTACTTCGGTAATGCATCTTTGGCATAACAAACACGAGCTTACCTGGATTAAGACGCCGGCGCATCCGGCCATTACGGGTGATTAAGCGGCGGCGGAGTGATATACTCATCCTATAAGGACTTACCGTGGACCTCTTTCTTTTGCGCCAATCAATCCATAACGCCGCCCTTGTTAGTTACTCCCGTTCCGGCGGTCCCGGCGGGCAAAATGTGAACAAGGTGAACACCAAGGTTATGCTGCGTCTTCCCGTCACCGCACTGGCGGGGCTTTCGGAAGCGGAAATGGGCCGTCTGCGGGAAACGCTGAGGAACCGAATCACCGAGGATGATGAACTGGTTATCACTGCCAGTGAGGAACGTTTCCAGCGGACAAACCAGGAACGGGCTTTTTCCCGGCTTGAGGCCCTTGTCGCGGGAGGGGCCCGGCTCCAAAAATTCAGGCGGCCCACTAAACCCAGCAGGGCTTCCCGGGAAAATCGCCTTAAAGCAAAACGTATCCACAGCCTGATGAAAAAAGACCGCCGCTTTCCCCCGGACCCGGACCGCTAAAAAACGCCCGATGGCGTTGGTTGCCAGGCTTTTTCGCGAATGTCCGTATACCTTGCCAACATTGCCTTGTTTCAGTATACTAACTCGTAAAGTGTTATGTTCATCTAACTATTGAGTGGGGAAAAAATATGTTGTTGTCCGATGCCCCAAACGGAGCTTCCTTTACGGTGATAAAGGTAGCGCTGGGCAAAGAAGTTGGTAAACGCCTGGCGGATATGGGTTTTACCGAAGGCGCCGAAGGAGCGATGGTCCGTTCCGGATTTTTCCGAGGTCCCCTACAGGTCCGTATCCGGGGATACGACATTCTGATCCGCCGGTACGAAGCGGCGGGTATTGAGGTAACTCCTGTGGGAGACTGGTCCGCGGTTGAAGACGCAAACCGGCTTTTTTTTAGGAGACGGCTCGGCCGGCATGGCGGACGTTTCCTGCACCCTGAGCGCCATGAAGAAGTACATACAGGAGACAGTAATGGGTGATAAAAAATTTCTCCGTATTGCCCTGGCGGGGAATCCCAATTCAGGCAAGACAACCCTCTTTAACGCCCTCACGGGAGCCCATCACAAGGTGGGTAATTATCCCGGTGTTACGGTTGAAAAACGGGAAGGCATACGGAACCGGGGAGAAAACCAGTACCATTTTATTGATCTTCCGGGAATCTACAGCTTAACCGCTTATTCTATAGACGAGGTGGTGGCCAGAGACTTTATCCTGGAAGAAAAACCGGACCTTATTGTGGATGTTCTGGATTCTACTAACCTTGAACGGAACCTCTACCTCTGTCTTCAATTCCAGGAACTGGGGATCCCCGTTATCGGCGCCCTCAATATGAGCGATGAAGCCCAATCCAAGGGGATTGTGATCAACGAGCGGAACCTTTCCAAAACCCTGGGTATTCCCCTGGTTAAAACTATCGGTCCCAAAGGTACAGGTATTGATACGCTCTTGGATCTTATCGACGGAATTACCGGTACGTCAGAGCAAAGTGATGCCGAGGCGTTTTACCCGGAGCGCAGGATCAGTTACCGGGACGAGATAGAACCCAGGCTGGAAAAGCTTGAAGAACTTATCGGGGAAGATAAAAAATTTGCCGGCAAATACCCCGCCCGCTGGCTTGCAGTAAAACTGCTGGAAAAGGACAGCAATGCCTACGAACGTCTTAAGGAGAATACCCGTGCGGTAAATATCGAAAAGGCCGCTAAGGAATCGGTTGAATGGATAGAAAAGCATTTCGGTAAAGATTCGGAGATCATTATATCTGAACAGCGTTACGGTTATATCCGGGGAGCGGTGAAGGAATCGGTAAAAATTGTTAAAACGGATCTCGATTTTTCAATTACCGAGTCTATCGATAGGGTGATCATGAACCGTTTTCTTTCCCTCCCTATTTTTGTTCTGGTGCTCTTCACCGTGTTCCAGCTCACCTTCTTTATAGGGGCATACCCTATGGAGTGGCTTGAAACTTTTTTCAGTTTTCTGAGTGACGCCTTGAAGAACCTTCTTCCGGACGGTATGGTCCGTTCCCTTCTTGTGGACGGTATCATAGGCGGCGTAGGAGGGGTTTTCTCCTTCATACCGCTAATAGTATTACTGTTCTTTCAACTTTCAATACTGGAAGACATAGGCTATATGTCCCGGGCGGCCTTTGCCACAGACAAACTGCTTCACAGTTTTGGCCTTCACGG
>JAITNM010000085.1 GCA_031290475.1 Treponema sp. | reverse complement strand
CCTATGGTCCTATATTATATTGACCTATGGGCTTTTGTCAAGCGATTGGCACTTATGGTTCAATAAGGTGTTGACATATAGGGGCGTTTTAGATCGATGATCAGCGGGCAGGACGTAAGAGTACTTCTCGGCAAGCGGATACAGTTTTACCGGAAACAGCGGCAATTATCACAGGCCGCCCTTGCGGAAAAGGCAGGTATTTCAATTACCTTTCTCAGTAAAATTGAGCGGGGCCTTAAGTACCCCACCTCGGACACCATTTCCGGCATTGCCAACGGGCTGGGTGTGGAGGTATGCGAATTATTCCAGGAGGCCGAAACGCCCGCAGAACGCCGTAACCTGCTTAAACGGTTCAAAATCGACATCACCCAAAACGTCCTGAAAACCCTTGAGGCGGTATACAAGGCGTATGAGGAATAGGCGGCGGCTTAAACCGCCCCGCTCCCGGACGCCAGGGAACGTCCCGCAAAAGACGGCAAGCGGCTTACTACAGACAAGTGATTGCCTAAAAAGTTTTTGTGGGGCGGGGCCACCGGGAGGCCCCGTGTTTTTTTCGGACAACTACCGTTTTTTCACAGACGATCACGGCGCCCCTGGGCCGAGTGCTTTCGGCTCTCCCCCGCGTAAGCGGGCTCTTTGGGGTTCTTCCGCTAGCCCTCCAGTAACACTTTTAAGGCGCCTTTTGAATGTTTTTATTTGAATTTGGAATTGCTGAGCGGTACCATCCGTACCTTGCCAAACCTCATACTTTCGGGTATAATATACATATCTTTAGCCGGTTTTTGCTTTCCGGGCATTGAGTCTTTGAGACCCGATGCCGGTTCAGAAAGAGGGAAATAAGAGGTTTCGTATGGCAATAGAACAATACACCGAATCTATCGTCTTACAGGAAATGCGATGCGCGTTAGGCGAAAATGCCTTTGGGTATGTTTTTCCGCAGGGCGATGTTGAGCAAATAGATAAATTAGAAAAGGCGCTCAAAAGAGCCGGCGGTAAGCCTGTGGTTTGCGCGCTTGATGATTATACGCAGGGCGGCAATGGGAAAGCAAAGCCCGAATATATCATTACGTTTAACAAGCAGCCAAAAACAATTATTGTGGTGGAATGTAAAAAATCTGTTTCAAAACATATTTCTGAAAAAATTGACCGTCCGAAAGATTACGCCGTTGACGGCGCTTTATATTACGCAAAGTTTTTGAAAGACGAATACAATGTCATCGCGATCGGCGTGTCCGGCGTAAAAAAAGACAATCTGAAAGTAAATGTTTTTTATTGGCAAAAAGCGCAAGACGGGCGCGACGCTTCGCTTACGTTCGCCGAACTGAAAAAAGCCCGTGATATTATTTATGAACCGGAGAATTATCTGCGTATGGCATCCGGCGAGACGATAAGAAAATCGGTTTCTATCGAAGACATACAGGAACTTGCGCTTAAAATGCACGAATCACTGCGTTCATTGGCGGTAACCGAGCGGGCGAAGCCGGTATTTATTGCGGGCGTTTTAATTGCCCTGAAAGATGAGGATTTCGTCAAAGAATACGCAAATCTGGTCTCTTTCTCATCGTTACTTAATCGCTTGCAATATGCCATCAGTAATGTGCTGGAAAATAGCGATGTCCGCAAAGATAAAATCAAAGATATAAAAAGCCATTTTGACCGTATCGGCAGAATTGAAAAAATAAAAAACATTCCGCTTGGGCATTATAATTCATTGAGTTGGTATATTGAAGAGTTGGAAAAGAAGATTAAGCCCATGATGGATTATGCTGACAATACCATTGACGCATTGGGCATTTTTTATCATGAGTTTGTGAAATATTCAGGCGGTGACGGAAGCGGTTTAGGCATTGTTTTAACCCCGCAGCATTTGACGGAATTTATGTGTGATCTTGCGGAGGTAAATAAAAATAGCAAAGTCGTTGATATTTGTTGCGGGTCGGGAACATTCCTTGTTACCGCTATGGGCAAAATGTTTAAAGGGGCAAATGATAAAGATATAACAAAAATACGCCAATGCTCCTTATTTGGGGTTGAAAGCGATGACGATATATATACGCTCGCCATTGCAAACATGATTGTACGAGGGGACGGAAAATCAAACATTGTTTTTGGCGATTGTTTTAATGCGGAAATAAAAGAAGGCTTAAAAATCAAGAATATAGATATAGGATTAATAAATCCGCCATATTCACAAGATATTACTGAATTGGAATTTGTCGAGAATATGCTTGATATTTTGGCAACAGGGGGAACAGGTGCAGTTGTTGTGCCTATGGCCTGCGCTATTGGGACAAAATTCAAAGAAACACGCCAGCGTTTATTCAAAAAGCATACTTTAAAGGCTGTTTTTTCTATGCCTGACGATTTGTTTTATTCTAAAAATGCAAGCACGACTGTTTGTGTCATGGTATGGGAAGCGCATAAGCCGCATGATGTAACAAAGACGACGTTTTTTGGTTACTACAAGGATGACGGTTTTGTTAAGGCAAAAAAACTAGGGCGCAGGGACAAGTTTAATAAGTGGCAGGCTATTGAAACGGAATGGATCAGACTTTACCGTGAACGGGAAACAAAAGAAGGACTGAGCGTCAAAAAATCCGTCGCATGGGATGATGAATGGCTTTGTGAAGCGTATATGGAAACTGACTATTCTAAATTAAATCAAGAGGATTTTGAGAAAACAATCAGAAATTACCTTGCTTATCTTGTAAAAAACGAGGGTGATGATGAATAATATTTCTTCTTGGGATAAATTCAAGCTCTCTGATTTATTTTATTATATGCGTGGTAAAGGTATAACAACTACTGAAATATCTGAAAACGCCGGGAATATTCCTTGTGTTCAAAGTGGAGAAGCTCATAATGGGATTATAGGGTATATGGACGGTTCGTTTGAAAAAGACAAGAAACATACATATGTTGCGGCTCCTTTTCTCAGTGTTGCACGGTCTGGAACTTCGGGTTGTGTTAATGTTCAAGCTAAAGATAGCTACATCGGGGATAGCGTCTATGCCTTGAAATTAAAAACCAATGAAAGTATCTATATTTATTTGTTTATAACCTCCATATTGAATAAGGAGCGATATAGATATTCATACGGACATAAAGTTTCCATTGAAACTTATATTAATCAATTCATTAAACTACCGGCGGACAATGAAAGTCAGCCGGATTGGGCATACATAGAAAATTTTGCCAAAAAAATATATGATAAAATTACTCCTAAAATCACCACAAATATAAAACGAAAAATATTTTCATTTGATATGATTGGAAAGTGGGGAAATTTTAAGATGGATGATATTTTTATCTTTCGTAAAGGCAGGCGTATAACTAAGGAGAATATAACCCAGGGACGTACCAATTTTATTGCTTCAATTGATGATAATAACGGAATACGTGAGAAGATTGACGTCCCTCCTGCGCATAAAGGTAATTGTATCACGGTAAATTACAATGGAAGCGTCGGGGAAGCATTTTATCAAATTGAGCCGTTTTGCGCTTCTGATGATGTTAACGTTTTATATCTCAAGGATTGGAAGTTAAATAAATATATTGGTATTTTTCTCGTTACAATTATCCGGTTTAATAAATATCGTTTTGGCTATGGCCGTAAATGGACATTAGAAAAAATGAAAGAAACGCATATTGCGCTGCCTATTATAAAAAATAATACACCGGATTGGCAATTTATGGAAAATTATATTAGGTCTTTACCATATTCGGATAAAATATAAAAAATATTCAATGGTATCCGAACAGCTCTATACTTTTTTAACAATATGGCGATATGATTTTGAATATGAAGGATAAACAGGCGGTTTTAATCGTTGACGATGAAGAAAAGATCCTCGAATTGGTCAAGTCCTACCTTGAAATAAACGGGTATACCGCCCTCTGCGCCAAAAACGGCCGGGAAGGCATAGCGGTCTTTGAAAAATACCAGGGCTCCCAAAACCCCGTATCCCTCATACTCCTTGATCTCATGCTGCCCGATTTTCCCGGAGAAGAATTTTGCCGGAGGATCAGGGAAGTATCGGATATTCCCATCATTATGATCACCGCCAAGGCCGATGAAGAAGACATCATCCGGGGTCTTAAAACCGGGGCGGATGACTATGTAACAAAACCCTTCAGCCCCCGGCAGCTCATGGCGCGGGTAGAGGCGGCCCTGCGGAGGACCGGGAACAGCGGAGAAAAAGGCAGCTGCCTTCAGTACGGGGGCTTAACCGTGGACAGGGAAAGACGGAGCGTAAGCCTCCGGAATGAACCCCTGAGCCTGACCCGGGATGAATACAATATCCTTACCCTGCTTATGTCCCGGCAGGCAAAGATCTTTACCAGGGATGAAATACTAAACTCCATCAAGGGGGAAGATAACATTAGTTTTGACCGGGCGGTTGATACCCATATCAAGAACCTCCGGGCAAAGATAGGGGATGATCCGAAGGCCCCCAAGTATATAGTTACCGTTTACGGCATGGGATACCGTTTTGGAGAAAAGCCATGATTAGCCTGCAGAACCGCCTGGCCCTTACGTATGCGTTATTTATCAGTATCGCCCTTGGGGTATTGACCCTGGTGGTAAATCGATTTACGGGCATCATATTTTCGGATCTGATTAAGGAGAACATTGCCGAAAAAAGCGGAGAAATAGTACGTTCCATCGGAGAACAGTACAATTCCATGAACAGAAGTTTTGACGCCCTTACGGTGGAAGCCATGGGGATGTATTTTGTCCATGAAGGCTATATTGTAACAGTGGAAGATGAAAGGGGCGGCATTGTTTGGGATGCCCGTTCCTGCGACATGGAACAATGCGCCGAAGTAATAAACAGTATTGCGGGAAGGATGGAGCATCAATTCCGCCTGCAAGGTTCATTGCAAAAACAGCAGTTTCCCCTTATGCGCCAGGGGCTTAGGGTGGGGAATATCACCATAGAAACCTGGGGGCCGTTTTTTTACAGCGAAACAGAAACACAATTTTTAACTTCGATAAACAGGCTCCTAATAATGGCAGGGATTGTTTTTATCCTGCTCAGCATCGTCATTTCAGCATTACTGTCCCGCACCATAGCCCGGCCCATTCTTAAGGCGAAAGAAGCTGCCCGGCAGATAGCAAAAATGTACGCTAAAGGAAACAATCATAATAAACACATCATCAGGATACATGAGGGCTATAAAACCAGGGAACTTGCGGAGCTGTCCCGCTCAATAAATGAATTGGCCGGACAGCTGGAAGAAGGGGAACGCCGCCAAAAACAGCTCAGCTCCGATATTGCCCACGAATTACGCACCCCCCTTACCTGCCTGCAAGGAAACATTGAAGCCATGATTGACGGGGTCTGGCAGCCCGGCAGGGAACGGCTTATAAGCTGCCATGAGGAAATCATACGGCTTACCAGACTGGTACAGGACTTAAACACCCTGACCAATCTTGAATGGCACGATATTATCCTCAACAAAACAGATTTTGATCTTTCAAAATTACTGCAAACAGTGGCGGAACAATTCAAGGCGGCAGTCCATGAAAAGGGCATTGCCATGCGTTTGAATCTCCGTCCAAGTCCTATAAGCGCCGATTATGACCGGCTCAAGCAGGTGTTTATCAACATCCTGTCCAATGCGGTAAAGTACACCGATAAGGGAAGCATTACCATCACGGTTGAAAGGGGCGTAAAAAACTGGGCCGTTTCTGTTGCCGATACCGGCATAGGAATACCGGAAAATGAGATCCCCCATATTTTTGAACGCCTCTACCGTTCCGATAAATCCCGGAACCGCAGCACCGGCGGGGCCGGCATCGGCCTTACCATAGCCGCCGCCATCACGGCCGCCCATGAAGGAACCATTACCGCCGAAAACAGCGGCAATGGCAGCATATTCCGGGTTGAGTTATAGGGACACATCTACCCGGACTTCCAGGTCAAGCCCTGAACGGCCGAATACCCTGCCCTCCAAGAGGGCGCCTAACTCCAGTTCACTGCCGGTAAAGATCACCGCGGAACCGTCAACTTCAGGCGCCTGGGAGGGGAGCCGGCCCAGGTAGAGAAATTCGCCGCTCCCGCCGGGTGCGCCGCTCCCACCGGGTGCGCCGCTCCCACCGGACGCGCCGATTTCATCCTCTCCGACTGCCAAATCGATCCGCTCTTCCACCAGGACTTCCGTCGTCCCGCCTTTAAAGCGCTCCATCCGCTTTTCGCTGATGGAGCGCTGCTTTTCCTCCACAAGCCGCTTCCGTTCCGCGGCGAGTTTCTTCCCTACCCTGCCCTTCATTACGTAGGCGGCGGTCCCCTCTTCCCGGGAGAAACTGAAAGCCCCGGCCCAGTCAAGGTCCGCCTTTTCCTGAAAATCAAGGAGTTCCCGGAAATCCTCCTCCGTTTCTCCCGGAAAACCGGTGAGGAAGGTGGAACGGATCACCGCGCCGGGCAGGGTTTCCCGGATGTGGGCGATAAGGTCAAGGTAGGTCCCGGCGGAACCCCGGCGGCTCATGGCCCGCAGTATCCGTGTTGAACCGTGCTGGAAAGGGATGTCGAAATAGGGCAAAAACCGGCTGTCCCGGCGGCAGAGATCCAGGATAGGGAAGGGAAAATTGTCGGGATGGATGTAGAGCAGCCTCACCCAGAAGCGGCCTTCCAGGGCCGAGAGGGCTTCCAGGAGCGCGGGGAGGCCAGTCCCGTCTCCCAGGTCCCGGCCATAGGAACCAAGATCCTGGCCGATAAGACAAAGCTCGCGTATTCCCCGCTCAAGAAGTCTTTGGCACTCCCCCGCCACGCCAGGGATAGCCCTGGACCGGAGGGGGCCCCGGATGCCGGGGATGGCGCAGAAGGCGCAGCGGTTGTTACAGCCCTCGGAAATTTTTACATAAGCCGAACCGGGCAGGGAGAGAAGGGGGCGGTCCCCTGAAAGCGGCGCCCTGCGCGGCGCATTGGCAACAGTATTACTGTTCTGTAGAAGTTCTGCGGACGGGGCCGGTTCCCGGGGCGCGGAAAGGGGCTCGATAAGCCGCTGTCCTTCCAGTACCGCCCGGGCTGCCAGGGCCGCGCCTGAAAGGTCCCGGTTCCCGAAAAAACCGTCCGCCTCGGCGAGGCTTTCCGCCAATTCCCCGGCGTAACGCTGGGCCAGGCAGCCTGCCAGGAGTATTTTTTTATCCGGGTAGATCCTGCGGTATGCGAGCACCGCGTTGATAGACTCCTGCTTTGCCGGGTCAATAAAGCCGCAGGAATTGATGATGATAAGGTCCGCAGAATCCGCGTCTTCCGCCCGTATTAAGCCTGAAGCATCAAGCACGGCCATCATGGTTTCCGCATCAACCTGGTTTTTCACACAACCATAGGGATCAAGATAATAGCGGGACTTTAATTCCATTATGAGCAGCTATTCGAGTCTGAGCAGCGCCAGCCGGTAACGGCCGTCTTCGTCCCGTATCCAGCGGACATCGGCCACCACCACTTCACCGGCGCCGCCGATTTCCAGGGGCACCGTCCGGCCGCCTCCCAGGATCTGTACCTTTACTGCCGCCGCATTGGACACCCATATACGAATGCCGTTCTGGGCCTGGATGTTGAGCTCGTCCGAACGCTGGAAATACTGCTCATTCCTGTCCCGGCGGTCCCGCTCGGCGAGAATTTCCCAACGGAACATACAATAGCCTTGGAAATTAGCCTGAAGCGTAAAGGGATACGCGTTGGGAGAGGTAAACACCACCGGCGCGGTTGCCACAGTTGCGGGATTCACCGCCCCCTCCGCCTGACCGGCCGGAGACGCCGCGGGCTCGCTTCCTGCGGTCCCTCCCGGGGGAGGAACGTACTCTACATCCAAACGGAGCAGCACGCCGGAAGCAGGATCGTTTTTGGAAAAGTCCACCGCGGTGATCAGCACATCTCCTATGCTGTCCAGGTTGAGATCGAGATTTACCTCGTGTCCCAAATCCAAAATCACCTGCCCGGTGGGGGTACCCAGGGTAATAGCCTCGCCCAGGGAAAGCACCTCAATCTTATACTGGTTATCCTGCAAGGGTATGAGCGCCGAATCGTCCAGATAAAAACGGCGTTCCAGAAAAGGACCGTCTATAAGATACGACTGGGGTTCCCGGCGCTCAACCTCATTAGGAACTTCGTTCTTAAGAGGCCGGTTTTTGAAAAACCAGAAACCGAAACCGCCGGCCGCCAGAACCGCAACGATAATAACCGCATTTCTGATGATCTTGGGCGCCGGAGAAGGCGAATAGAGAAGCTGTTCTACCGGAATAGGCTGTTCCTGAATTTTCAACGCCCGGTAACTGTTCTGCAATTCTTCGGGGTTAAGACCCAGATACTCGCCGTAATTTCGCAGAAAACCTAAAAGGTAGGCCTCCCCTGGAAATACATCAAACTTTTCCTCTTCCAGCGCCTGAATATAGCGGCTGGCGATCATCGTATCCCGGCTTATCTGATCGTAGTTATAGCCCTTGCTTTCACGGGCGGCTTTTAATCTATCGCCTAAAGATTCCACCCTTCTCCTCCATAATACCGGGACTGCCTATTCCGAATCCCGAAACAGGAAGTTATTGTACAAATTAGCCGATGCCGGCGAATCATATAAAAAACGCCCCTCAGGAATGCCCTGGTTTGTCCGAATTTGGGAAAAATCGAAACGTACCTGGCCTTCCGCAATGGTCCGCCCTTCAATGCGCCGGATAAGATTGGTCACCGGATCAACGCTCAGGATGATTTCCCGAAACCCCTCCGCGATCGTCCTCCTGGTTAGCCGGATCTTTACCACCATTTCGTTGGAATCACTTTCCAGGGGCGCCGGTTCGGGGCCGATCAGGAAAGAGGGAACGTAATTCCGCCTGAGCAGCGTCAGTCCCTGGGCGCTGGCCAGGGAAACCCCCGCGGCCCCGGGCCGCCTGTTGGAGACCATTTGATTCAGTATTGCCCGGTACTCGGGGAGGTACACGGTCAGAAGCTCCCCGTCGAACACAATAACCTGTTCCGCGGGGGTGGTAAAATCAATGCGTAAAAAAGAAGGGACCAGGTGGCTCACGGTCCCGTACATGTTGGCGCCCCCGGAACGAATCGCGATCTTTGCCTCGTAATCCTTGACTCCCGCATACCGTTCAGATACCATTTCAAGGTACCGTTCGGCGGTAATAATCTCCTGAGCAGGAAGCTGAACCAAAAGCTCTATGAAAAACGAGCAAACCAGTATAAAAAAAAACGGAATAATGGGCTGTCTAACTTCTAACATTATTATATACTGTAGTCTGGAGAACATAAAAACTCAAGTGGGGGGCGGTGCGGGTCTCTCCTTATTTCTCATAGTCCTTTTCCTTTGCCCCGGAGCTGTTTTTGCCCAAGCCGGCGGTTTACCCGCCCAGGCGGACCGGGGGGAACAGGTGATGAAGGCCCTGTCAACGGCCTATCCCGAATGGATCGGGGAAGCGGTGTACCGGAGGGGGGACTGGGCGGTCACGGTTCGGGGGGAATGGTTTTATTATTCCCAGGGAAGGCTTCTTCCGGAGGAGCTGCGGAGCCGGGCGGCGGAATACGACCCCCAGCCCTTCTACAATTACCTCCCGGAACTCCCCCCCTGGAAGGAACCGGGGCCGGAAGAGGCGGAACGTTTTGCTTCCGCCGCCCTCCGGCGCCGGGAAAATCCCCCTAAGCGATCCCTCCACTTTTACGATGCCCTCTGGGCGGCCCATGACCGGGACGAATCCTATAGCCGGCTCAAGACTACCCTGTTTTTGGGCAAATCAGTGCTGGTTCATTACGCTATTCTGGAAGAACTCGCCCTGGTGGAAGGGAGGATACTCCGGGAAGCCGAAACGGACCGGGAACTACGGCAGTGGATCGGCAATATCAGCTCCATCAGCGCCTGGAACTGGCGGACCATCGCCCAAACCCAGAGCCGGAGCTACCATGCGTACGGGGCCGCCCTGGACCTGCTTCCCGCCAATTACCGGAACGCCCAGACCTACTGGCTCTGGACCGCGGAACACACCCCCCAATGGTGGACGGTCCCCTACAGTAAGCGGCTCCACCCGCCGGATAAGGCAGTCAAGGCCTTTGAGGCCTACGGTTTTATCTGGGGGGGCAAATGGATGTTCTTTGACACCATGCACTTTGAGTACCGGCCGGAGATCCTCATCTTGAGCAAATTTCCCATCCGCACCTGGTAAACAAGCACATAGAGCAGCGCTTCCACTGGGGCCCATCAGCCCTTTTCACAATACCAGCGGGGCCCGCCGGCGCTGACCAGGATAATATTGGAATTGGCGGTAAAATCCCCGGTACGAATGGCGAATTTTACTTCCTTTGTCAGATCATCCCGTAATACCGGATGGGGAACAATTTCACAGGGAGTGCCGGGAGGGAAACAATCCAAAAAATCTTTTTTCCGGGCAGGACTTACTTCTTCGGTAGCCTTCGATAAAATAATTTTCTCTACGCTGAAATTTTTAAGCACTACTTTTAAAGTATCCAGCGCGGTTGGCGCATTTACATCCAGGGATATATCTATCACTTTGGTTGTATTCGGGATGGCAAGACCGGCATCGGCGATTAATAACTTGTCGGTATGCCCCAATTTACTCATCTCCGCCGCAATATCTCTGTTCAGTATACCGGTTTCGGTCATAGCAGGTCTCCTTGGCTATGGGTAGCCTTGCAGTTTCTCGGCCTACGGCCTACGAAACATGCACCTTTTAATTGAAATTTTCAGTTTCGCTCATAACAGCGGATCAGCATATCGTACATTTCATCAATCGTGGCGAGGCGGGGGTTGTTTTTATAATCCCCCAATACCTGTCCGCAATCGGCGATAGCGCGGATATCGTCTTTTGTCACTCCCAGGGATTTAAAATCGATCCGAAGATTTATCTTCTTCAAAAAAGCGTCAATGACTTCGCAGCTTTTTTCCGCCGCGACAGTATCGCTTTCGCTTACCAGCGCCGGGTTAAGTATCCTGCCCACGGCGGCAAATTTTTCCGCCGCAGCCTGATACGTATACCGGGTAAACTCGGGGTAAAATACCGCAAGGCTTTGACCGTGGGTTACCTGGGGGCAATGCCCCCCTATCTGCATACCCAGGCCGTGAGGCAGGGTTACCCCGGCGGAGGCGATAACCAGCCCGCCTGCGGTATCGGCCCAGGCCATTTGGGAACGGGCTTCCCGGTCTTCGCCGTCCGCTATGGCCGCCGGTAAATAAGCGGTGATGATCTTAAGGGCATTTAATGCCAGCGCGCCGGTCAGCGGATTGGCGTTAACCGAAAGATACGCTTCAAAGTTATGGCAGAAGGCGTCAAAGCCGGTCTGGGCCGTAACATCTTTAGGCATGGAAACGGTCAATTCAGGATCGACGATGGCAACGCGGGGAAAAATATTTTTATGCCAAATGGCGGATTTGTCTTTCTTTTCAGTATTGGTGATCACCGCGCAGGGGGTGGTCTGGCTGCCGGTTCCCGCCGTGGTGCCTACCGCGATAATCGGCAGGGTTTTTTCCGTAGGTCCCGCCGTATAGTGAAGATAATCCCAGGCCGTCCCGGGATGGGTCGCCTCAACCGCGATGGCCTTTGCGGCATCCATGGAGGACCCGCCCCCAAGGCCGATAACCAGATTGGCCCCAAAAGTTTTCGCCAGCTTCGCCCCCGCGCTGACCACAGCGGTGGTCGGATTGGGAATAACCCCGTCGAAATGGGCGGACTCAACACCCGCGGCGGCGAGGAGTTTTTTTACCTGTTCATAGAGAGGAACCCTGGCAGGCGATGAATGTCCGGTAACCAGCAGGGCCTTTTTGCCAAACCGCAACGCGATGGCGCCGATCTCTTTAAGGCGTCCCCAGCCAAACACAATTTCGGTGGGTGCGAAATACGTAAAGTCTTTCATATATGATTTCCTTCGGTAAATTCTCAAACAACCGGGGGAGGGTCCAATGGACCTTCCCCCATTAACGTAACTTATTTTACATAGTAATTATCAACGGTGTCCCTGGTAACGATGGTAACGCCGGTATCAAGAAAACCGGGAAGATCGGCGCCGGGGAGTTTGTGGGCAAGATGATACAGGAAATTCATGGACCAGTAACCCATATTGTACTGCCCCTGGGCGACCGTGGCGGCAATATCGCCGCTCTTAATCTTGTCCAGTACCGTCGGGTCAACGTCAAAGGCCAAAACCTTGATATTGGACTTTCCACTTTCCTGAACCGCCACCGGGCCGGACATACCGGCTATGCCGTCTACGCAGAAAAGAGCGGTAAGGTCGCCGTTCGCCTGAATGGCCGCCGACATATTATCCGTTGCGACGGTAGTATCCCCCGCATCGTTAACATCCACAAAACTGATGCCGGGAGCGTTCGCCGCACACCAGCTTTTAAAACCGGTTACCCGGGATTCGGAGTTTTCCGCCCCTACGGTGTAGAGGATGGCGATCTTGCCCCGGTTTCCGATAAGCTGCACAAGGAATGCCGCAGCCGCTTCGCCGGCGGCTTCATTGCCGGTGGAAAGATAGGAAGCCCGGTTTGAAGTGGGAGAATCGGAATCAAAGGTAATTACCGCAATCCCCTGCCTGATGGCGGAGTTAATGGTATCCGCCAGGGCAGTGGAATTTACACAGGTAATGGTAATACCCTTTGGCTGCTTTGCAATAACCTGTTCCAGAACCGCAACCTCCCCGGCGACATCGGCGTCAATCTGCCCGGTGTACTGGGCGGTAACACCGTAAAGCTTTGCCGCGTCTTCCATGCCATTGAAGCAGGTCTTCCAGTAATCAATACCGGAAAGGAAGCTGACCATGTAGTATTCCTCCGAAGCGCTTCCCACCAGAGGAGAAGAGCTGCCGGTGTTGACGGCGGCGCCGCCCCCCTGTGATGACCCTCCGCCGCAGGCCGCAAAAGAAAGGACTGCCAGCAAAGCCACGAGCACTAAAACCATTTTTTTCATAGTATTCCTCCAAAAAATATATATTGTGTAAGCCAGACGCTTTTATACAAAACGCCTAAGCAGTAACACCACTATTTGGCCTTCTTTAACAGCCGGCCCAGACCGGCAAACTGCAGGAGGGAAACCAAAATACTTTTTTCCCGATGGGAGAGATAATCCATGGTTACCGCAACCACCAGGATGGCCCCCTGGACAAAATTTTGCCAATATACGGAAATATTAAGCATAACCAAAGCGGAGTTGACCACCTTAAGAAGGACGATCCCCATAAAGGCGCCCAGAATACTGCCGACGCCGCCGGTAAAAGAGGTGCCTCCCACTACCGCCGCTGAGATCGCCGTGGTCTCCGCCCCCCTGCTTAATTCCGGGGTTGCCACATTAAAACGGGCCAGGCTGAGAATTCCCGCCAGGGTGGAGAGAAGGGCTACCGTAACGTAGACTGCTATTTTTACCTTATCCACATTGATACCGGAAAACCTGGCGGCATTTTCGTTGGACCCCACAAAGAAAATATTCCGGCAGATACTGGAACGTTTCGTAAAAATGTGGGCAATAATCGTTACAATACAGAAAATGATGAACAGCATGGGAATGCCGAATACATCACCGATGGCAAGAAAACGATAGGTGTCCGGCAGGTGCCCCGAGAGAGAGAGGGGGGAGCCCTTGGTAAGAATATAGGCGACGCCCCGGGAAAGATTCATCATGCTTAGGGTAACGATAAAGGGCGGCAGCCCGACCTTGCTGATCATAAAGCCGTTAAAGAGTCCTACAAAGAGCCCCGCGCCGATGGAAACAAGGCAGGCCAGCCAGATATTTATTCCCGCCAGACAGAGATAACCGGCAATGACGCAGGACATAGAGGCAACCCCGCCAACGGAAAGTTCAATGCCGCCGAGGATCAGCGCCAGGCACAAGCCTATGGAAAGCAGTCCGTCGGTGGAAACCGCCAGGGCAATGCTCCGCAGATTGGCGGCATTGAGGAATTTCGGCTGCATGATACTTACGATAATAATCGAGATAATGATGATGATTAAAACCGTTGCTTCCCGTTGGGCGAAGAATTTTTTAACAAGCCAGGCCAATTTCCCCGATTTCATTCCTTTCTCTCCTAAGCTGCCGTTTTGCCCGAAGCCAGCATCATAACGTTTTCTTCTGTTGCCCGGTCTCCGGATAAGAACCCCATAAGGCTTCCCTCATGAATTACGGCGATCCTGTCACTCAAACCGATAACCTCCGGCAGCTCGCTGGATACAACAATAATCCCCACCCCATCCGAGGCTAACTTACGGAGAAGGTTGTGGATTTCCGCCTTTGCGCCCACGTCAATACCCCGGGTGGGTTCATCCATGATCAGCACCTTGGGCTTTACCGAAAGCCACTTGCCTACCAGACACTTCTGCTGATTCCCCCCGGAAAGGTTCATGATGGAATAATCGATCCCGGGGATCTTGATATTAAGCCGTTCCACATAGGTAGTAACCAATTGTCTTCCCAGCTCGTTGTCAAACCAAATTCCCCGGGAAACCCCTTTAAGGTTGGCGCTGACCATATTGTCCCTGATGCTCATAACGGAAAAAAGACCCGAATGTTTCCGGTCTTCGGTAAGATAACAAATGCCGCTGTTGACCGCGGAACGGTAATTCTTAAAGACCTTCGCTTCTCCATTCAGAATAATACTCCCCTCATCAACGGGGTCAATCCCGCAGAGGCCCCGCATTATTTCGCTGCGTCCTGCGCCCACCAGCCCGGCAAAGCCCAGTATCTCGCCCTTATGCAGGGTAAAACTGATATCCGTAAATTTAGTTCCGCCAAGATTCTCGACCTTGAGTATTTCCGTTTTTTCATCAATAAGATCCGACTTGGGCGGATAGAGATGCCCCAATTCACGGCCTACCATGGCCCGGATCACATCATCGGTGGTAACGTCGATGGTATTCATGGTACTGACATAGCCGCCGTCTTTAAAAACCGAAACACGGTCGCAGAGTTCAAAAATCTCCGCCATCCGGTGTGAAATAAACAAAATGGAAATGCCCTTTGCGCGGAGGGCCCGTACAACCTCAAAGAGCTTTGTCGTTTCCTTGTCGGTTAAAGAAGAGGTAGGTTCGTCCAGTATCAGCAGTTTACAGTTCAGGGAAATGGATTTGCCAATTTCAACAAGTTGCTGCTCGCTTACGGTTAAACTGCCGACCGATCTTTTAGAACTGAAGTTGGCGCTGAACTGGGCCAGAATAACGTCGGCATCGGACCAGAGGCTCTTAAAATCGATCATATCCATAGTTTGGGGCAGCCGGCCGATAAAGATATTTTCCGCGACAGTCAGATGGGGACAGAGGCTTAATTCCTGGTGTACAAACCCAATGCCAATGTTTTGCGCTTCCCGGGGATTTCTCGGCGCTATTTCATTTCCCTCAAACAAAAGGGTTCCTTCGGTAGCCGGAAAAATTCCGCCGATAATATTCATCAAAGTAGATTTTCCCGCGCCGTTTTCCCCGCAAAGGGCATGGATCTCTCCCCGCTTTACTTGTAGTTGTACCTTGTTGAGAGCCCGGGTTCCGGGAAATACCTTGGTAACATCTTTTACTTCCAGCAAATAGTCCGATTCCAAAACCA
>JAITNM010000049.1 GCA_031290475.1 Treponema sp. | reverse complement strand
ATTGTCACTCTATACATCATGGCGACTATCTGGTTCAGTGATTTGCGCAACCGGCATTTGAGAAGTTTCTTTATCTTGGGCCTTATCGTAAGCCTCTGGGTGGAACTCAACGGCCTGTCTCTGATTATTGGAGAGCAGTACTATTCTATTTTTTACTTGCTGCGGATGATCCTGGTGTGCTCCCTTCCCTATAGTCTTCTCATGTTTTGCCTCTTCTTTGCCGGTTCAAAGCTCGTTGAAGCAAAATTGCTCCGTTTAGCCGTCATAATCATCCCTGGGGTAGATATTCTGGCCATGTTTACCAATCCCCTCCACGGCCTCTACTTTCTGGAAACTGCGGGGCAAAAGTTCGGGAAAGGGCCTCTTTTCTGGGTTCATACCGGGATTTCCTATTTTGTAATTCTGGCAGGTTTTGTGTTTCTCTTTAAATTTATCTTCCATTTGGCTAAAAAGAACAAGATCGTACTCCTCGCAAGTCTAAGCATTATGATCCCCTGGGTTGTAAATATTATTTATACCTTTAGTGCTCCCAGTCAGTCCTCGCTGAACCTGACGCCGGTCCTGTTCTGCGTCATCTTATTTGCTTTTTTCTTTACTTCCTACAAATCCCATCTCTTCGATATTAAGAAATCAATGCTCACCAGGATCTTTGAGTCCTATCGGGATGCTATAGTCCTGGTGGGTGAAGACGGCATTATCCAGGATTACAACGAAAGTTTTATTGTCAAATTGCCTTCTTTCAAATTGGATGCCGGAAAAACAAAGTTTGCTGATTTTATACAATACATCAAGGCGAAATCCCGGGAGATTAATCCTCCTAATCTGTTTGATATCCTGGAATCGGACGCCTTTGCCGCCGGGGAATTCTCCATTCTTTGGGGGAGAAAGCTGCAGAGCTTTCAGGTAGACCGCCAGTGGTTTGAAACAAAAAGGGATAACAAGAGAAGTTCCAGGCGGAAAAAGCACGCCGGTTATTCGATTAGTTTTCATGATATCACCAAAAGCAGGGAGCAGGACCGCCACCTTCTGGAGCTCAAAGTCGCCGCAGAGGCCGCGTCTGAAGCTAAGAGCAATTTTCTGGCCAATACGAGCCATGAAATTCGCACCCCCCTGAACGCGATCATGGGGATTGCGGAACTGTTGCTGCGCAAGGACATAGCTCCCGATATTTACGAAAGTATTCTGAGCATCAAACAGGCGGGGGTAAATCTTTTAGCTATTATCAATGACATTTTAGATATTTCCAAGATTGAATCCGGAAAAATGGAAATACATCTCGATGATTATCGTTTTACTTTCCTGATTAATGAGTGCATTGATCTTATACAGGTAAGAATTGCCGATAAGCGGCTGCGCTTTATTGCCAACATCGACAGTACAATTCCCGATCTGCTCGTAGGGGATCATGCGCGGATACGCCAGATACTGCTTAACCTTTTAAGCAACGCGGTTAAGTACACCAATGAGGGCTATATTAAGCTGTCCGCCCACAGCGAAGTATGCCCGGTAAAACAGGACGGCACATTGGAAGTGATGCTGTTTTTTGAAATTACCGATACCGGCATTGGCATAAAGCCGGAAGATGTAGATAAGCTCTTTACCGATTTTACCCGCATTGACAGCCACCGGAATCTGGGCATTGAGGGAACCGGCCTTGGGCTTGCCATAAGCCGGAACCTCTGCCGGCTTATGGGCGGGACTATCGAAGTGGTGTCCCAATACGGCAAGGGCAGTATTTTTACGGTCAAGCTGCCGCAGAGAGTGCGGGATCAGGTCCCCATAGCCCGGGTACAGGGGCCCGAATCAAAGCCGGTTTTGGTCTATGAACGGCGTTCCATCTATGAAGAGTCGCTGGTATACTCCCTTAGAAATCTTGGCGTGCCCGTGAGCGTAGCCAAAAGCGACAGACTAAAAGAAGAACTTGCCGCGGGAAACTGGTCTTTTGTTTTTGTCTCCCCCGATGCGGGGAAATGGATTCCTAAATTTATCAAAGAGAAAGAGTTTAACACCGTAATGGTGCTCCTTGGCAAGCCGAGAGAAACCGCTGCTTTCGAAAACATCTCCGAAATGACAATCCCGGCCTATACGGCTCCTATTGCCAATGTCCTTAACGGCATACGGGAAGTCAAAATTCACCGGGAAATGAGTTCCCGGTTCATGGCCCCGGATGCGAAAGTCCTTGTAGTTGATGATATCACAACGAATCTGTTTGTAGCCCGCGGACTTCTTGCGTTATATAGAATAACTGTTGAAACCTGTACTACCGGCAGAAAGGCGCTTGAATTAGTGCGGGACAACCATTACGATATTATTTTCATGGATCACATGATGCCCGAGATGGACGGTATTGAAACTACCGCCGCTATCCGCGCATGGGAAGAAAAACAGCAGGGGAAGACAAATTCGCGCAGGCAGATTCCGATTATTGCATTAACCGCCAATGCCGTATCGGGCATGAAAGAAATGTTTCTGTCAAAGAAATTTAACGATTTTATCTCCAAGCCGATTGAAGGCAAAGAGCTTGAAGATGCGTTGATTAAATGGCTTCCGGAAGAAAAACAGATAAGGTCGGATACCAAAAAGACTAAAAATATTGGAGAAGTTGCAAGAATGGACCAGCAAAAACCGGAGTTTAAAAACCAGGAGCCCAAAAACGCAAACCTGTCTTCCCCGGACGCTCTTATGGAGGAACTTTCCGCCTGCGGGGTGGACGTGGAGCAGGGTATTGATCTTACCGGAGGCGACAGGGAAGGGTACTTTAAGGTGCTCAGTATTTTTTATACCGATATCGAAGAACGGCTGGGTGTTTTTGAAAAGCTCCCCGGCAAAGAGGATCTCCTCTTTTTTGCTACCCAGGCCCACGCAATGAAGAGCGCCGCTGCCACCATTGGGGCTTTGGATATTTCCAAAAAGGCATTGGAGCTTGAAACCGCGGGAAAGGCGGGGGACCTGGAAGCCATTGCGAAATTGCTTAAGCCCTTTAGGGAGCGCCTGGAAAGGCTTGTTAACGTGGCAAAGCGCATTCCAACAAAGACCTTGGAGGAAACGGCCGGCGGCGGGAATGAAAACCTTAACCGCTTTTTACCCCGCCTGAAAGACCTTAAAACCGCCCTGGAACACGAGAACATCGGTTCCATTGACCACATTCTTGAGGAGCTTGAAAAGATACCCTTTGACGTAAAGACCGCGGAAACCCTTTCTGTGGTTTCCAACGCGGTTTTGATAAGCGAATTCAAAGAGGCCCTGCAAGCCCTCAATGAACTACTGGGCGCCTAGGAGCCTGTCGGACTTGTGGATTTTTGCACCAAAACTGACGCAAAAATCTCCGATTTACGGGCTCCATACGGAGTTTGCAAGGTAAAAAACGTGCTAAACGCACGTTTTTGGGGTTGAATGGGCTAAAGCCCGACAAACTCCTAGGAGCTATAATTCCAGATCCTGGCTCGTGACCTTCTGTACCGCGTAATCGGCAAATTCCGCCACTTTCATGGCCCCGGAACCGGAGGCGCCAAGCTGCCGTCCGTCCCGGAACCGGATAGACACCGTTCCGTCGTTGGCCTCCCGCTCCCC
>JAITNM010000030.1 GCA_031290475.1 Treponema sp. | reverse complement strand
GTGGGCGTCCGTGAATCGAAGACCGCCGCCAAACGGAGCGGCCGCTGGGGGGCCGTTAGAACTTTGCCGTCGCTGCCCGCCGCCGGGGCGCCCCCGTCGATAAGGCTTATCAGGGTGCGGGCAAAGCCGAAAAGGACGGAAACATTTTGATCCCTGGAATTACGCAAAGGGTGGGTAAGAAACGCGAAATAGGAACGGTAGATTAGGCCGTAAGAATCGATAAGGTAGAGGGGGGGAAGTTTCATTCCTCCACTATAGCCGAGTTACCCCTCGATATCAATGAGCGCCGGGGCGTCACTGTTATCATCCTTACTGATATTGACAATTAATATACAATGTAGTATATTTATTGTGTGCAAATACTTTGGGATGATGAAAAGAACAGGAAACTCATTGTTGAGCGGGGTATCTCATTAGATGAGATTGCCGGCCTTATTTTAAACAACAAGTATTACGCAATTTTGAAAAATCCCTCAAGGGAAGGACAAAAGATATTTGTTATTTCATACCGGGATTATACCCATGTTGTGCCCTTTGTCATTGATGCGAATAAAAATATCATTTTAAAAACGGTGTTTCCAAGCAGAAAGTTCCACAAAATATACGGAGGAAAGAACGATGAAAATAAAGCTTAATAAATTTGAACAATCCCTTGAGGATACGGCGGAAGAATTTATACCGGTAACGGATGCGGAGAAAGCCGAGGTAGAAAACATTATTGCCTCGGCAAACAAAACCAAGAATATCAATATCCGTATTTCCGCTTATGATATGGAAAAAGTCAAACAAAGATCAGCCGCAGAAGGACTCCCCTATCAAACACTTATTTCAAGCGTTATCCATAAGTATATCACCGGAAAACTTGTAGACGAACAAGCCATATTAAAGTCATTGCAGCTCTTAAACGGCCGGCGCTAACGTAAGGGAGTCAGTTATCACCGCGAGCCCTTACCCCTCGATATCAATGAGCGCCGGCGCGGGAACCTCGCCGTAGAGGGAACGGCTTTTCCTGGAATAGGGACTTTTCCGGATAGTCTTGATTTCCGAGCGGATTGTAGTCATGCGCCGGGAAAGCAGCTCTTTGTTCCGCTCCGCCCGGACCACCGCCTCGGTCCTGAGTTCATCCAGGGCCGTCTTGAGGTCCGGAATCCCGGCGGCTTCTTCGGCGGCCTTTTTGCCCCGGCTCTTTCGGCCTTTTTTAGGAGCCGGATAGGCGGCGCGGTACATGTCTTCCAGGGGATCGATTACCTTTTGGATGGAAAAAATATCGGAGACGATCTTTTCCTCAAGCTCTACGTGGGCCGCCAAAGATTCGGCGCTCCCCTCTTCGATCTCGTCCTTCTGCTTATCAAGCACTTCGAGGTACTGCTCGAACCGGTCCCGCTGAGACTTTAGGAGTTCCCGAAACCGCCTGAGTATGCCCACCCGGCGGGAAACTTCCTCATTGGTAAGCGCAATAACCGCTGCTTTTGCCATGATAACCTCGATTTATCCCGCGATATTAATGCCGGCCTCAGCCCTGCCGCGCATATCGACCGTGTTTTTGGCCACGGTTTCGGTCCAGGCGCCCCTAAGGTCGTTGATCTGATTCCTCACGATAAGAACCCGGCGGACATCGTGGGAGATATTAGCTTCCAAAAGCTGCTGATTAAACCAACTATAGAGGGAAAAGAGGTTTTTGGCGATTTCTCCCCCCTGATCAAAGTCGAGGGAGACCATCAGTTCGGTAATAATTTCCTGGGTTTTCAGGATTCCCTTGCCTACCGCCTCAATTGAACCGGGATTTTGCCTGCCTGACCTGTTCTTGCTCATAATATCCAGACTATGATCAAGCTGTTTTATCGCCTCATCGTAGAGCATGATGATAAGCTGCCCCTGGCTGGCGGTTTTTATCCTTGTTTCCCGGTATGCGGATAACGCGTTCGTATATGCCAAAATGCACCTCCAAGTATGGTCGTACCTTTTTTTATCGGTATTAAAAAAAAAAGTTTAAGGGATTTTTGCGAAAAATGTAAGTAGTCGCGCCAAGGAGTATGGAAGAACCCCCTTTTCCCAAAAAAAGTATCAAAAATCGAAAAAAATTACAAAATTTATAGATTTTTGAGAAAAAAGGGATAAATTCGTTAGTACAAGTAAGTGAGGTTATTATGGCTTTTGACGAGAGTTTCGTAGACGGATTTACTGAGGATATCGCGGTTCTCAGAATGCGGTTAATGGCGCGGCTTAGGGAGATTCAGAAAGAACTGAATGTCATGCGAAAGTCCAGATACCCCGCGCTTCATTATCAGGAATATATGGACCTCGTGGAACGGATGGATTCAGCGCGGGTACATCTGTACGTTGCCGGAGAATACCTGAGGGGTAATGGGGAATGGTGCCTTCTGCAAGATGATGAGGAAGAAGAAATGCCCGCCTATTTAGGCATGGAAGGAGCCTAATGGAAGGAGCTTAATTGCCGAAAACTTCCCAAACCATAGAGCACTATGCGGTTGAAATGCAAAACATGACCGTCAGGGCCAGCGCATACTAAGAAAAAAAACCACAGACCACACTGACAGCACAGACTTTTTATTCGTGCCGAAGGGGTTTAATACCCCGCCCCTCTGGGGCGGTTAAGGTATTAAACCCCTGAGTGCAATTACCTTATGAGAACAACCATACCACGCTGCTCTGCGCTAAACTTGACCCATAACATTGGTGTCAGACACACCGGGCTTGCGGTGTCTGACATCAATGTTAGTGTCTGACACTGCGGCGTGTCCGGCATCGTTCCGTGTCTGACACCGTGGCGGTGTCAGACACGGATATAAACACCGGTGTTTTTCGTAATATTTTTTCCGGTTGATTAAAGCAAAACCGATACCCAACACCATATATATAGTATGAGATCTCTCAGAATATTACAGGACGGAGCCATCTACCATGTCTCTTCTAAAAT
>JAITNM010000304.1 GCA_031290475.1 Treponema sp. | reverse complement strand
AGCCTCAACTAACTATAAATGATTTTCTTCTATATGGTGATAATTGTCAAGGTTACGGCAGGGTCTCTCAGCAATTCCAAATTCAAACGATGACATTCAAATTTTGCCTTAAAAACGTTCCTTGGGGTCCTGCCGGCCGGTAAAAGTTGCCTAAATTATTCGTTCCTTTAAATACAGCACATACATCCGCTTAAAAAATTCCGGAACAGGAACAAAAATCGATACTTTGTCCCTGTCCTTTTCCTACAATTTTAGGCTATCCCGGGTTCATTTTCAAGTTTTTTGGTCAATATTTTTATATTTTGTACTATTTTCAGCTTTTTTTTCTTTCACTCCCCGGGATTCCTGATAGCAGACGCCCGGCGGGTCCACGGGCGGGAATTTGCTGTATTTAAAGGAACGAATAATTTAGGCAACTTTTACCGGCCGGCAGGACCCCAAGGAACGTTTTTAAGGCAAAATTTGAATGTCTTCGTTTGAATTTGGAATTGCTGAGAGACCCTGCCGTAACCTTGACAATTATCACCATATAGAAGAAAATCATTTATAGTTAGTTGAGGCTGTCCCAAGGCTCAAGTTTTGGGGAACTCTTCAGTTTACCACCTGTTTAGGAGGCCGCCTATGGAACCGGCAAAACGAGATCCCAATGCCCCAAAATTCCTTGAAATTGTTATTAAAGATAACAACGGTAAGGTCTGGTCCACGATTTACGCCCAGGCAAAGGATTTTTCCACCGGGTCTGTGGGGTATTACGGCTCGGAGAAGACCACAAACCCCGAAAGCGGGGAGCGGTATCAGTGCGGGTTGTCCTTTACCCTGATCGGTTCCAAACCCGGAAAGTAATTTCTAAATCCAAGCCGCCTTGCAGGGCGGTTTTTTTTTAAGGAGAAGACGCGTGTTAAAAGGCCGTCATTTGGTGGAACCGGGAGATTTCACCATTCCCGAAATGGAAACGCTTTTCAGCCTGGCGGAAAAAATCGAGGCGGAAGAATCCTACCTCCGGGAAAGCTGCCGGGGTAAACTCCTGGCAACCCTGTTCTTTGAACCGAGCACCCGGACCCGCCTCAGTTTTGAGGCCGCCATGATGCGTTTGGGGGGGAACTTTCTGGGGTTCGCCGAACCCGGTTCAAGCTCGGCGGTAAAGGGGGAAAGCCTGGCGGACACGATCAGGATGGCCGCTTCCTACGCCGATGTGATCGTCATGCGGAACCCCAAGGAAGGGGCGGCCCTGCTCGCCTCCCGGTATTCCACATCGCCGGTGATCAACGCCGGGGACGGGGGCCACCACCACCCCACCCAGACCCTGACGGATCTTCTCACCATAAAGCGGCTCAGACATTCAATAGCAAACCTTACCGTAGGGTTCTGCGGCGATCTGAAATTCGGCCGTACCGTACATTCCCTGGCAAAGGCGCTGTCCCAATATCCGGGGATAACGCTCATCTTCATTTCCCCCCCGGAACTCAACGTCCCCTCCTACATTACCGAAGGGATACTCAAAAAGGCGGGGGTTCCCTACTGCGAAACCGACAGCCTGGAAAAAGTGATTGGGAACCTGGACGTGCTCTACATGACCAGGGTGCAGCGGGAACGGTTCTTCAACGAGGAAGACTATATACGGCTCAAGGACAGCTATATCCTGGACGGGGAAAAAATGAAACTCGCCGGGCAGGACATGATAGTCCTCCACCCCCTGCCCAGGGTAAATGAAATTGCCGTGGAGGTTGACGAGGACAGCCGGGCAAGTTACTTTAAGCAGGCCAAGTACGGCATGTATGTGAGGATGGCCCTCTTGGCTTCAATACTGGGAGTGGTGTGAAATGTTAAATATAAATCAGATAAAAAACGGAATCGTTATCGATCATATCAAGGCGGGCCAGGGGGTGAAGATCTTTAACTGGCTCGGGCTGGACAGGGCTTCCTATACGGTAGCTTTTGTGTTGAACGCTACTTCAAAACGAATGGGCAAAAAAGACCTTATCAAGATCGATAACACTATCAGAATCAACTTTGATATACTGGGGGTCATAGATCCCCATATAACGGTGAATATTATCGAAAACGGAGAAATCACGGAAAAAATAAAACTCCAGCTTCCGGAACGGGTAGAAAATGTGCTGCACTGCAAAAACCCCCGGTGCATTACCTCTACCGAACATTACATCCCCCATGTTTTCCATCTGGACAATCCGGAACTGAGAACCTACCGTTGCGAATACTGCGACGAAGTCCGTTCTTCCGGAGACTTCGTCGTTTAATACAGGAGCTTGATATGAAACGCACTATTATTTTAAAAAATTTCCGCATCGTCGATGAAAACGTAAACATGCTGGGAAGCGTTATTGTGGAAGACGGGATCATCCGGGAAGTGTTCCCCGGAAGCGCGGACTTTTCCGACAGCGGTCTATCCAACAAGGAATTGGATGGTTTCCTGGATTCCGCCAGGATCATCATTGACGGGGGCGAAGGGGCCGACAAATGGGGCCTCTCCCTCCTCCCCGCGCTGACGGACATTCACGCCCATTTCCGGGACCCCGGTTTTCCGGAAAAAGAAAACCTGGAATCCGCCGCTTTGGCCGCCGTTGCGGGCGGTTACGGTACGGTGGTGTGCATGGCCAACACGGATCCGGTCATCGACGCCCCGGAAGCCGCGGCGGCCCTGAAACTCCGTTCCGACGCCTTGGGGCTCATCGATCTCTACCCTGCCATGGCCCTGACTACAGGGATGGCGGGCAAGGAGCTCTCGGGAATTACCAGGCTTCAACCCGCCGATTCGGGGCAGAAGGCCGCGTGGCCCGGACAGAGGCCGCGGCGCCCGCCCCTCATTCTTTCCGAGGACGGCAAGGACATCAGCGACGATGCCCTGCTCCTCAGGGCCTTCCAGGAAGCGAAGCGGCTTGGGCTCCCGGTTTCCTGTCACTGCGACGAAGGGGGGGAAACCAAAGCTACGGCGCGGGTGATAGAGCTGGGTAAAAAGGCGGGCTGCCATGTGCACATTGCCCATGTTTCCACCAAGGAAGCGGTGGCGTTAATACGCGGGGCCAAGGCTGAGGCGGGGAATGCCGAATCGGGGTTCACCTTAACCTGCGAGGCGTCTCCCCACCACCTGGTTCTCACCGATGAAACCGCCCGTATGCTTGGGGAGGAAACCTGGGGTAAGGTGAACCCGCCCCTAAGGCCCGAAGCGGACCGCCAGGCCCTGCTGGGGGCCCTCCTGGACGGAACCATCGACGCCATTGCCACGGACCACGCCCCCCATTCCAACAGCGATAAAAAGAAGGGCGCTCCGGGTTTTTCGGGCCTGGAGACCGCCTTTTCAATCTGCCTTACCGAACTTGTCAGCGAGGAAGGCTTGAGCCTTTCCCGGCTTTCGTCCCTCCTCAGCGCCTCCCCCTCCCGCATTCTGGGCCTGGGCGACCGGGGCCGGATCGCGCCGGGTTACCGGGCGGACTTCTTCATCACCGACACCGATTCTTTCTGGCAGGTAGACCCGGCAAATATGAAAACCAGGGGGAAAAATTCCCCCTTTACCGGGAGGGACGTGCGGGGCAGGATTTTAATGACCATCCACCGGGGACGCATTGTGTATGAAGCCCCGGCGCTGAAATAGGAATACCGGTATGTATAACATGGACAGGCTTTTCGAAGCGGTTGCCGCCAAAGGCCACGTCTGCGCCGGCCTTGATACCGCAGCGGATTATGTGCCCCCAAGGGAGCGGCAAAAAGCCCCTTCAGACGCGGAAGCAATACTGTCGTTTAATAAGGCGCTGATCGACGCCACCATTGATGTTGCCGCCTGCTATAAAGTTCAGATCGCCTATTATGAGGAACTCGGCCTTGGGGGTCTTAAAACCTACGCGGAAACGTTGCGCTACATCCGTTCCCAAGGCGCCCTGGTTATCGCGGACATCAAGCGGGGGGACATAGCCGACACCGCCCTGCGTTACGCCAGGGCTCACTTTGAAGGGGAATTTGAAGCGGACTTCGTCACCCTCTCCCCTTACATGGGCATGGACTCCATTGAGCCCTGGTTCTCCTACGCCGATTCCAGGGGCAAGGGGGCCTTCGTACTCCTCAGAACCAGCAACAAGGGCATGAAGGACTTTGAAGATCTCTCCATAGATCAAGGTGAAACAGGACGCCGGGATTACAAACTCTACCATGCGGTGGGGGATAAGATCGCCTCCCTGGCGGCGGGCGCCAGGGGCGTTCACCGCTACCTCGCCTTTGGGGCGGTGGTGGGGGCCGAGGCAAAATCCCCTGCCGAAAAGAAAGAGGCCGCCGCCATCCGCGCCAAGTGGCCCGAACTCTTCTTCCTCATCCCCGGCTACGGCGCCCAGGGGGGCGCGGCGGATGACGCGGCGCTGCTCCTCCGGGAGGGGAACGGCGGGGTGGTCAACGCTTCCCGGTCAATTCTTAAGGCATGGACAGCGGCCTTGGAAAAAAAGGGCGCGTTTCCGGATGAGGCGGACAACGCGTTTGCGGCGGAAGAAGCGGGAAAAGCGGCAATCAACATGCGGGACGCCATTCGCG
>JAITNM010000290.1 GCA_031290475.1 Treponema sp. | reverse complement strand
TCAGCATATCCTTTTTACAAAGAGAATTAAAACTGTCTTGCATCACACGTTCGTGCAAGCCTGAATTGTTTACTGAATCTCAACCGTACCGCCGGCAGCAGTGATCTGATCCTTGACCTTCGCGGCTTCTTCCTTGGAAACATTTTCCTTGAGGGGCTTGGGAGCGCCCTCCACCAGGTCTTTTGCTTCCTTGAGACCCAAACCGGTAACCGCCCGGACTTCCTTGATAACCGAGATTTTCTTGGTATCTTCAAACGCCTTAAGAATAACCGTGAATTCCGTCTGTTCCTCCACAGCAGCGGCAGGAGCCCCGGCGGCGGCGCCAACAGCGGCGACCGCTACGGGAGCGGCGGCGGAAACGCCGAATTTCTCTTCCATTGCTTTTACCAGCTCGGAAACTTCCAGAACCGTCATGGAAGCAATCGCTTCTAAAATCTCTTCTTTTGTGACTGCCATATTATCTTCTCCAAATATATTGATTAGCGTCTCATACGAGACCCTTGGGAAAAGCCCGGCAAAACCGGACCATCCCCTATGCAGCCCGACAGGATAGCAGTTCCCGGGGATCTAGCCCGGTGAAGCCTGAAGGGCCTTTATTCCTGATGTTAAGCCGCGCCGCCTTCGGCCTTCTTATCCGCAATGGCCTTTACCGTACGTACAAGCCGTGAAGGGATGTCGTTTAAGGCGGCAGCCAGGTTGCGGGCAGGACCGTTCATCACCGACATAAGCATGGAGATAAGCTCCAGCCTGCCGGGGAGTTTTGAAAAAGCCTCTACCTGGGTGGAATCGTAGATACTACTGCCCAAGAGGCCGCCTTTAACGTGGAGCGCCGGGGCTTCCCTTGAGAAGGCAAAGAGGATCTTAGCCACCTCATTGGCATCCTTGGGAGAAATAGCGATCGCCGTAGGGCCGGTAAGGTAATCCGCCACACCGGCAGGAACTTCAAGCTGTTCAAAGGCGAGCCGGGCGAAGTTGTTCTTCACTACCTTTAAGGTAGCGTCCTTAGCCCGAAGCTCTCTCCTGAGGCGGGTGATCTGCTCTACCGTCAATCCCCGGTAATCGGCAAAGATAAAGTCCTCCGCCTGACTGAAGATCCCCTTGGTTTCGTTAATGGCAGCCGTTTTGGCGTCCTGTATTTTCTTAGCAACAATGGCCATTCTTATACTCCTTACTCGTCCTTTAAGGCAACCCATACGCCGGGGCCCATGGTGGAAGAAACCGAAACGGTCTGAATAAAATCACCCTTGGCATCGGCAGGCCGCTTCCGCCTGATCTCGACAACCACCGCCTTAAGGTTCTCGGCGAGCTTGTCCGCGTCCATGGAGACCTTGCCTACGGCCAGGTGCACAACCCCGGTCTTGTCCGCCCGGAATTCCACCCGGCCTTTCCTGAGTTCCGCCAAGGCGCCTTTAAGATCGAAGGTAACGGTTCCGGTCTTGGGGTTAGGCATAAGGCCCTTCCGGCCCAGGACCATACCGAGCTTACCTACATCTTTCATCATATCCGGAGTGGCTACGGCTACATCAAAATCAAGCCAGCCGCCCTTTACCTTTTCGATGAGATCCTCGGCGCCCACGTACGCGGCGCCCGCTTCCTGGGCTTCCTTTTCCTTCTCTGGCTTACAGAACACCAATATCTTTTTCTCCCCCTTGAACTGATGGGGAAGTACCACCGTATCCCTTACGGATTGGCTTTTCTTGAGGTTCATCTTAACCGAGACATCCACCGTCTCGTCAAACTTGGCAGCCGCCAGGGATTTAACCAGCTCCATTGCGGCTTTAGCTTCGAGGGAAGCAGCCCTATCGTACTTTTTTACGCTTTCGAGGTATTTTTTTCCGTGTTTCATTTTTCCACCTCGACACCCATGGACCGGGCGGTCCCGGCAATGATCTTCATTGCCCCCTCAACATCTATGGCCGAAAGATCGGCCATCTTCAATTTTGCAATCTCCTCAAGCTTGGCCTTGGAGATCTTCCCTACTTTGGTTTTGTGGGACTCACCGGAGCCCTTTTCAATACCAATGGCTTTCTTAATCAACACCGCCGCAGGGGGAGTCTTGAGGATGAAGGTGAAGGACTTATCCTGATATACGGTGATGACCACCGGTATGATGAGTCCCGGTTCCATAGATTTCGTCCGCTCATTAAACTGCTGGACGAATTGAGGCGCGCTCACCCCATGGGGGCCCAATGCGGGGCCTACGGGCGGGGCCGGAGTGGCCTTACCCGCCGGGCATTGGAGCTTGATCAGGGCGGTAACCTTTTTCTTTGCCATGCCTATTCTCCTTCGTGGTATTACCGGGGCAATCGGTATAACGAGAACCCAGGAGTTTGTCGGGCTTTAGCCCTTCCACATAGAGAATTTTGCAATTTATCGCAAAATTCTACCTTGCAAACTCCCAGGGATCCTCTCCCACTTATTTATAATTTCTCAACCTGTAAGAGGTCCACTTCTACCGGTGTATTCCGGCCGAAAATGCCGACCATCACCTTGAGTTTGTTCTTTTCCTGGTTCACTTCTTCGATAGTGCCGGTAAAGGACTCGAAAGGCCCGTCAATAATCTTGACCTGTTCTCCGGATACAAAGGACTGACGGGCGCGGGACGGCCGCTCACCCTTCATTTCCCCGGATTTCTGGAGTATACCCCGGGCTTCGTCTCCGGTCAGGGGCTGGGGTCTCCGATCCGCCGGGGTACCGACAAAACCGGTAACGCCCTGGATCTTCTTGATCCGGGAACAAGTGGTCTTCCAGTCCAGATCCGGAAGATCCATCTCAACCAGGATATAGCCCGGGAGGAACTTTCGGGTTTGCGTCTTTTTTTTACCATCCTTGACTTCCACGACCTCTTCCTGGGGAACCTTGATATCCCGGACTACTTCCTTGTCCAGATCCCCGTTATCGGCCATCATGCGGATAGTTTTTTCTATTTTATTCTCATATCCTGAATAGGTATGGAGAACGTACCAACCCGTAGCCATGGTTTTCCTTTTTTATTGGAATATTGCCTGCACCCCAAGGAGCAGGAGGACGTCCACTAAACCTAAAATTGCAGCAATGATGACCGTGGAAATGATAACAACCTTAACCGAACTTATAACATCGTCCTTTCCGGGCCAAATTACCTTGCGGAGCTCGGCGTAGGACTCTTTAATGAATTGAACTATCTTGCCCATGTCTTCCTCTTTTTATTGGTCAGTTCCCGGGGGCTCCACCCTCACGCCCTTCGAAGCCTACTTACGGCTTTTTACAACAATAAAGGCGGTCCGGAACTTTCATCCTCTTATGTCCCCTTTACTGTCTTCAGGCGCAGTAGGCTTCGAACCCACGACCTGCGGTTTTGGAGACCGCCGCTCTACCAACTGAGCTATACGCCTAGGAGTTTACCGGGCTTTAGCCCTTCCAACCCCAAAAACGTGCGTTTAGCACGTTTTTTACTTTGCAAACTCCGAAAGGAGCCCATAAATCGGGGATTTTTGCGTTAGTTTTGGTGCAAAAATCCACAAATCCGGCAGGCTCCTAAGAAATCTGAGCCGGTTGTTCGCCGGTTCAGGTGGGGCTGCTCCAAAATCTGACATTTTGAAACGGCCTTACTTAACCTTTGTTTCCTTATGCAGGGTATGCTTGCGATCAAACGGACAGTATTTCTTGAGCTCCAGTTTCTCCTGCATGTTCCGCCGGTTTTTCTTCGTCGTATAGTTCTTCCGTTTGCACTCGGTGCATTGCAGGGCGATGAGTTCCACCGCCGTTTTCTTACTTGCCATGTTTCCCCCTTGCCAACCTTTCCTTAAAAAAGCCCTGGTTTATAAAGAAAAATTCCGTTCTGAATGTTTCTTTATCCTCCGTCAGCCCTCGATCAGAATCGAACTGATGACCTTATCCTTACCACGGATATGCTCTACCGACTGAGCTACAAGGGCATTTCCCCATACTATTAGGATGTTCCGTAAACATAGCAAGGATAGGGAATTTGGTCAATAGGGAGGCAGAAATTTTCACAGAATGTTTATCCCTTTAAAGAAATTTCCCAAAAAAACTGTTCCAGGCTCGGTGTTTTTCGATTTTTCTGCTATACTTTTTCCTATGAGCCAGAAAAAACTTCCCCTCTACCTCATCGACTCCTACGGGTTAATCTACCGTTTCTATTTCGCCTTTTTGACCCGTCCTTTGACGAACCCCAGGGGGCAAAACGTGTCCGCCCTCTTCGGTTTTGCCCGGACTCTGGTGACTTTGATTGACGAGGGGGCTCCCGCCGCAGGGGATGACGGTAAACCCCTGGGTATGCCTCAGAAGCCGGAGGTATTGGCCGCGGTATTCGATTCCAGGACCCCCACCTTCCGGCACAAGAAGTACAGCCAGTACAAGGCCACCCGGCAGAAGGCGCCTGATGACCTCCATGCCCAGGTTCCCCTGGTGGAAGAGATGCTCAAGGCCCTGGGGGTCCCGGTCTTGCAGGCTGAAGGCTATGAGGCGGACGATATTATCGCCACCCTGGTACGGATGTGCCGCGCCGAAGGCCGCCCCTGTTACATCCTTTCCTCGGACAAGGATCTGCTCCAACTCGTAGATTCCGGCGTCTGGGAACTCCGGCCCCAGAAGAACACGAAAGGGGAGGGCCAGAATATACGGGGCTTGCCTTTTGAACTCGTGGGAAGCGCCGAGGTAAAGGCCGAGTGGGGGGTAGGGCCTGAAAAAGTGCTGGACCTCCTCTCCCTTACGGGGGACAGCGCCGACAATGTCCCCGGGGTAAAGGGAATTGGGGACAAGACCGCGGTAAAACTCATGACCCGTTACGGCTCTTTGGCCGGGATCTACGATAATTTAGCGGGAATTGAGGGATCTGTTGGAAAAAAACTTGCCGCCGGCAAGGAGAGCGCTTATTTTTCCCGGGAGCTGATTATCCTGGAAGACAAGGTTCCCCTGACTGTTAAAAGCATTGACGAGCTTTCTATTGCGAGACTGGACCGGAGCGCGGGGGCAAGGGTGCTGCTCCGGGAGGGAATACGTCAGAGCGCGAAGCAGCTCGATCCAAAGGCCGCGGTCCCGGCCGGCGCCGAAAAGGGCGTGAAGGCCGAAGATGCGGCCGGGGCGGCGGACGGGCAGGTACAGGAGCCTCCGGCGGGGGAACCTCCTAAAGCAGCTTCCGCGGATCCCGCGCTTCTCGGGCCGGGGACGTACCGGACGGTGACGGACCTTGGGGAGTTTAAGGCCATACTTGCGGAAGGCCGCAGCCAGGGCTTTCTGGCCCTGGACTTCGAGACCGATTCCCTTGACGCGTGGAACGCCCGGCCTATCGGTATATCCCTGGCGGTAAAACCCCGGGAAGCGGTATACGCGCCTGTTGCCCCCCACGCCGCCCTTAAGAGGGCGGACAGTGACGCGGTTTCAAGTGACCGTAATGCTCCCCATGATGAAAAGGCGCCTTTCCTGGACGGCGCAAAAGTACGGGAATTGCTTACATCCCTGCTTATGGACCCGGAGATGACCGTCATCGCCCACAATGCCAAGTACGATTACAAGGTATCCCGGGGCTGGGGGATTGAAAGGTGGAAGTGCGGAATCTGGGACACCATGGTGGCCGCCTGGCTTGATGACCCTGAACGGAATAGCTACGCCCTGGATTCCCTGGCGGCCTTTCATTTTAACCACAGCACCGTTGCCTACAACGATATTGTTCCCAAGGGCGCTACTTTCGATCAGGTGGACCTGGAGACCGCGACCAGGTATTCCGCCGAGGATGCGGATCTCACCCTGAGGATGAAGCTGCACCTGGAGGGCCGGCTTGAAAAAGCCGAAGCCGGAGGGCTCTTCCGGAACCTGGAAATGCCCCTGCTCCCGATCCTGGCGGAAATGGAAGGGGTTGGAATCAAGATCGAACCTGGGGCGCTCAGGAATTACGGAGTGGAATTAAACAGGGAGCTGGATGAGATAGAACAGAAAACCTACGACCTGGTGGGGCGCGAATTCAACCTTGCTTCCACCAAGCAGCTTCAGGAAGTGCTCTTTGTGGAACGGAAGCTCAAGCCGGTGAAGAAAAACAAAACCGGTTTTTCCACCGATGTGGCGGTGTTGGAGGCGCTGGCCCATGAAGATCCGGTGCCGGCGCAGATACTGCGCCACAGAACTCTGGCAAAACTCAAATCAACCTACGTGGACACCCTGGCAAGCCAGGCGGACAGAAAGGGCAGGCTCCACACCAACTTTGTTCAGACCGGCACCGCCACGGGACGCCTTTCAAGCCGGGAGCCGAACCTCCAGAATATCCCCATCCGGGACGAGGAAGGCCGGCGTATCAGGGAGGCCTTTATCGCGGAAACCGGCCAGGCGCTTATTTCCGCAGACTACAGCCAGATAGAGCTGGTGGTCCTGGCCCACCTTTCGGGGGACAGGAACCTCATCGCCGCATTCAATGAAGGCAAAGACGTTCACGCCCGGACCGCCTCCCTCATCTTCGGCATCCCCGAGGAGGAGATTTCCGGCGACAAGCGGCGTATTGCCAAGACCATCAATTTTGGGGTCATGTACGGCATGAGCGCCTTCCGGCTTGCCAATGAACTTAACATTTCCCGCACCGAGGCGGCGGGTTTTATTACCGCGTATTTTAAAACCTACTCAGGGGTCCGCCGCTACATTGACGAACTGGTAAAGAAGACCGAAGAAACCGGCTACGCTTCCACAATCTTCGGGAGGCGGCGTTTTATCCGGGCCATTAATTCCAGAAACAAGACTGAGAAGGCCGCCGCAGAACGGGTGGCGGTGAATACCCCCATTCAGGGCTCCGCTGCGGACATTGTAAAAACGGCCATGCTGAACCTGGACAAGCGCCTAGCATCTGAAAAGAGCCCCGCGCGTTTATTGCTCCAGGTCCACGACGAACTTATTTTGGAGTGTCCCAAGACGGAAGCCAAGGAAGCTTCCCATCTGGTGCGGGAGGTGATGGAAAACGCAGTAAAACTGTCGGTTCCCCTGCGGGTAAGCGTAGAAACGGGGAAACGTTGGGGTGATTTCCACTAGGAGTTTGCCGGGCTTTAGTCCGATTCAACCCCAAAAATGTGCGTGCGGAAGCGGCGGAAACGCTCAGTCAAATCAGGAAAAAGATTATAGCATAAAAACTACGGTAACAAAAAGGAAGGTAGCGCTATGGAGACAGATTCCAAATACACGATTCTTATCGTTGACGACGAAAAGGCAAACTTGACCATATTGAACCAGATTTTGTCCGAGGAATACGAGATCTATATGGCAAAATCAGGGAAAGCGGCTTTCAAGCTGGCAGTTGAGGGAAAGCCGGATTTGATTCTCCTGGACATCCTTTTACCGGACATAAACGGTTTTGATGTACTGGTTAATTTGAAAGAGAACCCCGAAACCAGGAGTATTCCTGTTATATGCATAACCGGACTGGACAGTGAAAAAGATGAGGAAAAAGGGTTCCTCCTCGGCGCGGTGGATTATATCAAAAAGCCCTTCAAACATACAATTGTAAAGGTCCGGGTAAAAAATCACATGGAGATTGTACGGCAAATGCACGTAATCGAAAGGCTTGGTCTTATCGATCCGCTGACGGATATTGCGAACAGAAGGAGTTTTGATGATCGCATCGCCATGGAGTGGCGGCGGGCTATTCGGGAAAAAAGGCCGATTTCTTTTTTCATGATGGACATTGACAAGTTTAAAAACTACAACGATACCTACGGCCATCTCCAGGGGGATGCCCTGCTTAAAGCGGCGGCAAAGATTTTTACGCTAAATGCCAGACGTCCCGCCGACCTTCCCGCAAGACTTGGAGGTGAAGAATTCGGCATACTCCTGCCGAATACCGGCTTTGAGGCGGCTCTTTTGATTGCCGAAAGCATACGCGCTGATGTGGAAGCCCTGAGAGTGCCCACGGAGGACGGAAGCGAAATGACCGGTACGACCATCAGTATTGGGGTGGTATCAGTCCTGCCTGGGGGAAATGACCTGGTAAAAGATTTTATTTCCCGGGCGGACGAGAACCTGTACGCCGCAAAAGAAACGGGAAGAAACAAGGTTTGTGCAAAGCCGGTAGAATAGCAGGGACCTGTTGCCGCCGATGGAGGAAATCTCTTCTTGACCGGCGGCTATCCGCCCCCAGTATCTTGTATCATCCCCTGTTTCCCGGTAAAATAATGGCAATAATATGAGGAGCGCTATTTATCATGGCTAAGTACCCCTTTGATGTGATTGAACCTAAGTGGCGGAAGTATTGGGAGGAACATAAGACTTTTAAGGCCCTTGAGGACCCGGCTTTCTCCAAGGAAAAACGCCGCTATGTGCTTGATATGTTCCCCTACCCTTCGGCCCAGGGGCTGCATGTGGGACACCCCGAAGGCTACACGGCCACGGATATTTACTGCCGCTATCTGCGCATGAGCGGTTACAACGTGCTCCACCCCATGGGTTTTGACGCCTTCGGGCTTCCGGCGGAGAACTACGCTATCAAAACCGGGACGCATCCGGCGGCGACTACTGCGGCGAATGTGAACAAATTCCGCTCCCAGATTAAGTCCTTGGGTTTTTCCTACGACTGGGACCGGGAAGTGGATACCTCAAAAGAGGAATACTACCGCTGGACCCAGTGGATCTTCCTCAAGCTTTTTGAGAAAGGCTTAGCCTACGAGGCGGAGAGCCCTATCAACTGGTGTCCCTCCTGCAAGACGGGGCTTGCCAACGAAGAGGTGAAGGACGGGCTCTGCGAGCGCTGCGGCACTAAAGTTACCCGCAAGCGCATCCGTCAGTGGATACTGAAGATCACCGCATACGCAGAAAGACTGTTGGAAGATCTTGACGGCCTTGACTGGCCTGAGCCGGTAAAGCTGATGCAGCGAAACTGGATCGGCCGTTCCGAAGGGGCGAATGTTACTTTTGCTATTGATGGGTTTGCCGATAAGCTCGAAATTTATACGACGAGGCCGGATACTTTGTTTGGCGCTACCTACATGGTGCTTTCCCCGGAACATCCGCTGGTAGACAGGATCACTACGGCCGCACAGAAGGACGCGGTGGCGTCCTATATTGACGCCGCGGCAAAGAAGAGCGATTTGGAACGCACGGATCTTGCGAAGGAGAAGACCGGGGTATTTTCCGGCGCTTACGCAATAAACCCGGTGAACGGAGAAAAGATCCCCGTCTGGATCGCCGACTATGTTCTCATTTCCTACGGTACCGGGGCAATCATGGCGGTTCCGGCGCATGACGAACGTGACTGGGATTTCGCCAAGGCTTTCAACCTGCCGATTCGGCAGGTGGTTGCGAAAGAAAAAGGTATACCCCAGCCCCCAACCGAATGTATTGCGGCCGAAGGATATTCGGTAAACTCAGGCGCTTTTAGCGGGCTTCCCACCGGGGAGGCGAAAAAGCAGGTGACCGCCTGGGTGGAAGAACAGGGGTTCGGCAAAAAGGCGGTGAACTACAAACTCCGGGACTGGATCTTCAGCCGGCAGCGTTACTGGGGGGAACCGATCCCGGTGGTGCACTGCGAACACTGCAAAGCGGAACAAGGTTCCGCAATCGTACCCCTGAGGGAAGACAGCCTGCCGCTCACCCTGCCCGAAGTGGATTCCTACACTCCCACCGGCACAGGCGAGTCCCCCCTTGCGGGAATCTCCGGCTGGGTCAACACCACCTGTCCCAGGTGCGGAGGGCCGGCAAAACGGGAAACCAATACCATGCCCCAGTGGGCGGGTTCCTGCTGGTATTATCTGCGCTACCTCGATCCCCACAACAGTAACGCTTTCGCCGCAAAAGACAAAGTTGAGTACTGGGCGCCGGTGGACCTCTATGTGGGCGGGGTTGAACACGCGGTGCTGCACCTCCTCTACAGCCGGTTCTGGCATAAGGTCCTCTACGATTTAGGGCTTGTGAATACCAGGGAACCTTTCCAGCGCCTCGTGAACCAGGGGATGATCCTGGGGGAAGACAACCAGAAGATGAGCAAGAGCCGGGGAAACGTGATAAACCCCGATGACATTGTTAAGAACTACGGCGCCGATTCTATGCGGGTTTACGAAATGTTCATGGGACCCCTGGAAGTGACAAAACCCTGGCTTACCGCCGGGCTTGTTGGGGTATCCCGTTTCCTGGAGCGCCTGTGGGCTATAGGCGGGAAACCGCTGACAGACGATCTTCCTGCTCAAGGAGCGGACAAACTTATAAAGCTCATGCACAAGACCATAAAAAAGGTGAGCGCCGACACAAATACGCTCAACTTCAACACCGCCATCAGCGCCATGATGGTTTACTCCAATGAACTTGCCAGACTGGAACAAATTCCCCGTATGCTTTGGGAGCCCCTGGTGCAGATGACAAGCGCCTATGCTCCCCACATAGGGGAAGAGCTCTGGGAAAAGCTCGGCCATAAGGAATCGGCGTCAAAATCCCGGTGGCCTTCCTACGACGAAAAGCTTACTGTAGACAATGAGGTGACGATTGTAGTCCAGGTAAACGGCAAGATCCGGGATAAGTTTACTGCCGGGGCAGGAACCGGTAAGGCATCCCTTGAAAAAACCGCCCTGGATCTAACGGGCGTGCGTAAGTGGACCGGCGGTAAGACGGTAGTAAAGGTAATCGCCGTGCCCGGTAAACTGGTAAACATCGTGGTAAAATAGGGGCGGAGATAGTGGACTTGTTCGAGAACCCGGTTGGTTCTCGAACAAGTCTTGCAAAATGCTCCGCATTTTGCCGTTTTTTAGCGGTAGTTGTTCGGAAACTGAGGTTTCCGAACAACTCTAGTGAGAAACAAGCGCTGAGCGGGAAGCTGCGCCGAAGGCGCGTCTATGCCTTCATGGCTGCCCGGCGTTCCCGTACTGCCTGAAGCCTCTCTTCCAGCAACACGCTTTCCTCCCCGGCGATGAGCGACGTGAGGGCATCAAGGCTCCCCTGGAACTGGGCAATCCGCTTGAGGAGTTCATTCCGGTTTTCCAAAAAGAGTTCCGTCCACATGGGGGCGTTGAGCATGGCGATCCGGGTAAGGTCCTCGAAACTGCCGCCCCCAAAACGGGCAATAGCGGTATCGGCCTCAGAGTCGATGAGGGCTGCGGCAATAACATGGCAGAGCTGGGAAGTAAAGGCAATGTTCCGGTCATGCTCCTCTGCGGTAGTTTCAGTAATGCTGCCAAAACCCATACGGCGGATAAGGTCCTTTAAATATTCCAGATTCTCCTTCTTGTTCCGCTTTAAAGGGGTAAGGATGTAATTCTTCCCCCGAAAAACGCACTTTTTTGCCTGTTCATAACCGCCCTTCTCGGAGCCTGCCATAGGGTGGCCGGGAATATAATCAAGATCTTCCCGGAGCAGAACTTCTATCCTATGGGCAATTGTTCCCTTGACCCCGGCAATATCGGTGATTAGGGCGCCCCTCTTAAAATCGCTTATATGCGTTTCCATAAAAGGGAGCGCCTGGGAAGGATTTATGCAGAGGTACAAGAAGTCGCATTGGCGCAGCATTGCTGCAGCGTCGGTAAATCCTTCGTCAATAACCTTATCCGCCAGCGCCGCGTCCAGGGGCTTTCGGCCGGTATCACAGGCCAAAAGCCTCCGGGGGGCAAGTCTCCCCAGAGCCATGGCAAAGGCGCCTCCCATGATCCCCATGCCCGCGATGCCGGCAACGCAGTCCTTGAAAGGTTTCATTAAATGGACCTGCCTTCGAATTCGGCGTATTTTTTTAATGTCTCCATGAGGGTACTAAATGTGTCCGGGGTTATAGACTGTTCTCCGTCGCAAAGGGCCTCTTCGGGGTTGTTGTGAACCTCAACAATCACCCCGTCGGCCCCTGCGGCAATGGCGGCCTTAGCCATGGAAGGCACCATCCAGGCAAGGCCCGTGGCATGACTCGGATCCACAATAACCGGAAGGTGGGTGTGCCGTTTCAAGGCCGGTATGGCCGAAAGGTCCAGGGTATTCCGGGTATAACTGTCAAAGGTACGGATACCCCTTTCGCAGAGAATGATCCGGCTATTCCCACCCGCCATGATATATTCGGCGGCCATCAGTAATTCTGTTATGGTCGAAGCCAGTCCGCGCTTTAAAAGGACAGGTTTTCTGCACCGTCCAAGTTCTTTAAGAAGGGTAAAATTCTGCATGTTCCGCGCCCCAATCTGGATAATATCGACTTCATCAAACACTTCAAGCTGATGAATGGCCATAAGCTCGGTTACAATGGGAAGACCCGTTTCTTTTTTTGCCGCAAGGAGCAGATCCAGCCCGTTGCAGCCTAAGCCCTGAAAACTGTAGGGACTTGTCCTGGGTTTAAAAGCCCCGCCCCGCAGAAACCCTGCGCCGGCTTCCTTTACCGCCTTTGCAACCGAAACGATCTGATCCCTGCTCTCCACCGAACAGGGCCCGGCGATAATTCCCAGCTTCCCCTCTCCTATGGACCTCAAGCCGCCTTCAGGGAGGGGGATGTCTATCCGGGTATCCCCGGGGTGGAACAGCCGGTTCGCCCGCTTGTAGGGTTCCTGCACCCGGATCACCTTTTCTACCAGGTGATGGGCCATAAGGCTCTCTTCGTCAATACCGGTGGTATCTCCTACAAGACCCAGTACTGTTTGTGACGCCCCTTCGGAGAAATGTATCTTTACTCCCTGTTTTTCCAAAGCCGCGGCAAAGCGTTCAACCTCCCCCTTGGGGGCGCCGTGTTTTATGGCGATTATCATAAGGACTCCTTTTTCCCGCGATATTTTCCGCAGATGTTTTAAGATATAAAAAAAGAGAGGCCCCGTTTCCGGAGTCTCCCTTGGTATACCAAGCTATGGGCTTTTTCAAGTTTTTCCCTGAAAACGCCGGACTCCGCGGTTTTGAGTAGAATAGTAATAGTAGTAATAAAATACGGAACCCTTCATCGTTGTCTCTCTCTTTTAAAAAACTACCAGAAAGCGCCGGACCTGTCAAGAACCTAAATCATGGTGAATAAATCAGTGCTTTTCCTGGGCAGCGTTTTCACGCAACTCATAAACCTTGAGGCGCATTTCGGCCCGTTTCAGGCTTTCGTGAACTGAATCGGTTTCAAACTTCATCAGTATTCCCCCCTCAAGATCTTTCTTTGCCCGGTCTCGCGCAGCCAGGGCGCGATCATAATCGATCTCGTCAGGCCATTCGGCGGCATCCACCATCAGAATAGTTCGATGGCCGGAAACCTCCAGAATACCTTCGGTGATAAAGGCGGGTTTCCACATCCCTTCCTTGTTTTTAATACGGAGCAGGCCGGTCTTAACCGGAGAAGTCATAAAGGAGTGATTAGCGTAAACGCCGATTTCCCCGTCTTCCAGGGTAAGGGTGATGGCCTCCGCCTGATCGGCAAAGAAGAGGCGATAAGGGGTATGGATCTCCAGGTTATACAGGGTAGGCATGGCTATACCTAACCCCTTCCCCGTTCAAGAATAGCATCGACGGTCCCGGACATGAAGAAAGCCTGTTCGGAGATCTGATCACACTCGCCTTCCAGAATCATCTTAAAACCCCGGATAGTCTCTTTTACCGGCACGTAAGCCCCGGACATACCGTTGAAATGTTCAGCTACGTGGAGGGGCTGGCTGAAGAAACGCTGTACCTTCCGGGCCCGGGATACCACGAGCTTGTCGTCCGGGGAAAGTTCATCCATGCCCAAAATAGCGATGATGTCCTGCAACTCCTTGTAGCGCTGGAGGATCTGCTGTACCCGGATAGCGGTACGGTAGTGTTCCTCCCCTACTATAGCCGGATCCAGAACACGGGAACTGGAAGCCAGGGGGTCCACCGAAGGGTAGATACCCAGTTCCACGATTTTCCGGGAAAGGACCGTGGTAGCGTCCAGGTGGGCAAAGGTGGTGGCAGGGGCCGGATCGGTGATGTCGTCCGCGGGAACGTAGACTGCCTGGACGGAAGTTATGGACCCCTTGGAGGTACTGGCGATCCGCTCCTGGAGGGAGCCCATTTCGTTTGCCAGGGTAGGCTGGTACCCTACGGCGCTGGGGATACGGCCCAGGAGGGCGGACACCTCGGCCCCGGCCTGGATAAAACGGAATATGTTGTCGATAAAGAGGAGCACGTCCTGGCCCCCCTGGTCGCGGAAATGCTCAGCCATGGTAAGCCCGGAAAGGGCTACCCGCATACGGGCGCCGGGGGGCTCGTTCATCTGGCCGAAGACCAGGGCGGTCTTTTCGATAACCCCGCTTTCGTTCATTTCCTTCCAGAGGTCCGCCCCTTCACGGGAGCGCTCCCCTACTCCGGCAAACACCGAGAAGCCCGCGTGTTCGGTGGCAATATTCCTGATAAGCTCCATGATAATCACGGTTTTGCCCACCCCGGCCCCGCCGAAAAGGCCTATCTTGCCGCCCTTGGCGTAGGGGGCCATAAGATCGATGGACTTGATCCCCGTTTCCAGCACCTCCGTAGCAGGGCGCTGTTCCTCAAAACGGGGAGGCGGCCGGTGGATGGAAGCGTATTCCACCGCGGAAAAGGCGCCTTTATCGTCAATAGCCTTGCCGATCACGTTAAACATCCGGCCCAGAACGGCTTCTCCCACAGGCACCTGGATGGCCCGGCCGGTATCTACCACATCAAGCCCCCGGGAAAGCCCTTCGGTGGCTTCCATGGCGACGCAACGCACCCGGTTATCCCCGATATGCTGCAATACCTCCAGGACCACGGTTCGTTCCTTGCCGTCCGCATCGCTCATCACAACCTCAAGCGCATTGAGCAGGGATGGAACCTGATTCTCCCCAAACCGTACATCCACTACAGGTCCAACTACCTGGGTGATAATTCCTATACTCGCCATCAGTTTCTCCTATTTCTGTAAAGCCGAAGAGCCGCCCACAATTTCCGACATCTCCTGGGTAATACCCGCCTGACGGGCCCGATTATAGCGGATCTGCAAAGTTTGCAGCATCTCCTCAGCGCTCTTGGACGCTTCGCTCATTGCAGACATGCGAGCGCTCTGCTCACTGGCATAGGCCTCCACAAGGCATCCGTAAACGATGCCCTTGATAAACAAGGGGACCAGAGCGTCAAACACCGATTCTACGGAGGGCACGTATTCAAAACGGAGGGCCGCCCGTTCCTGGTAATCAAAACGGTCCATTTCCTCACGCATTTTTTCTTTATTTAAAGGAAGAATGTTCCGCATGGCGGGCTGGAGCTTTAAGGCGCTGTACATGTGGGTATATACCACATGGACCTCATCGAACATGCCCCAGAGGTACTGGGAAACCAGGTAGTCGGCGATTTGCTTGGCATCGTCCACCTGGGGAAGCCGGGACTGGAAGGAAAAGTTTTCCAGAATAAGGTAAGGAGAATGAATAAAGTACCGGTACCCGATGGAACCTATGAGCACCAGGATGGGGTTCTTTACGGTGGCGCAGAATTCGTTTACCTCCCGGAAAATATTGGCGTTATACCCCCCCGCAAGGCCTTTATCACTGGTAATCACCACTATGGCCGTATGGTAGGCGCCGCTCTGGGCTTTCCTGCCGAAGAAATCACTCCGTACATGCCCTGCGGCGTTTAGGATATCGTACATGGATTTTTGTACCCTCGTGAAAAAAGGCTGCACATCTTCCAATGTCCGCCTGCCCTTCCTGAGCTTGGCAGTAGAAATGAGGTTCATCGCCTTGGTAACCTGCAAAGTCTGCTCAATAGCCCGCATCCGCAGACGTACATCCCGTAAATTATTCGCCATAATCCTTTACCCTGATTCTACTCCTGCTTAAGCCGCTTAAAATCTTCCACCGCCTTGCCCAGGGCGGATTCGCTGTCCTCGCTGGTAACCCCGCTTCCGGTAATGGTCTCCAGGAGGGAGGCGTACTGCTTTTTCAAATACTCCAGAAATTCCCGGATAAAGGAGTTTACCTTGTCTGTCTTTATATCCCTGAGATGGCCGTTTACCGCGACGAAGAGGACCGCCACCTGTTCCGCCATGGCAAGGGGGCTGAACTGGGCCTGTTTAAGCACCTCCATGAGCCGCTCCCCCTGGGCAAGTTTGTCCTGGGTAGACTTGTCCAGATCGCTTCCGAACTGGGCAAAGGCCGCCATTTCCCGGTACTGGGCCAAATCCAGCCTGAGCCGGCTCGAAATTTTCCGCACCGCCTTGAACTGGGCGCTCCCCCCTACCCGGCTGACCGAAAGACCCACGTCTACGGCAGGCCGGAACCCGGAGTTGAAGAGTTCGGAATCCAGAAAGATCTGACCATCGGTAATCGAAATGACGTTGGTCGGTATATACGAAGAGATGTCCCCCGCCTGGGTTTCCACGATGGGAATTGCGGTAATAGAACCGCCGCCTTTTGCGGGCGAAAGTTTGGCGGCCCGCTCAAGAAGCCGGGAATGGAGGTAAAACACATCCCCGGGGAAGGCTTCCCGTCCGGGGGGCCTGCGGAGGAGCAGGCTGATGGTTCTGTAGGCTACGGCGTGCTTGGAAAGATCGTCATAGACCACCAGGACATCCTTGCCCTGATGCATAAAATGTTCCGCCATAGCGCAGGCCGAATAGGGGGCAAGGTACTGAAAAGCCGGAGAATCGGCGGCAGAGGCTAACACCACAAAGGTGTAGTCCATGGCGCCCATGCGTTCCAGGTTATGAATGATGGCCGCCACCGCCGAAGACTTCTGCCCTATGGCGCAGTACACGCAGTACACCCCTTTGCCTTTTTGGTTCACAACGGCGTCAATAGCCAGGGCCGTCTTTCCGGTCTGCCGGTCGCCGATGATGAGTTCCCGCTGCCCCCGGCCTATGGGGATCATGGCGTCCACCGAAAGGGCGCCGGTTTGGAGGGGAATGTTCACCGAACCCCGGTCAATCACCGAGGGGGCGGGAGACTCAATGGGGAGCCGGGCCTCTTCCAGAATAGGCCCCTTGCCGTCTACAGGATCCCCTAAGGGGTTCACCACCCGGCCGAACAACGCCTCTCCCGAAGGTACCGAAACTACCCGGCCTGTTCCCCGGGCTTCCTCGCCGTCCTTCACCAGTGTTTCGCCCGAGAGGAGTACTACCCCCACCCCGTCTTCTTCCAGATTAAGAACAATACCGATGGCGCCGGAATCAAAGTCGATGAGTTCCCCATAAACCGCCTTGTCCAGGCCGTAAATGGTAGCTACCGCGTCTCCCACCTGGGTGACCACGCCTACCGATTCCAGGGAGGCTTTGCCGTCCCAGTTTTCAATCTGCCGCTGTAAGACCTTGGTTAATTCCCCAAAATTCGCCATTAAACGTTCTCCCACACCGCTTGCATAAGATCATCCTCCGGAATCATACCGTCCCCGTTTTGGGCGGAAAGCCCTAATTCGGCCCCCAGTTTCCGCAGCCTTTTCCGGATACTCGTATCCAAAAGCCCGAAACCAATAAAGATCCGGTACCCTGCAATTAACCCCGGCACAATCCGGGTATTAAGAATAATCTCCTTGGCGCCGGTCTGCTTTTTCAATTCGGCTTTTATCTTTTCTTCCAAGTCCCGATCCAGGGGTTTTACCGCTTCCAACTTGACCCGAAGGGTACCCTTAATCCGATCCACCACTTTTTCAATCTCGTTAAGCAGGGCCAAATGGTATTTAAAGTAATCCTTCCGGACAAGGCACACCAGCAGCCGGACCGCAAGCTCCGTCCCCCGGTTGGCAGGGCCAAAACCTGCCTCACCCATAGCCTTACGAAGTTCCCCTTCAAACCGGGCCCCTGCGACAGTTCCGGAAAAACGGCCCTTTATTTCCGCAGCGCAGGAAACAAAGCTCCGGATCGCCTCGAGACCCTCATCAATGTCCCTGCCGCAGAGTTCAGTGAAGGCCACTGCCCAATGTTCAGCCTGGAACATTCCGGTTTCCTAATTCCTGTAACAGCAGGGCCGCCTGTTCCCGCACATCGTCATTCGCAAATTCCCGGCGCATAAGCCGGCTTGCGGCGGCCAGAACAAGAGCCGCCGCCTCGGCCTTAAAGACCATCATGGCCGCGGCCTCTTCGGCGGCGGTTTGCCGGCGGGCCCGGTCCAGCAGCTTTGCCGCCTCGGCCTTGCCTTCGGCAATAATTCTGTCCGCCTCTTCCTGAGCCGTTTCCCGGGCTGCCCGGACAATTTCCGCCCCCTCTTCTTCCGCCTTCTTAAGCTGTTCCTGGTACTGCGCCAAAAGGGCTCCGGCCTGGTTCTTATCTTTTTCCGCCTGATCCCGGGCATCCTGCACCTTCTTTGCCCGCTCGTCCATGAATTTCGTAACCGGCTTAAACAGAACAAGCCGGAGTATAAAGAAGAGAAAGGCAATATTGAGAAGGGTAATGATGAAGGTTACGGAAAAATCAAGCATCCGCTATACCCTTAACCGAGTTTGGTAAATAAGAGAATGGCGATAACAAGGCCGTAAATAGCCGTTGATTCCGCCAGGGCCACTCCCAGGAAGAACAGGGGGGTAATTTTCCCCGCCGCTTCCGGCTGACGCCCGATGGCTTGAGCCGCCCCCGATGTGGCGATACCGATGCCTATACCCGCGCCAAGACCGGCAATAACCGCGATGCCCGCGCCCAGGGCGATCAATGCTTGTAAATCCATTTTATGCTCCTCATCTTTATCCGTTATTTCGGAAGGGACCATGGGTCCCAATAATCCTTATTTATCCAATCCCGGCACTTCCAGGGCTTCGGCTATGTACAGGGTGCTTAGGAATACGAACACCACCGCCTGAAGCAGGCCGTCAAAAAAATCAAAATACAAAGAAAACACCATAGGAAAAGCCAGGGGAAAGAGGGAACCGATTAAGTGCATCAAAATAAAACCGCCCAGAATATTCCCAAAAAGCCGGAGGCAGAGGGATACCGGCCTGACGCCATATTCCAAAATATTAAAGGGGAGCATCATGGGTACCGGATAGAGGAGACCCTTAAACCAGCCCTTAACCCCCCGGCCCGCAAAGCCCGCAATCAGCACCAGCACAATCGAAATCAGCGCCAGCGCCGCGGTGACGTTGATGTCCCTGGTAGGGGGCTTAATCTCGAAGGGCGGCTTAAAATCAAAACCGAAAAAGGAAACCTCTATGGGGGTAAGAAAACCGATGACATTGGAAACCGCAAGAAAGAGGAACAGGGTTCCGATATAGGGTCCAAACCACCTGCTCCAGCGGTGAAACTGGCTCTTGGAAAAACTGTTAAGAAACTCCACCCCCGCTTCCAGGATCGTCTGGGCGCCCCGGGGAATTTCCTTAAGACGGCGGGTAAGTATGAGGGACCCCACAATGAGGATCAGCATCACTACCCAGCTAATCACCACAGTCTCGGTGATAGGGATAGCAAGGCCAAGGAGCTTCAATGTGAAGATAAGTTTTATTTCCAGAGCCTCCATATCCATATCTTTACCTTCAAACTTCTTTATCTTTGATTCGTTGCCATAAAATTATGATTCCTTTTTAAAGAAGAAATCGTCTTTAAAATTCTGCTTTAGAATTTCTTCCGCCACGCTTGAATTCTTCATATTTGTATAAGTTGATTCCAGGAATCCCTTGGTTAGATAGAAACAGCCCAGGAGGAAAAATTCAGCCACATGGTTTAAGATACCCATAGCCTGATACATACGCATGGGGTTGTCAAGGCCAAAATCGGTCATGATATAGGAGATTACCGTCTGCTGGGTTAGGTTAACCGCGTAGATCACCTCCGAAATGGGGAAACCCGCCTTCATCCGTTCCTTGCCGATCCGGACAAAGAAATCTCCCAGCTGCCCCCGATCCAGCCCCCGGTCAATGGTACGGCTCAAGAGGGGGTAAAAAGCGGAATTCATCTCGACAAGGGCGTCGTCGTCCATAGCGCCGTAATGCTTAAGCTGGGGAGCCTTGCGAATCCTTTCTTTCCAGCGTTTGGCAAAGTCCCGCCCCTGGAGATTCAGAGTATCAATAAGCTGATTATCAACCATATTTTTAATATAGTGCATTCTGGCCCGAGATCAAGCTTAAATTACAATTAAAATTGAAAGCCTCTGGGGTTCCATTGACATTTTTTTGGATTTTCTATAGAATGATTATACTTTAGGGGGCGTAGCGAAGTTGGTTTATCGCGCTGGCCTGTCAAGCCGGAGATCGCGGGTTCAAGCCCCGTCGCTCCCGTTATAAAAGCCCGTCATAAAGACGGGTTTTTTTCCTTTTTGGACAATCCTCCCCTCCTGGGTCTGCTCCACCCCCGGCCAATACCGGTATGACCGCCGAATTGCGGAAATATAAAGGGCTTTAGACGAGGGCCTGATAACCCAGGATAAAGCGGCCTTGTTGGGATTGTAAGGCGGCCGGCCGCCCCCGGAAAGACGGCAAAAGGCCGGAATAGTTGCTATTGACGGGGCCGGGGGTTCCCGTTATAGTGGGTAAAGTCTCTTTCGGGAAGTGGGCAAGTGGTATGCCGCCAGGTTCGGGACTTGGATACCGGGGGTTCAAATCCCCCCTTCCCGATTTTCAAAATCTAACAGACTTTCAAGGGTGCCCCCACATTATTGACATTATTTCTCAATTATAATATAAATTCTATAGAATAAATAATATATAGGAGTCTCTATGTTTAAGATTGCAACAATCGCCGGTTCGGATGCCTCAGGCGGCGCGGGCCTTGAAGCGGATCTGAAGACCTTTGAGGAATACGGCCTTTATGGCATGACCGCGGTAACCCTTATCGCAACCATGGACCCCCTCAAAAATTGGGCCCATAATGTGTTTCCCCTTGATGAGACCGCCCTCAGATCCCAGTTGGAAACAATTTTTAAGGGTATAGGAGTTGATACGGTAAAGTCCGGTATGCTCGGGACATTTTATGGGGTGGAACTTGCCCGTGAGTATATAAGCTCTTATAAGATTAAAAATTACGTACTGGATCCGGTGATGGTATGCAAGGGAAACGATGAGGCCCTTAACCCCGAACTAAATACTGCCATTGCCGAAAAATTACTTCCCCTTGCGAAAGTAACGACGCCTAATCTGTTTGAAGCGGGACAGCTTTCGGGCATAAAAGAGATTGTAACGATTGAACAGATAAAGGAAGCGGCGCGTATCATTGCTGATAAAGGGGCGTCATACGTGTTTATTAAAGGGGGCTCAAAACTGCCCAACGCAAAAACAGCTGTCGACGTTTTATACGACGGAAAGAATTTTGAACTAATCGAAGAAAAACTTATAAAAACGAATTGGACCCACGGAGCCGGCTGTACCACCTCGGCGGCAATTGCCTCAGGATTGGCAAGGGGGCTTTCGGTCCACGATGCGGTCGTTCTTGCAAAAAAGTTCATCACCGAAAGCCTCGGCGCGGGTTTTGCCCTTAACCAATGGGTCGGCCCCGGAAATCAAAGCAACTGGAGAAAAGATACTTTATTCGGAAGTCCGGTTTAATACCCCCTTACGTTTTATAAACTAACGCCGAATTACTGGTAACAATCTTACTGATTTCACGGGCAAGCTCATCAAGCGTACCGTCTATTTCCCCCCTGAAACATACTTCCTTTGACGTTCTCGATCTTCGACATGATAACAAATTTGTAAGCATATCACAAAATAGTGCGTTCTTTACAGAATTACAAAACGGGTATTACTATTTACAGGATAGGAGAACAGAATGCCCGAAGTGAATAGAGTTGAGATGCGGGACATAGTCAAGCAGTTCGGCGGCACCATCGCTCTAAATCACCTGTCGTTAACGGTCAAACCCGGCGAAATACATTGCCTTGTGGGAGAAAACGGCGCCGGAAAATCCACGCTGGTAAAGATATTGTCCGGGGCGGTTCAGAAAGATTCGGGTGAAATTGTTATCGACGGAACGCCTGTAGAAATAAACGGACCCCGCCGCGGAAGAGAGCTGGGCATAAGCATTATCTACCAGGAATTCGCCCTTGCCCAGGATTTGACCGTGGCGGAAAATATCTTTCTGAATAAATTGGGGATTCGGGGCGTTGTAAACTGGAAGCGGCTCAACGAAAAGGCAAAAGAAGTTATCCAAAGTATAGGGATTGATATTGATCCGGCCGCTAAAGTAAAAAACCTCAGTGTGGCCTATCAACAGGTTGTGGAAATCGCAAAGGCCCTTTCGGAAAAATCCTGCATCCTTATCCTTGATGAACCCACGGCGGTATTAACCCCCCAGGATGTAAGCAATCTGTTTATCATCCTTGACAGACTGAAAAAACAGGGGGTAAGCATTATATACATCTCCCACCGCCTGGAAGAGGTTTTCTTGATTGCCGATACCATTACGATCATGCGTGACGGTTCAATCACCGGAAGTTTCCCCAAAGAAAGCCTGGCGGATTCGCCCGTAAGCGGCCGCATGGATAAAATCGTCAAGCTGATGGTGGGACGGGAATTGACTTCCTTTTTTCCGAAACGGGAAAGCGCTATTGGAGAAGAAATACTGCGGGTAGAGAATTTTAACTCGCCGGCATTCAGCAATATTTCATTTAAGGTTCATAGGGGCGAGGTAATCGGATTTGCGGGCCTGGTCGGCAGCGGCCGTACGGAGACGGCCAGAGCGGTTTTCGGAGCGGATAAAATAACAGGCGGGAGACTTTTTTTGGCGAATACCGAGACGGTTGTCAATTCACCAAAAAAAGCGGTCGGAATGGGAATCGGCCTTGTCCCGGAAAGCAGAAAAACTGACGGACTGATACTTCCCATGATGGTCCGGGAAAATATTTCCTTTGCAAATCTAAAAAAAGTAACCGGCTCTCTGGGAAGGCTTCTTACCAAAAAAGAAATAAAAAACAGTACTGATCTGGTTAAATCCCTTTCAATAAAAACAAACGGCGTCAATGCTCCGGTGATGAGCCTTTCCGGAGGCAACCAGCAGAAAGTGGTATTGGCAAAATGGTTTAATACCGAAGAAAAGGTCATTATCCTGGATGAGCCGACCCGGGGTGTAGATGTCGGCGCAAAGGTGGACATTTACAGCCTTATCAACAATTTCGCCCAATCAGGCCTGGGGGTCATCATGATTTCCTCAGAAATGACGGAACTCATAGGCATGTGCGACAGGGTCTATGTGTACAGTTCCGGCCGGATAATCGGCGAGCTCATGAAACCGGATATCAGCGAACAAAACATAATGCAAATAATTGTCAGTGGAGGACATAAATGAGTCTTTTAAAAATCAAATCTAATGGACCTCTCAGCCTGCTCGTCAGACACAATACGGTTATCATTTTTGTGCTTCTGGTAATCGTCTCCAGCGTCATTTCCGATTCATTTCTGACCTTTAAAAACATTTCAAATTTGCTCCGGCAGAATTCGGGGATTGCCATTGTCAGCATGGGGATGCTGCTGGTCATATTGACCGGAGGCATAGATCTTTCGGTTGGTTCTGTGGTTGCCCTGGGCTGCGTACTGTCGGGGTATTTTTTGCAGTTCTTCCCCTTCCCCCTTGCGGTGATGCTGACCATGCTGATCTGTATGCTGTCGGGAGTGGGAACGGGGTATTTTGTTTCCATACGGAAAGTGGCGCCCTTTGTGGTAACTCTGGCGTTTATGACCATTACCCGCGGGGTCGCGTATATTATCTCAAAGGGAACTCCCATCCAGGTTACCAACCGCGTACTCCTTGGCTTCGGGAGGCAAACCCTGTTGGCCCTGCCCTGGCTGGCCTATGTGATTATCCTGGTTTTTGTTATTTTCAGCCTGCTCCACCGGTTCACCGTATTCGGACGCCTTATTACCGCAATCGGGAGCAATGAATCGGCGGTACAGCTTTCCGGCATCACCGTCCAAATCTATAAATTTCTCGTATACGTTATTTCCGCCGCCGTTTGTTCCATAGCCGGTATCATAAGCGCGTCCAGGGCGGGGGTAGGGTCTCCGCTCGTGGGGACCGGCATGGAACTGGACGCCATTGCAAGCGTAGTCATAGGGGGCGCCTCCCTGTCCGGAGGAAACGGTTCGGTTCTCAATACCCTGCTGGGGGTTTTTATCCTGGGAATGATCGGCAACATCATGAATTTAATGAATGTCGCCGCCTATCCCCAACAGGTTATCAAAGGAATTATAATCCTCGCCGCCGTCCTGATGCAGGGCGCCGATGCCGGTAAGGCGAAATAAAACTGGTTCTATAAAACATAGTTTATGTTTTTAATAATTTTTTGGAGGTTTTGAAAATGAAAAAAGTAGCCGTTATCCTTCTGGTTTTAGCCGGAATGATGGTACTGGGGTGTTCCAAGCCGAATTCGGGAAGCGCCCCGGCAGCAGCGGGAGATCAAAAGACCATTGATCTCAAGGATCTGAAGATCGGGCTTTCCATGCAGACCATGGGCGCCCCTTATTTTGTAGCCCAGTCCAATGCGCTGGAAAAACTCTGCAAGGCGCAGGGTATTACCTTTTACGCGGTTGACGCTAACAGCAACATGACCAAACAGCTTTCCGACATTGAGGATCTTCTTGCCAGGGGCATCAACGTGCTGGTCATTAACCCTACGGATCCCAAGGGTCTTATCCCCATCACCGAAACAGCCACCGCCCAGGGCGTAGCGGTATTTATCATGGACAACTCCATTGATCCTACCGCTTCCTACATCTCAATGATCCAGGCCAATAACCTGGACAACGGTGAACTGGTCGGCATTTGGCTTGCCCAGCAGTTCGGCAATCAGGAAATACGGCTCGGCGTACTTTCCGGCAACCAGGGGAACCTTCTTGGCGTTGACCGCCGTATCGGCGTAGTCAAGGGCATTGTAGAAGAACAGCTCCGGGCCCGCAACAGCACCAACTTCCGCCTTGTTACCCAGGGCTGGGGCAACTGGGGCCAGGAAGGGGGCCTTTCCGCCGCGGAGGATATGCTCCAGGCCGCTCCTACCATGAATGCCCTGGTGGCGGAAAATGACAGCATGGGTCTTGGCGCCGTTATGGCCGTTGAAAATGCCGGCAAGACAAATCAGATCACTGTCTTTGCGGCTGCAGATGGGCAGAAAGAAGCCCTGGCGTTGATCAAGCAAGGAAAATACGGCGCCACGGGCCTCAATGATCCTGCTGTAGTAGCCCAGGTTACGCTGAACACCATTCTTGATTATGTTTCCGGAAAGCCGGTACAGAAGCTGGTTAATACCAAGCCCGCTGTTATCAATGCTTCCAACGTAGATCAATACTACAATCCGAACAGCGATTTCTAAAACAAAACAGTATCATGCGGGGATGCCGGAAAGGACAGCCCCGCATAATACAAAAAGAAGGATGTGTTTTATGAAAATGTTTATAGACGGCAAACCGGTTGACGCCGGGAATAAACAGACCATTGATGTGCTTAATTCCGCCACCCAGGAAAAAATCGATACGGTCCCCATGGCGACTGTGGAAGATATACAACATGCCGTAAACATAGCCCAAAAGGGTAAAAAGCTCTGGGGGGCAACGCCGATGTATGCCCGGGCGAGGATCCTCTATAAGTGCGCGGATGTCCTGGAATCTCATGTTGAAGAATTGGCGGTACTGCTCAGTACCGAAATGGGTAAAATTATCAGGGAAGCCAGGGGCGAAGTGGACTGCGCGGTTCAGATACTCCGGGCCTATGTGGAAAAGGCAAAACACCTGTACGGTGAAACCATGCCCACGGAAATTCAGAGCGGCTGCGCAAAGGATATTATCTTTACCCGCCGGGAACCCCTGGGGGCAGTCGCCTGCATTGCTCCCTTTAACTATCCTGTTGAGTTATGCATGCACAAGGTAGCTTCCGCCCTGAGTGCCGGTAATAGCGTGCTGGTGAAGCCCGCCACCGACAATCCCCTGACCCTGCTCCGGATTGTGGAGCTGATGCTCGGCGCGGGGGTACCCGGCGAGGCCCTGCAGATCATTACCGGTCCGGGCCCGGTAGTAGGCCGGTATCTGGTAGAAAGCGATAAAATAGACGCCGTCAGCTTTACCGGCAGTACTGAAGTCGGGCAGGGAATTGCCCGGGCTGCGGCCGGGACGCTTAAACATATCTTTCTTGAATTGGGCGGCAACGATCCCTTTATAGTCTTTGACGATGCCGGCATGGAACTGGCGGTTAACGAATGCGCCGGCGGACGGATCCAAAATGCCGGACAAACCTGCTGTTCTCCAAAACGATTCTTCATTCAAAACACCATCAAGGACCGTTTTGTGGAACTCCTGATAGAACGGCTTAAGAAAGTCCGCAAAGGCAGCCCCCAGGATGAAGAAACCGAACTGGGAGCGATGATCAATCCCAAGGCCGTACAGGAAGTAAGGCGCCAGGTGGAACTAACCCTTTCCCAGGGGGCAAAATGTATCTACGGCGGGACCGTCAGCGGGCCGGCCTACTACGATCCCACCGTTTTGGTGAATGTCACCCCCGAAATGGACATAAGCGGCAGTATGGAGGTATTCGGACCGGTGTTCCCCATCATCGGATTTGATACCGAAGAAGAGCTCATTGCCATGGCGAACAATACCAGCTTCGGCCTGAACGCCGGTATCCTTACCGGCGACATCAAGCGGGCTTTCCGGGTCGCCGCAGCTCTTGAATGCGGCAGCGTGGTTATAAACGGGTCGGGTAATTACCGCAACATTGACCAGCCCCATGGGGGCCGCAAGCTTACCGGCCTGGGACGGGAGGGGATCTGCTGTACCCTTGAAGAAATGACCCAAACCAAGGCCTACATATTGAAGGGGGTTCTTGCCGGGGCCTAGCAGCCTGTCGGGCTGTACTTTCTCACTTTTGCTTGCGTTTTTTGCGAAGCGGGGCTATAATTGTATAGTCTGCTGACCAAGCTGAGGAGGTGCCCTCTTGTCTATCCAATTGAGAAGTGAGACTGAACGCCGTCTGAGAAACAAGGAATTTACCTGCGAAAAAGAATTAACCATGTCGATTATCAGCGGTAAGTACAAGATTGTTACTATCTGGCATTTGGGACATGAAGGCCCGCTCCGTTACCACGAACTGTTTAAACTCTTCCCCGGCATCAGCAACAGGATCCTGGCAAAGCAGCTCCGGGATCTGGAACAGGACGGCATTATTTCCCGCAAAGTGTATCC
>JAITNM010000170.1 GCA_031290475.1 Treponema sp. | reverse complement strand
ACTGCGCCTGACCCCATACCGGCAGCTCCCGTCTTTGTAAATGAAAAGAAGCCCGTTCTGCATAGTACCGGTAAAATAGTACTGATTGGTATTATCGATAAAGATCGCGGTATCCCAATCGGGAAACCGGCGCTCCATGAGCGCGGTAAACCTGCCGCGCCGCTCTTTGAGTTCTTCCGTTGTAAAATCCACGATGTCCTCCGTCACCTATAATATTCACGTTTGCCCTTTACCGCAACCGGGAAATTCTCAGGTTTAACCGTTAAAAATCAAACAGCGGCAGTTGGAGGCCGGCGCCGTCGGTGTCGGCCAGGACGCGGCGCACCCGCTTGGGATCGTCAAGCTCGTCCAGGGCGAAGCCCGCCACCGTGACAAAGTACCGGGCCCGCTTGAGCACTACCCCCAGGCGCCGCAAAGCGTCGAAGGACAGGGAGCGTGAGCGCCGTATCTCAACGATGCGCCGGGCAGAGGTAGCCCCCACGCCGGGCACCCGGAGAAGCTCCTCATAGTCCGCGCGGCCCAACTCCACCGGGAAGCGCTCGGGATGCCGGAGGGCCCAGGCGGTTTTCGGGTCCAGGTGTATGTCCAGGTGGGAAGAGCCGTCGTCCAGTATTTCTTCCGCGGAAAAATGATAGAAACGCAGGAGCCAGTCCGCCTGGTAGAGCCGGTGTTCCCGCGCCAGCGGCGGGCCGCTTACATCCGGAAGCCGCGAATCGGGGATACCGCCGCTGCCGGGAACGCCCACCGGGGTATAGGCGGAATAGTACACCCGCCGCAAAGAAAATTTCCGGTAAAGCGCGCCGGAAAGGGCGATGATCTGCCGGTCATTTTCCTCGGAAACCCCCACGATAAGCTGCGTACTTTGCCCGGCGGGGGCAAACACCGGCGCCTGTTTAACCGGCGCGGCTTTAACCGATACAACTTTGTGCCGGTCCTCGTCGTTTTCCTTTTTCGCTTCGGACACTTCCCCCATTGCCCCCAGGATCACCTTCCCCGATTTCTGAGGCGCCAGCCGCTGCAAGCTCTTGTCCGTGGGAAGCTCAATATTCGCCGAAAGCCTGTCCGCCCATAATCCCGCTTTGCGGATAAGTTTTTCTCCCGTACCGGGAATGATCTTAAGGTGAATGTACCCGCCGAAACCCGCTTCCCCGCGCAGTTTTTGCGCGGTTTCGATAAGTTTTTCCATCACAATATCCGGATCGGAAAATATCCCCGACGACAGAAAAAGCCCTTCGATATAATTACACCGGTAGAATTCGCAGGTGAGCCGCACCAGTTCTTCCGTCGTAAAAGCCGTGCGGGGAGTATCCGCCGAGGCGCGATTCACGCAGTAGCTGCAGTCGAACCGACATACGTTGGAGTAAAGCACCTTGAGAAGGCTCACGCATCTGCCGTCACCCGTCCAACTGTGACACACCCCCGCGGGCAGAGTCGCCCCGTAGGCCGCGCCCTGCCGCCTGCCGCTCTCGCCTTTACCGCCCGAAAACCCGTCGCCCGCCTTGCCGCTCCCCGAAGACGCGCAGGATGCGTCGTATTTCGCCGCCGCCGATAATATGCCGATCTTCTCTCCCAAGTCCATACAATCACTATACAACAGTATAGATATTTACGCAAGGGGGAGTGCAAAATCCCAGGATAAACGCATAGGATATAAAAATTTAAGAAGTCCGCTGATTTTCGCGGATTAACGCTGATTTCTGCTCCGCAGTTCAGATGTTTCCCGAAAAAATCGATCTTATTCGTAAATTTTTGGTTAAGATTTACGATTTACATGAAACAATCTTCCCATAATCCGCGAAAATCCGCGTTAATCTGCGGACTCCTATTTCTATGCGTTTATCCTGGCAAAATTCGCCTATTACTTGCGCAAAATGCAAACATCGGATACTATGAATATTATGGAATCCGATATGATAAACCCCGATTTGCTGCGCTCGATTGAAGGCAAAAAACGCGAACTTGATACTTTTCGCCCTTTTTCGCCGGAACTTGTCCGCAAGCTGGAGGAACAATTTACGGTGGAATGGACTTATAACTCAAACGCAATCGAAGGGAATACTTTAACTTTACAAGAGACCGATTTAGTCATTAACAGGGGTTTAACAATTGGTAATAAAACTTTAAAGGAACACTTTGAAGCGCTAAATCATAAAGAAGGGATACAGTATTTATATGATTTTATAAAAAAGAAAAAAGAATTAGATGAAAATACTATTTTGGCGATACATAAAATAATATTACAAAATATCAGCAAAATGGACACGGGACGTTATAGAAGAGAAAATGTTACGATATTAGGAGCGATACACTTACCTCCATCCGCCGTAAAAATACCAAAATTGATGTCTGAATTTATAGGATGGTACTACAAAAATAAAACAAAATTATCGATTGTTGAATTGGCCGCATGGGTTCATTATCAATTGGTATATATTCATCCTTTTATAGACGGGAATGGCCGAACTTCCCGGTTATTGATGAATCTTATACTCTTGCGGCACGGTTATCCTCCGGCGGTAATATTAAATATAGATAGAAAAAAATATTACCGGGTATTAAAAGAAGCGGATAGCGGGAAATATACTAACTATTTTAATTTTATTGGACGATCGGTTGAGCGATCATTGTTAATATACTTAAACGCCTTAAAAAGCAAAAATGATACCGGGGACAGATATGGTTATATCAGTTTACAGGAAGCGGCAAAATTATGCGATTACGGCATAGAGTATTTATCCTATTTGGCAAGAACCGGACGGTTAAGCGCGGTAAAAATAAGACGAAATTGGATGACCACGAGAGAAGCGTTAATGGAGTATATTGAAAAGGTAAAAAAGATATAAGTTTCAATAATACATACAGCGCTTATTGCCCTTGTTCCAAGCCATGAAACCAGGAAATATACCATTTCGATGGATTCCCCCGCTCATGGCCCGTATTGATGAGGTAACAAAAAACCGGTCCTCTTTTCCGGCAAAGGCGGCGGAGGAGTTTTTAGGCTCCCATACCAGGGCTGTTTCGTAAGGGAAAAGCGCCTCGTATCAAAATTTGTCCGTTGTGTTAAACTTTGAATTGCTGGAATTCCTGAATACCCCCTTGACAATCCCCGCCAAATCCGCTATATATGATTCTAAGAAACCGGCATTTTAGCCGGTTTGCCCCTAAATCTACAGTTTTTTCAGAATTTGACATTTTGAGAAAGCTTTTCCGTATTTAGCGGGTTCTTGTGTCATTTTTATCCGTCCGGGAGGCTTGGCCGGGTCTCTCGGGCGGAATAATCGTCAGTTTCGGCCCCTTTAGGCGGCGGTTCGGAGCCGTGCCTGCGGGAAATACTCAAGGAGGACTTGTATGAGCGCCAGTATCAGATTAAAGAGATTCGGGACCAAAAAACGCCCCTATTACCGCATCGTCGTAATGGACAAGCGGGCGGCCCGGGACGGCAAAACCATCGAAGAGCTGGGGTACTATCACCCCATTGAGGCCGAGGACAAGCAGATCAGCTTCAACGCCGACAAGGTGCGCGTCTGGGTGGATAACGGCGCCCAGGTCAGCGACACGGTTCGCGGCATTCTCAACAAGAAGAATTTCTCCCTTTAATTTTTCTCGATCTCGTATAAGAGGGGGGCCACCATGCGGCATCTATACGGTAGACGCGCTCGGCCCTATAGCTTTTGCTCTTAGTGTTACCTTTGCCGGGGCCACACTATGTTACAAGGGTCCCGAAAACACGCTCACCGGTTCGCGTGCGGCCGTGGGTGTTTTTTGCGTGCCTTGGTGCGGTGCCCCAAATGCGCTTATTTAGAGAAAAAGAAGCCACGAACCAGTATACCTCCGGTTCAACGAAAAAGACGAACTTTTTGTTCGCAATCGTATCCGTTCGTGATGGTTCGTGTGGTTTCGGACCAAAGGTCCGGTGGTTAAATTCTTCATAAATTGGCGTCTGACACTCGCGGGCCTGGTGTCTGGCACCATAGGCGTTTACTTAATGAAAAGACAGTCCGCAGATTACACAGATTAGCGCAGATTTTTTGGTTCAAGTTTTCTTAATCTGCGAAAATCAGCGTAATCAGCGGATTATTTCTACAAAGTAAACGCATATAGTGTCTGACACTCGCGGGCCTG
>JAITNM010000113.1 GCA_031290475.1 Treponema sp. | reverse complement strand
TCCGGATACGGCAATTCTCAATGTAAACAAAATCTGGACGTAACCCCGGTTAGCTTCGGGACGCGTAACCGGGACTCTTACCCGGTGATTTCCAAGGGTATCTGGGCTTTTACTTCCCTGACGTACTGTCTGATGGTAGTATTGACGGCTTCATAGTCAACAGCCATTGGTAGGCCAATATTGATACTTCTCGCCGGTGGTCAACATGATTTAAGGGTACTGAAAAACGGGGCATCGCGGACTTCATGATCTATGGCTTCTCCTTCCTGGACCGGCCCTTTTGTTTCCAGCCTTAACATGATATAAAGAAAGGGTGAATTTCCTGGACATAACCGTGATAGGCCCTCCCGAACCCTGGCTTATAGAGGCAGCCGCTTCCATCGGCCTTGACTACTCCGCCTTTACCCATGAGGTAACGGATCACTTCAAAAATCACGTTATAAACCGGCACGGAAACCCGGCAAAACATGGGGCCGCAACAGTTACGAATACTGACTTTGACAGGATACCCGCCATAGTGAAAGCCCCGGACATGGCGATTATCGGAGCGATCCGACAGGGAAACCCTTACAACGACTATATAAAAATCTAAATGGCTATGACGTACCTTTATTTTGACGAAGTTTTGAATAGCAAGAGGAACAAAGCCCTACGCAGCGCCACCCTGTACAAAGGTTACCAGGTCGCTCACACTGGACGAGGTTTTGAAGAATGTTACCGGGAACGACAAAACGGACGTATCGAAAGCAAAGGTTTTGACGCTAAAGTCATAAAAAATGCCCAACCAGCCGGAGGCAATCCCGGCGGTGAGGCATGGTAAACCACGCCCGACGGCAGCCACGCCCGCCCCTTTGATGGACACCTAAAGTATCGTACCAAAAAGCCCCGTTGTCAAGGGAAATGAGCTATTTTTTTTTGGGACGCCCGCCCTTGCTTACTTCCCTGATAAGGTCAACTACGGCGGGGTCATACAGCGCCGTAGGCCCGGCGTACTCTATTGGCTTTATACCCCTTGTTCTAAGCCGTGTTTTGGCCGCTTTTGGGTGTATCCCTGGGGAAGCACTGATTTATGCAATCGAGCATAAATCAGCGCTACTTTAATGTGCCCTAGGAGCCTGTCGGACTTGTGGATTTTTGCACCAAAACTAACGCAAAAATCCCGATTAATGGGCGCCTTTACGGAGTTTGAGAAGTAAAAACGTGCTAAACGCACATTTTTGGGGTTGAAATGGGCTAAAGCCCGACAAACTCCTAGGGCCGTTCCTATATCCGTTATCCCCGGCCATGTCGAAACCGGGAATATTGTATTTTCGCATAACAAAAATATCATTGTAAAATCGAATAGAAACTTCAGTTTTTAATCCGGCGGCGACGTATTACAATATAACCAACGAATCGTCCGGCGTTAGTTTACAACTCCGCATTTATATAGAGAACCGGATGATAGAGGACGCGAAATGGGCATGGGACTTCGATTACCACGCCCAGATGCGCGCAAACTACAGCAACGGCTATAAAGAAGCCGAAACCAAGTATCAGGAACAATTTCGGCAAGCCCAGGAAGAAATCCGCGAATTGCGGCGGCGGCTGGCGGAGAAATAGTCCGGATATGGAATGTTAATCCTCTTTTTTTCTTAGTATGCTCTGGCCCTGGACTTAACCCCGGGGCGGGACATTAGCCGAGCAAATCCGAGAGCCGCCGGTAGGTCTGATTCACCAGGTGCTTGAGGCTGATATCAACCTCTTCACCCAGTTCGTCGATCAGGGTTTCTACCGAGGCGAGGCTTTCGTTAAGGCTGGTGTGGAAGCCCCGGGAACATTTGAACCAGTAGCTGCCGAGCCCGTCGGTGAAAAGGCATATAAAGCCCAGTTCCCTGGCATCCGTGCCTTTGGCGTGTTTTTTCCAGATTGCCGGAGTTACCAGGAGGGGAAGCGCTTCAAGCAGGGCGGGAAGGTTTTCGGAAGAGCTGAAATTGACTTTGCGGGGCCACTTGCGTTCCAGGGCCCCTTCCACCGCAAGGGTGGGGATCAGGGCAAGGATAAGGGAGAGTTTTTCTTCCGAAAGGAGGGTGTACGTTCCGTTTACCGTTATGACGCCCCGCAGCCCCTTGTACATCGAGGCGCCGGCGGGTACGCGGTCCCTTACTTTGGCGATCCGTTCCCAGGGCAGTAGTACCGTTTTCCTGCCCTTGAAGGTTTCGATTTCGAACACTTCGTCTCCGATCCTGATGTTGTTCGTAAAATCCCGGGCCTTTTTGGGCTTACCCTCGGGGACGGCGGTTCTGCCGCCCAACGCGGCAAAGAGTTCGGGGCTCAGCTTTTCCAGGACCCCCCTGGAAAGGGGGGAAACCGACATGGCGTACATGCGGGTGGTGCGGACAATTTCCCCGGCAACAATGTACAGGGGGTTTTCCCTGAACATCACCGAGCCGGGGTGGATAAGAATGCGGTCCGCGGTAAGGCTGCGGTACAGTTCCCGGCCTTCCCTGACGCACACAAACTGGATAAGCCCGGTGGCTACGCAGGAGAGGTAATCGTCCACCGGGCCGCCCGAAAGGATGGGGAGCCCCATGGCGGACACAATTTCCTCAAGCTGGGAGGTGACGTTCAGAATTTCCGCCATGGCCTTTTCGTCCAGGTAGTTCTTTTCGCAGAATTTGCTTTTTTGGGCGGACCCTTCGTAGGAGCGGTATAATTTAAGGTAGGATACAAAATCCCCCGCGGGATCACGAAAACCGTGGTGGGCCTTTCGGGCGTCGGTTTCTTCCCCCGGGGGAAGCACATAGGGGCTCTGGGTGGAAAGGAACGCCGCGGCGATAAGGGTTTCCTCCGTAACTTCGGGATAGCGCAGAATCGCTTCCAGAATGATCCTTGACTGCCTTGGGGGGAGGGGAAATTCGGTCATCATCTTTCCTGTTTTAGAAAGGCTCCGGTCTTTTTCCAGGGCGTCAAGCAGGTTGAGCGTTTCAATGGCCGCGATTATCCCTTCCCGGCCCGGGGGGGAAATAAAGTCGAATTCCTCAAAAACCGTAATGCCCAGGTCCGCCATACGGAGCACCACTTCCGAAAGATCCGTGCGGAAAATTTCTTCCGTGGTAAAGAGGGGGCGGTTTTCAAAATCCTTGCGGGCGTAGAGCCGGTAACAGGTTCCCTCCCTGGTGCGTCCCGCCCGGCCTTTGCGCTGATTCGCCGAAGCCTTTGACACCGGCCCTTCAATAAGGCTTGAGGTAAAGGTTTTGGGATTGTAGTAATTCAGCTTTGAAAGTCCCGAATCGATCACCGTGGCGATCCCGTCGATGGTTACCGACGTTTCGGCGATATTGGTGGAAATTACCACCTTGATCTTTCCCCTGGGGGTGTCGTCAAAGACCCGCTCCTGCTCTTCTTTGCCGAGCCTCCCGTAAAGGGGCAGAAGCTGGAGGTACTTTCCCGCGGGACCCGAGGCCAAAAGGCCCATGCAGTCCTTGATCATTTTTTCACCGGGCAGGAAGATGAGTACGTCCCCTTCACGCCTTTCGCTCACCACCCGCTCGACGATGCCCCCGATCTTGTGGAGCATGGCCTCCGCCGCGAGGCTTCTCCCCTCGGTTACTTCAGGGGGATCGTAGATGAGGGTAACCGGGTAGGTTACCGCGTCTATTTTTACCACCGGGCATTCGCCGAAGTACTCCGAAAAGACCTGGGCATTGATGGTGGCCGATGAAATGATCACCTTAAAATCCCGGCGGGATTCCAGCACCCGTTTTAAAAGGCCCAGGATAAAGTCGATGTTGAGGCTCCGCTCGTGGGCCTCGTCAACAATTAAAAGGCTGTATTTTGAAAGCCAGGGATCGAGCTTCATTTCCTGGAGCAGTATCCCGTCGGTCATGATTTTGATTTTTGTCGCGGGAGAAGTCCGGTCCTCAAAACGCATCTTGTACCCCACCAGGCCCGGCATGGGGTTCCCGGTCTGATGGGCGATGAACTCGCTCACCGAAACCGCGGCGATTCTGCGGGGCTGGGTTACCCCGATAATGCCTTTTTCGGCGTACCCCGCTTCGCAGAGGATCACCGGCATCTGGGTGGTTTTCCCCGAACCGGTGGGGCTTTCCACCACGACCACTTGATTGGAAACGAGGGCGTCTAAAATCAGCGCTTTGTGCTTATAGACCGGTAATTCCAGATAATTCATTCTCTACATAAAACCATGAAACGGAGCAGGCTGTCCATGGTCAGCGCAAGATCGCCCGGGGCGCGGCTTTGAACTTCCTTAAAAGGACGGGCAACGCGGTTAATGCTGAAGACCGCCCGCACCCCCTCCGCGTAGACCCCTTCGATGTTGTCGCCGATATCCCCCACAACGGCGATCACCGGAACCCCCCGCCGTTTTGCCCGCCTGGCGATCCCGATGACCGCCTTCCCCCTGAGGCTCTGGGAATCGAGCCGGCCTTCCCCGGTAAAGATCATATCCGCGTCCCGGATAAGCCGGTCAAAATCCACCGCGTCCAGCACCGTTTCTATCCCCATTTGCAGGCGGGCGCCGAAAAAAGCGGCCATCCCTCCCCCCATGCCCCCGGCGGCGCCCGCTCCGGAAAGGGACGCCACGTCGGCCCCCAACTCCCGGCGAACCGTCTCCGCAACGGCGCGAAGCTGGGCGTCAAGGAATTCCACCATGGCCTTATCGGCCCCCTTTTGGGGGGCAAACACATAAGAGGCGCCCTGGGGGCCGTAGAGGGGGTTGTCAATGTCGCACATGCAGAGGAATTCTACCGGTTTAAAAGCGGGCGGCAGGGCGCCTTTGTCTATCCTTGCAATCCGGGACAGGGTTTCTCCCACCGGGACAAAGGGGGCGCCCTCTTGGTCAAAGAAACGGACCCCCGCGGCCGCGGCCGCGCCGGCGCCGAAATCGTTGGTGGCGCTCCCCCCCAGGCCCAGGATTATTTTTTTACACCCCCGGTTTACCGCGTCCAGGATCAGCTGTCCCACCCCGTAGGTCGTGGTTTTGTCCGGGCGGAGCCTGTCGCCGGCCAGGGGAAGCCCCGCGGCGGCGGCCATTTCGATCACCGCCGTATTTCCCCGGTCCATAAGGCCGTAGAAGCCCCGGATGTCCTCCATGTAGGGCCCCTTCACCTGAAGGGTGATTTTCTCCCCTCCCGCGGCCGCCAGGTACGCGTCAACGCTGCCTTCCCCGCCGTCGGCCACGGGAATCGATACTATTTCCGCGTCCTGATAGTGCCGCAGTATCTGTGTCTTCATGATACGGCATATTTCAGCGGAACTCATGGCGCCCTTAAAAGAATCAGGAATCAATACAAACTTTTTCATGGAAACTCAGATCCCTTAGGCAGCGCTGATTAACTTGACGCTAATCAGCGCTGCCCTAACATTATAACACTCTTTTACGGAAGTATACCGCAATTCCCCGGCTTTCAATAAGGGGCCCCTTTTTTTTTGTTTGTTTTCCGGGTATACTGGATCTAACTGTGGAGGTTATAATGTCTGAACAAAAGAACGTGTATTTCTTCGGCGAAGGAAAAGCCGAAGGGGACGCAAAAATGAAGGAGACCCTTGGGGGCAAGGGCGCGAACCTGGCGGAGATGACCAATCTGGACATTCCCGTACCGCCGGGATTTACCATTTCTACGGAAGTATGCGCCGCCTACTACGAAAATAAAGAGAAGTACCCCGCCGGCGTTGAAGATGAAGTGCTGGCTAATTTGGATCGGCTTGAAAAGGTAATGGGGAAGAAACTGGGGGATCCCGATGATCCCCTCCTGGTTTCGGTGCGTTCCGGCGCGGCGGTTTCCATGCCGGGCATGATGGATACCATTCTTAACCTGGGGATAAACGACAACGCGGTGGCGGGTCTTTCTCAAAGGACGGGGAATCCCCGGTTTGCCTGGGACGCCTATCGGCGTTTTATCCAGATGTACGGCGATGTGGTCATGGGGGTGCCCGGCGACGATTTTGAGGACGCCATAGGGGCCATCAAAAAGGCGAGGAAGATCGAGCTTGACACGGATCTGACCGAGCAGGACCTCCGTAAGCTGGTGGATGATTACAAAAAGATCGTTAAAAAGGTAACGAAAAAGGACTTTCCCCAAAAACCCCTGGATCAGCTCTGGGGGGCCGTCAACGCGGTGTTCGGTTCCTGGATGAACGAGCGGGCCATAAAGTACCGGCATCTCAACGAGATACGGAACCTCAAGGGGACGGCGGTAAATGTGCAGTCCATGGTATTCGGTAACTTTGGGGAAGATTCGGGAACCGGGGTCTGTTTCAGCCGGGACCCTTCCACCGGGAAGAACGAGTTTTACGGCGAGTACCTCATGAACGCCCAGGGAGAAGACGTGGTGGCCGGTATACGTACCCCGGAAAAGATCGCCACCCTGGCAAAGCGGAACAAGGCAATCTACGATCAGCTGGTGGACATCAAGAACAACCTGGAACAGCATTTCCACGACATGCAGGACATGGAATTCACCGTTCAGCAGGGGAAGCTCTTCCTGCTCCAGACCCGGAACGGCAAGCGTACCGGCGCCGCGGCGGTAAAGTGCGCGGTGGATATGGTGGGCGAAGGGCTCATCGACAAGGAGACCGCGGTGCTCCGGGTAAGTCCCGCGTTGCTCGATCAGCTGCTCCACCCCATGATCGACCCCAAGGCCCTTAAGGCCGCCAAGTGCATTACCAAGGGGCTCAACGCCAGCCCCGGCGCGGCCTGCGGCAGGATCGTCTTTTCCGCCCTGGACGCGGAAGCCTGGCACGGCAGGGGGGAAAAGGTGCTCCTGGTGCGTAAGGACACGAGCCCCGAGGACATCGGCGGCATGGTGGTGAGCCAGGGCATTCTCACTTCCACCGGCGGCATGACGAGCCACGCGGCGGTGGTCGCCCGGGGCATGGGCACCCCCTGTGTGGCGGGCGCCAAGGGCGTGTCGGTCCAGGGCAAAAAGGTCACCATCGGCGGCAAGGCTTTCAAAGAGGGGGACTGGATCTCCCTCGACGGCTCCACCGGCGAAGTCTACGCGGGTCTGCTGCCCCTGGTTGTGCCGAAAATTTCGGATTATATGAATACCTTCCTCTCCTGGTGCGACGAGATCCGCGCTGCTTCGGTGCGGGGCGGCATAAAGGGCTTTGATGTGCGTACCAACGCGGATCAGCCCGAAGACGCCAAGCGGGCATTCGAGTTCGGCGCCCAGGGCGTGGGGCTCTGCCGCACGGAGCACATGTTCTTTGACAAGGACAAGCTCATCCACTTCCGGGCCATGATCGTGGCGGACACCCTCAAGGAACGCCTGGGGGCGCTCAAGAAGATACTCCCCCTCCAGAAAAAGGATTTCTTCGGCATCTTCAAGGCCATGGAAGGCCGGCCGGTAACCATCCGCCTTTTGGATCCCCCCCTCCACGAATTTGTCCCCCACACAAAAGAAGAAATCAAGGAGCTTGCGGATTTCCTCAAGGTAAAGCCGAAAGACCTTGAACCCAAGCTGGAAAAGCTGAAGGAAGCGAACCCCATGCTGGGGCACCGGGGCTGCCGGCTTGCGGTAACCTACCCGGAAATTTACGATATGCAGGTTGAGGCCATCGCCCTTGCGGCGGCGGACTGCGTTAAGAAGAAGATCCCCGTGGACCCGGAGATCATGATCCCCATCGTGGTAACCGCCCGGGAACTGAAACTGCTCAGGCCCAACGCGGAAGCCATACTCAAGCGGGTGTTTGAAAAGGCGGGGGTGGATCTTCACATCAAGATCGGCACCATGATCGAGGTGCCCCGGGCGGCCATCCGTTCGGCCCATATCGCCAGGTATGCGGACTTCTTCAGTTTCGGTACCAATGACCTTACCCAGATGACCTTTGCCTTTAGCCGGGACGACGTGGCTTCCTTCCTGCCTTCCTATTTGGAACGCAACGTGCTGGACGTGGATCCCTTCAAGTCCATCGACGAAGAAGGGGTGGGCTACCTTATCCGGTATGCCGCTTCGGAGGGCCGCTCTGTCCGGCAGGACCTGAAACTGGGTATCTGCGGCGAGCACGGGGGGGATCCCCTCACCATCGACTTCTGTTACCGGGCCGGGCTTAACTACGTTTCCTGTTCCCCCTACCGGGTGCCCCTGGCGCGCCTCGCGGGGGCCCAGGCGGTGATCAGCAACAGCAAGTAATTACAGTAACCGGCTTTATGGACAGACACTAATTACCGGAAGAAGTTAAAAAGGAGTTTTTATGCAATACGTTGAATTCGGAAAAACCGGGGCGAAGGTTTCGCGTCTGGGTATGGGGTGTATGCGCTTGCCGTCTTACGAAAAGGACGGCAAGACGGTATTTGATGAAGAAAAAAGTATTGCCCTGATTCACCGGGCTCTGGAGCTCGGGGTGAATTACTTTGATACCGCGCCGTATTACTGCGATTCTTTAAGCGAGGTGATCCTGGGAAAGGCGCTGTCCGGCGGAAAGCGGGAAAAAGTATTTGTGTCCACCAAGAACCCTATCGAGACTGCCTCCGGGGACGATTACGAAAAGCGGCTTGAAAAATCGCTTAAGAACCTGCAAACGGACCGCATTGATTTTTATCACTTCTGGGGCGTCTCCCTGGATACCTTTGTCAACAGCGTCCTGGCCAAGGACGGTCCCCTTGAGCGGGCGCGGAAGCTGAAAGAACAGGGGGTGATCAAACACATTTCCGTATC
>JAITNM010000094.1 GCA_031290475.1 Treponema sp. | reverse complement strand
CGGGCTTGTACAGGGCATCATTATTATCATTGCGGTTCTTGCGCAGAACAGAAAGAAATAGGGACGCGGAATACATTGATGCTTTGCTCAATTGCAACCCTGCTACCGGCTTACGTAGCCGGCGGTTTATGGTTAGGCTTGCTTTTTGGCGCGGGGCTTCCGGGGGGCTTTGGCGGCCGGCTTTTTTGAAGCCGCCGGTTTGCCTGGCTTTACGGTTTTCACTTTAGCCGTTGGAGCTTTTTTAGGGGCGGCTTTTGCCGGGGCCGGCTTTTTGGCTTTTCCTATGGTCTTTAATGCCTCCGCTAATTTTTTATCCGTGGCGGCTTCGGCAAGATCAGTCTTCGTTTGAAGGTTAAGCCAAAATTCGGGGGTATTGCCGAAAAACTTGGCAAACCGGAGGGCTGCGGAAGCGGAGATACGGACTTTGCCGAGCAAAATCTGACGGACGGAGGAATTGCTTAATTTGACTTCCCCGGCTAATTTAAAAGGGTTGAGTTGATACTCGTCCATAAGTGATTTAAGGACGGCTCCGGGGTCTTTTGCTGATGCTTTTGGCATGGTGGCTCCTTTTTAAAGTTCTCTTTAATATAGAATATCTAAAAGTATTGTACAGGTTTTGTCAATCTATCTGAGGCATCTATCTGAGGCAGTTCCAAAATGTCAGATTTTGGAACTGCAACCTTAGATCTATATTACATTAAGGAGCTAAAACATGAAGCAAACTGCGGCAATCCCGGCGGACGGAAGCTGGGTTGATAGAGACATCCGGGAATTCTCAGGTTCGCCCGTAAAACGGATCAGTGACGAATGGATGCTGATTACCGCTGGAAGCGATACGGGTAACTGGAATACCATGACCGCCTCCTGGGGAGGCTTGGGCGAGCTTTGGGCAAAACACGTGGCGTTTATGTATATCAGGCCTACGCGCCGCACCTTTGGTTTTGCCAATGAAAGCCCCCTTTTTACCCTGTCTTTTTTCAACAAGAGTTATCATAAGGCCCTGGAGATCGCGGGAACTAAATCGGGCCGGGACATTGACAAGGCTGCCGAAACGGGACTTACCCCCATTGTGTTCGGGGGAGCAATTGACGGGGCCGTAGGCTTTAAGGAAGCGGAAGATATCATCATCTGCAAGAAACTCTACGAGCATGATTTTGATTCGGCCAAGTTTCTCGATCCGGCGATAGAAAAAATATACCCCGAAAAAGACTACCATCGTATGTATATCGGGGAAGTGCTCACGGTAAAGACGAAAAAATAACGCGGCCTTATGTACAAAGGGCGCAGGCGAAGCGGATCACCATCTTGTAGTGTTGGGGGGTGAGCCGTCCCGGGCGGTCCTCCGGTCCGTTGAGGCTTCTCCAGGTTTCGGGAACCAGGGACGCCAGGGAGGGCCTTTGGGCTTCCCGGCTGATCAGGGTGTCGGCAAAGCCCTCCTTGTGCAGGTTTGCCGCCAGGGCCGCCGCTTCTTTCGAGGGGAGTACCGTAATGGTCTGGGCGGTGATTCCCGCCCGGAAAAACCCCAGGTCATCGGAAAACGGGATGGGCGCGAGGAGCACCTTATCCATAGCCAGGCGGCGGGCGGTTTCCAAAGCCCGGTTCCGCAGTTCTTTGGCTTCCCTGCGGATGTGGGCGATTATAAGCCCCTCTTCAGATTTAATTACATGATCGGTTATGGTGGAAATGATCAGGGTGTCTCCCACACCGCACGCGTCGAAGATGAAAAACCGCCCCTCCCCCCGGCCGGCTTCCCGCAGAGCCTTGGCCAGGGTGTAGGCGCCCTGGTTCTGTACGCTTTCTCCCCTGGTAAGTTCCTCCTTGTCGGTAAAGATGATGCGCCACCCGTCAACGCCCTTTTCCCGGAGCCGTACCGCGGTTTCCAGAAGCTGAAAAACCGCGGCGCTGTTGTCATTCGCCCCGGGACTCCCCTTGGCCCGGTCATAATGGGCGATGAGGGTAACCTGAGTTTGCCGGGGGGCGCTCCGGCTGTTGTTTTCCGGGACAACGCCGGGGGTGTGCCCAACCACAAAGAGGTGGCAATTTCCGGCGATGTTCACCGCGGTGGAGGAGAGTTCCAGTTCATCCAAAAGGGAGAGGAGTATATTCAGGCGATCCGCATCCGGGGCAATAAATTCGCTAAACCGCTGATAAGGGGGCCCCTGCATGAAACTTCGTTTCATGAATTAGAGTTTTTCCACACTGAAGTTTTTTGACGGGGAGACCAGTTCTTCCTGGGCCTTTATGGTTAACAGTTCCCGGCTTCCCGCGTTAAAGGTAGCTTCCATAATGCCGTAGATGGAAGCGGCGGTAAGTTCCAGGGTACGCCGTACATCACCCGTTTCCAGGTACCGGGACAGGAATATTGCGGTAGTGGCGTCTCCGGAACCGGCGATGATTTCCTTGAAGGGGAGGGCAGGGGTTCTGACTTTGTAAAGAGAGCCCGCATCGGAGGCAAGCATCTCAAGCACATCCGGCGGAGCGTCCTCTCCCCGGTAACTGGTTACGAGCACTACTTTTGGTCCCAGGGTGTGCAGTTTTGCTATCGCTTCCCGGGCGTCTTTCAGGGTTGTAACCTGTATCCCGGTAAGGGCTTCCAGCTCGAACTGATTTGGAGTGACAATGCCGGCCAGGGGCACTATTTCTTCCCGGAAAATTTCGGGGATTCCGGATTTTACGTAGAAGCCCCGGCCCACATCGCCCATCACCGGATCACAGCAGTAAAGCGCCTTTGGCGCGGCTTCCCGTACCCGGCCCAGGGCGTTCAGCACCGCTTTGCCTATGGCCGCGTCCCCCATATAGCCGGAAAGTACCGCCTCGCAGTTTCCCAGAACTTTTCTGTCCGCCAGGCCCTCTACCAGTTCTGACGCCAGTTCACTCTCCAATACCCGGCCCCGCCAGGCGCCGTACCCGGTATGGTTGGAAAATTCCACGGTGTTGATTGCCCAGACCTCCCGGCCTAAGCGCTGCAGCGGAAAAACCGCGGCCGTATTTCCCGCATAACCGTACACCACGTGAGACTGGATTGACAAAACGGCCATAGAGGTTCATCTCCCTTGTACAAACCGGAATTTGGAACTGCCTCATTATCGGTTGAATTTGAAGATTCTATTAAGCAGCGCCGCTATCCGGGGCAGGAAGCCTCCCCTGTTTTTGCCGTAGCGTTGGGTAAAATCCCGGGCGGCATCGGATATCGAATAGACTTTGTATTTTTTCTTTAAAAAATCCCAGTGTTTTACAATCCACACGTAGAGATCGCTGGGGGTTCTTCCCGGGAACCGGGCGTAGAGCCGTTCAGTTTTTATGATCTTGATAATCGGTTCATACACCTTTTCATACCAGGACCTGACCGCCTCGTCAAAGAGAATTTCCCCGCTCCGCTCCTGGTTCATAAAATACTTATGTTCCAATATATGATGGTAAATCACATCGTACTGGCCGGGAAGGCTGAAATCCAAGGTCCCGTTGCCGGTAATTTCCCCAAACCGGGTTTTTTCGTAAAAGAGGGATTTCTCATATCCCAGCACCGCCTGCCGGAGGGAATCGATATTCATGGAAGGGGTCATGGTGATTTCACTGGAAAGGCTCGTCACCTCCGCATCGATCATTTCAATCCCCTGGGTCTTGGCTACCGAAACCCGGTGGTTCCCATCCCGGACAAAATAGACCCCCCCAATTTCGTAAAGCTGAATCGGGGGCAGGATGACGTCCTTAAGCCGGGCCATATCGACCCGCTCCCACCGGCTGCGGAGGTAATCCGAGTTGGGGAGGAAGTACTTGTTAAAATCCCGGTAACGGCCCTCGCTTCCCACGATGAGATTAATGGGGACGGCCTGCATACCCCGATAGGTTTCGTTCTTCGGCTTTAGAATGTTCTTCACATCGTTAAAGGAAAGGAGCCTGTTCTTGTCAATATTGAGAAAATGCTGAATTTGGGAGAGGATGGCCTTGCCCCGGGCTTTGCTGAAATCTTCCGCGGCCTGTACCTGTTCTATGTTCATATCGACGCCTCTGTATCAATGATGTAGTGACTGTACGCGTTTAACACCAGGGTATTACGGTACTTGGTGGTCCGTACGGTGGAAAGATCGTAGAGATGGATATGGCCGTGGATCAGGTATTTAGGTTTAAATACCCGCATGAACCAGAGAAAACACTTGAAACCCAGATGGCAGGGGTCAGGTTTGTCGTGGATTCCCCGGGGAGCGGCATGGGTAAGGAGTATATCCAGGAACCGGCCATGGAAGACGCGGTGAAGGATCAACCGGGGAATAAGGCGGAAGATCTCCCAGCGCATTTGATATTCGGTGTACTGGTTCGTCCCGCGGTTGTACTGCATGGAGCCCCCCAGTCCGGCTATGATAAGGCCCTCTTCCCGGTGTACCTTGGACCCCACATGGGTCGCCCCCGAGGTATGGCGCTTTTCGTCCGTCATGACCCAGTTGCTTTCAAAAGTCTGCTCCATATAATAGGAGTATTCCTTTAAATTATGATTTCCGAATACGAAAAGCAGGGGCTTGTTCAGGGTTGAAACGATAAACTCCAGGTAATCCATGGGCAAATCCCCGGCGCTTAATACCAGGTCCGCATCCCCAAACCGCTCCTTTATAGAAGATGAGTAAACCAGAGGATCTATTTGGTCGGAAACGCAAAGTATTTTCATAACTACCGGGGGGTACAGGAGCATTGCGGACTAAAGCCCGAATGCCCGGTTTCATCCGAAACGAAGTTTCGGTAATCTGTAAGTGTTTTCCCTGCTTAAAAAAGACCGATAATAGTAGAAATCAGGGCTTACCTTTCCCCGGTCCCTGTATTATCTTGTATTAAGAGAGTAATTGATTTTACTCCCTTCTGTCAAATTCCCATTCCGGTTTTGCCGGGATGAAAAACGGTGTTGCGGAGGAAAACCCTTAGTGAGGAAACTATGCCTTATCATGAGCATAATGGCTTTTTGTACGTCCGCCTTTTCCCAGAGTCCCTTTACCAAGGGGGAGGAGCTCTTAATGCGGAATTTGCCCGGCGAAGCCCTGCCTGTTCTGGAAGCCGCCATGGAGGAAGATCCCGCTAACATCAAGACCTACCTGTACCTGGCCCTGACCTATCTGCAACTTAACCGGCCGGATGACGCCATCGCCACCTACCTGAAAGCCCTCCCCAGGGGGGGCGCCGAAACCCCCCGGATCGCCTTTAACCTGGGGAACGCCTATTTCGACAAAGGCAATACCGCTATGGCGGTTAAGTACTATAGCCAGGCCATAGAGGCAAACCCCGCGTACTCGCCGGCCTACCTCAACCGGGCCAATGCCCTGGTCAAGGGCGGCGCCCTCAGAGATGCCATTGCCGATTATCAGTATTACCTGATCCTGGAACCCCATTCGGCAAAACGTTCCCAGGTTGAACAGCTTGTTGCCTTTATCACTGAAGAATTTGCCCTGGCGGAACGGCGCCGGGTTGAGGAAGAGGCCAGGGCCAAGGCCGAGGCGGAACGGAAGCAGCGGCTTTTGGAAGAGGTGTCCGCATCCCTGCAAGCGGCGGCTGAGGAAACCCAGGGGCTTTCTGCGGGAAGTGAAAATGTGCTTAATTATGACGGTGAATTTGAATTGGAGGAATAGTTTGGTTTTGGTAAAAAGTCGGAAAATGAAAAATATCCTATGTCTGGCATCGGTTTTGAGTTTGTTGTTTGCGGGGATTTCCCTCTCAGGCTGCAAGGGAGACAAGGCGGAGAAGGCCAAGCGCCACGAAAATACCCTGGTCCTGGCCCGGGAGTATATAGAGCAGGATGAGTACCAGCGGGCCCTGGGTTTGCTTGAGGATCTGCTTATTCAGAATCCCGATGATATTGATGCCCGGGAATTGAGGGATCTGGCCCTGCAAAAGCAGAAGGAAAGCCGCGAAGCCGGTTTAGCCGCCCAGGCCGGGAATAATAGCGGCAATAGCGGCATTGATTCCCTTGGGCAGAGTATGGCAGCCCTCCAGGCCATGCAGACCGAAGCCTTGGCGGCCCAAAACCGGCTGAATCAACAGCGGGCGCAAAACGAGGCGGATGCCGTTGACAGGAGGGAAGCCCAGGCTGAAGCCTTAGCCGAGCGCCAGGCCGCCGCCAGGGCGGAGGAAGAACGGAAGAAGGCTCAGGCTGAAGAAATGGCAAGGAAATCCCGGGAAGTGCAGGAACAGATGCGGGCGGTAAGCGAGCTTACCGGCCAGGGCCGGGAAGCCCTGAAACGGGGGGATTTGGCCGCCGCCGAAACGGCTTTCCAGGGCGCCCTGGGGAAAATGCCCCCCGGAGAATCCCGGTTTGATGCGGAAACCCGTGCGGAGATCGCCGACGCGTATTATGAGCTTGCCGCTTCCCGGCCCGGCACTCCCGAAGCGGGGGAAGCCCTGAACCGGGCCTCCGCATACGCCCATGCCGCTGTTGAGCGGGACAAGACCCAGGCCCAGCCCCACTATACCTTGGGGAAGATTGCCCGGGATCTCCGGCAATGGGATAATGCCGTCGCGGAGTTAAAGGAAGCGCTGCGCCTTGAGGGGGGGAATTACCTCTACGCCGTGGAACTGGGTAAGGCTTACTTCAATACCCGCAACTATGCCGGGGCAATTGAGGCATTTGAAACCGCGGTGCGGCTCAACCCCCAATCCGAATCAGCCTGGTACAATCTGGGGGGCGCTTACCGGCTTTCGGGCCGTCAGAACGAGGCCCTCACCGCGTACCGTAAGGCTATTGGGGTTAAAAGCGATTACGCCGTGGCCCACCGGGAAGTGGGCCGTATCCTGGCCGCCCGGGGAGACAATGCCGGGGCGGTGGAATCCTTTAACCGCGCGCTGCTCTACGCCCCCGGCGATGTGGCCTCCCTTCGGGAGATGGGGGCGGCCCAGAGCGCCGCCGGCGATTATACCGCCGCGGAATCCTCTTTTAACCGGGCTCTTGCGGCCGCGCCGGATGACGAAAGGACCAACTACAACATGGCCCTGGTGAAGATCGCCCTGAACAAATTTGCCGAAGCCGGGGAATTTGCCCGGAAGGCCATCGCCGCGGATGCTTCCAAGGCGGTAAACCACTATACGTTAGGGCTGGCCTGTGAATCTGCGGGAAACGAGGATGAGGCCATCATGGCCTACGCCAAGTCCGCCTCCCTGGATCCGAAGTACGTGCGTCCCCGGATCAATTTAGGGAAGATTTACATAGCCAACGGATTGCCCAATCAGGCATTGGATTTACTACTCCAGGCCAGCAGGGCGGAGCCCGCTTCCTTTGAGGTGAACAACAACCTGGGTGCGGCCTATGCGAAAATGGAAGACTGGGCTAAGAGCGTAGAATGTTATGAAAAGGCCCTTACCGCGGAACCGAATAATGCCACTGCCCGGCTTAATCTGGCCAGGGCCTATGTGGGAGGGGCGAATCTTTCCAAGGCCCGGGATGTGTACCGGGAACTCCTGCGGATTGTTCCCAACAACGGAGACGCCCTTTTTGAGCTGGGGAAAACCTACGCCAGTCTTGGAGACGCCGTCCAGGCAAAACAGCAGCTGGAGGATCTGATAAAACGTAATCCCGATTATCCGGGAAAAGCGGAAGCCGAGAGAATTCTGGGGGGGTTATGAGCGACCCGGTTTCGATGCCGCCTCCGAAAACGGTACAGAATATCGTTTTCGGGGCGATCTTAGTAGCCCTTTTTTTACTGGTCTGCCGGCTGTTCGCCCCTTTTTTTACCGTTCTTCTCTGGTCCATACTCCTCTATATTATCTTTGGGCCCATACATCAGCGTTTAACAAAAAACATGAAACTAAAAGGCCACTGGGGGATAATTGTAAAGAACCTCCTGGCGGCGGTTTTTTCCCTGGGGACCATCGTGCTTATCATGGTCCCGATTTTTTTTGTGATCTTCCAGTTCTACCGGCAGATCCTCGATCTTATCCGCTTTGCCCGGGACTATATAAGCTTTAATCATGAACACTACGCAGAGTATCTCAATTACCTTTCGAACCTTATCAAGGATCTAACCACAGGACTTGTGGTGATAGATCCGGTAGAATTGCAGCGCAGGCTTATTCAGCTCCTCAGCATGATCCTCCAGCGCCTGCTCCGTATGAGTAGTTCCATTGCGATGAATATCGGATCATTTGCCACAGGGTTAGTATTCATGCTCTTCTGCCTCTTCTTTTTTTACCTGGACGGTCCCTACCTTTCCCGCCTGCTCCGGCGGGTTATTCCTATCCGGAGGGATTATATGTCCGCCCTGATGGGGAAATTCAAGGAGATTACCCGAAACTTGTTTTTAGGGTATATCATGGTAGCCCTGGTGCAGGCTATAATGGGTTATATCGTTTTTACTGTCTTCCGTGTTAAGGGTTCTCTGGTTTTTGCGGGGTTGGTGCTGATCTGTTCTTTTATCCCCATGTTCGGCGCGGGCCTTGTATGGATACCCCTGGGACTGGTGCGGATCTTTTCGGGGAATGTTTTGGGGGGCATTGCTTTTCTTGCCATCTCAGGCTTCTTCATCTCTCTCTTGGATAATTTTTTGCGCCCCTTCTTCCTGCAAAACCGTATCCAGCTCCACCCGCTGGTGATTTTTGTTTCGATACTGGGAGGAATAACCGTGATGGGTTTCAACGGGCTCATTCTGGGTCCTATGATAGTAATTCTGTTCTTGACTGTTCTTGATCTGTTTCTTACGGAACATAACATAAATCTCGACTAAGGAGTTATAATTAACACTTCGTGTTAATTTTCGATTGACCTAAGCAGCGATACCGCTGCTTTTTATAGGAGTTACTAATGAACGCGATTGTTACCGTGGTGGGCACCGATCAGGTAGGTATTATCGCCAGGGTTTCAGGGTTTCTGGCGGAACGGAGTATTAATATTGCCGATATCAGCCAGACCGTACTCTCGGGGAATTTTGTGATGATGATGATGGTTGAGCTTTCCAGGGCTAATACCGGTCTTGATGAACTTAAGCAGGAACTTGGCAAACTGGGAGACTCCCTCAATGTCTCTATCAGCATAATGCACGAAAAAGTATTTTCCGCCATGCATCGTATTTAAGGAATAAGACTATGGTGTTTACGCCTTTTGAGATAAAAGAAACGATTGATATGTTTATGCGGTATAAACTCGATATCAGGGCTATTACCCTGGGGGTGTCCCTTCTGGACTGCATATCCTCTTCCGGGGAGGAGAGCCGGACCCGTATCCGGAAAAAGCTCCTTTCTGTGGCGGGAAAGCTTGTCTCCACAGGAAGGGCTATTGAAAGCGAGTTCGGCATACCTATTATCAACAAACGTCTTTCGGTAACCCCTATTTCCATTGTGGCCGGCGCATCGGGTGACAGTAATTATACTCCCTTTGCAAAGGCGCTGGACGAAGTGGCGGCGGAACTGGAAATCGACTTTGTGGGGGGATTTTCCGCCCTGGTGCAGAAGGGCTTTACTTCCGGGGACACGCGTCTTGTGGATTCCATTCCCGAAGCGCTGGCCTCTACGGGCAGGGTCTGTTCTTCGGTAAATGTGGCAAGCACCAAGAGCGGTATCAATATGGACGCGGTCCGGCGCATGGGGCAGGTGATCAAGGAGGCGGCGGAAAGGACCAGGGAAAGGGACGGTATAGGCTGCGCAAAACTCGTGGTGTTCTGTAACGCTCCCGAGGATAATCCTTTTATGGCCGGGGCCTTTCACGGGACCGGGGAAGGGGAGAGCTGTCTCAACGTCGGGGTGTCGGGCCCCGGGGTGGTGAAGGCGGCCCTTGAGTCCCACAAGGACGCGGGTTTTGACGAGCTTGCGGATATAATTAAAAAAACGGCCTTCAAGATAACCCGTATGGGACAGCTTGTGGGCATGGAAGCGGCGGAACGCCTGGGGGTGCCCTTCGGCATTCTGGACCTGTCCCTGGCGCCGACTCCCGAGGTGGGCGATTCGGTGGCCCGGATCCTGGAGGAGATGGGGCTGGAAAAGGCCGGCGCCCACGGAACCACTGCCGCGTTAGCCATGCTCACGGACATGGTAAAAAAGGGAGGCGTCATGGCCTCCACCCATGTGGGGGGCTTTTCCGGGGCTTTTATTCCTGTTTCCGAAGATGAGGGAATGATCCAGGCGGTGCGTAGCGGTTCTATCAGCCTTGAAAAACTTGAGGCCATGACCTCGGTATGTTCCGTAGGGCTTGACATGATTGCCCTTCCGGGGGATACCAGCGCCGCCACTGTTTCTGCGATCATTGCCGATGAAATGGCCATCGGCATGGTGAACAATAAAACTACCGCAGTCCGGGTAATTCCCGTACCGGGGAAGAAAGCCGGAGACTGGGCGGAATTCGGCGGCCTTTTAGGCGGGGCGCCGATTATGGAGATAAACCCCGCCGGGAGCGAAGCCTTTATCAACCGCGGCGGCAGAATCCCCGCGCCCATCCACAGTTTCAGGAACTAGCGTCTGTCAAAAATGCCGGTTACTCAAGCAGAAGCACCTTTGTTGCCCGGTAGCGGGGGGCATTGTCGGCTTTGCTCTTTTCCTCGTCCTCTTCCCTGAAATACCGGACTTTCATGCCGGCTTTTAAATCGTTAAAGTCGGCGTTTTCTACCGTGCTGTAATGGAAAAAGACGTTATTCACCGTCCGGTCCTCAATAAAGCCGTAGCCTTCCTTGAGGCTCAGAACGATGGAAAGGAGGCTTTCGTCTTCCCCTTCACGAGGCGCAGTATTGCTGTCTTTCTCCGGCGCCGGAGGATTTATGGCCGCTCCGATAGTAAAGTAGTTTTCCTTCTCAGTTACGAATAAATTCCTCGTAAACTCATCATGGGGATTGTTTTCGATGTGGAACTGCATGGGAACCGGGTGGTACACTTCATCGATGAGCTGCTGGGAAGTGCGGGTCATTTCTATCCTGCCGTTTTCATTGTAGTAATCGAAATCCCAGCTGATGAGCATAACATGGGCGCCGATGGTGTTGAGTTTCCTTACCAGGGGCACATAATCGCCGTCACAGGCCACCAGGGCGATAATATCAAAGTGCTTGTATATGGAAAGTTCATAGGCTTCCAGGGCAAGCCAGACATCTATTCCTTTTTCATGGAGGACATTGTTGGGTCCAAGCCGCAGGGGAAGGTAATGGGTAACGATATTCTCCCGCATCAGAATATCCTCGAAGATCCTTTCGCTTTGAACCTTCATGCCCAGGTCCTTGGCGGAAGATCTGCCTTTAAAGTAATGGGCGTCCACAATCTGGCACTGCTTAAAACCGGCGCCTGAAATTTTTGCCGCTTCATTCCTGATAAAATCGTGGAGGCCTGAAATACTTATTCTGGATCTTCTTTCATGCTCATACTTATAATAATTACTTACTTTAAAAAAATAGTAACCGTCATAAAAAATACCTATCCGTACTAAATCTGTCAATTTGTTATTCATAATATCCTTCTGTCTTTAAAATCTATATTGGGGTTGTTCGGAAACTTCACAACTGCCTCTGGAAAATTATCCGCCGAGAGAAGTCAGCCATGCGCTAAACGCTTCCGCGTAAGATTTCTGTATCTCTGCTTCCGCGGCCCGGAGGGCGCGGTTTTCCGCCTCCTTCTTTGTAAGATGTCCTTCCCGTCCTCTTGCGCTCCAGGGGAAGAACGCCTGAGCCTTGCTGCGGTCAAAAAGTTCGGCGGACAGGGTGTAACGGGCGAACTTGTTCTTGTTGTTGGGCAGCGCTGTTTCTTCAATGGAAAAATTTACTTCCAGGCGGTACCTTTCCTCCGCGCCGCCCTTCCTGAACCCCATGCCGGAAATTACCCCGGTAAAGGCGGCGGCGATGCGTCCCTCCGAATCCCCCTTGACGGTAATCCCGATGGGTATGCGCCGGATGATTTCGCCTTGGGCAATTTGAAGGTCAATCGCCTTGCTGATTTCATTTCCCGCGATGCTTGCGGCAGCGGGATTGAGGACCTTAAGGATGTTTCCAAAGGCCTCATTGGCCTCCGCCAGTTTTGATGCCATGCCATAGCGGACTGCCATTTCAAGGGAATCCCCTTCGGCCGGAGGCGTATATGCGGGGGCCTTCCCGGTGAGTTTTTGTATTGCCCTTTCGTTTGCCTCAATAAGGTCCCCATAGAGGAGGGCGCATTTAAGCTTATCCATCACCGCTATGGCATAATACGCGTCTCTGCCGTCAAACCAGGCGTCTTTGATCTCCGCCCCTACCAGTTTTTCTTGACCGTAGGAAACCTTTACGGCGTTGTCTATTTCCGAAAATTCCTTCATGTCAATCAGGGCGGAGTCCGCCTCCTGATAATACCGGTAACGGGCCAGGTTTTTTCCTTCTACGGCCTGGCCGAAAATCGCCGTAAGAGCGCCCAGGGCGTTTTTTTCCGCCGCTTCCCTGCCGCTTCCGTAGCCCAGGGCGGAAAGGTACCGTTCTTCGGGAAACACCAGTTCTGTGTCATAAATCCAGGCTGGACCTGCGGCGGATCTGCGTGCGGCGCCGGCGCCTGCGCAGCCTGACGCCAGGAGGGGGAATACAAACAGAAAAACGGTGATGAACCGGAAGTCATTTAACGCAGACATGCGGTTTCCATTAAATTCAAGGCGGAAAGCTGTACTTCCATGTCTTTGGTTTGGGAGGCGAGGAGCTTTCCGTTTGCAGAATAGTAATACACCGTTACGGTATATGCGCCGGGGGCCAGGTTTACCCCGCCCACCCAAGCCTTTGCCGGGAAGTACCGGGAAATCCGGAGGTCCGCCAGTTCCGAGGCTTCCGCCAGGACCTGGGTTCCCATGCTTATGAGCCCCAGGAGGAGACCGGTATCTCCCCCGACTTCTTCCGACGCAATAGACAGGGCGGAACTGGCCGTCCCCTTTATGATTCCCCGAAGCACTGATTTTGTGTAAATAACTTCCGCCTTATCTTTGAAGGTTTCCCGGGCAACAGCATCAATGTCTTCAAGGAGTTCCAGGTTAAAACGTTCGCCGGTATGTACCCGTACTTCAATGCGGGACACCGGCGAGGGACGGGAGACAATCACCGGCAGGGCTATTTTCAGGTACCGGGCGCCCGGCAGGGGGAAGCGGATGATCTCCTCCTCTTTAACCGGGGACATGCCGCTGAAGCCGATCACATTGAGCCTGGCCTTGTCCTGTGGTATGTTAAGCTCTGCGTTCACCGAAGAAGGCATGGAGTACCGGTACACATGGGGGGCGTTGGCAAAGGCAACCTTGAGGTAGTTTTGGTCAATCCGGGCGTCATCCCATTGTCCGATGCCCCGGTAGAAGAGGAGCCCCAGGTACCGGGCCAGGGCGGAATCGCTGAACCTGGTAGTGCCTATGTTTTTATCTTTAGGGATTTCGGTAGATTCCTGCAACGCCTGTTTCTGCAAATTGGACATAATAATCCCGTATTTTGAAGAGAGGAACTGGAGCTTATTATTCATCCTCCTGATTTCCACCAGGGCGTCTTCAAGGTTGTTCAGGTGGTAGTAATTGAGGGCATTAAACGCGTTGATATAAATATCTTCGTAATCTTCCCCATCGTACTCTCTGGTTTTATCGTTTAGGATATAGGAGCCTATCTCCATGGTGACGCTTTTGGTATAAGCGTCCTCAATAGCCCGTTCACTGTCCTGAAGGTAAGAGATTGAATCCTCATAGTTTTGGGCGTAGTGGGAGATCATCCCCTTGTCAAGATAGTAGAGTATTGTATCGGTATTGCGGTAGAGGGTTTTCTTGTTTTTTTCGATAGTATCAATACTGTCTTCCCATTCACCCGTGTAAACAAGATCGTCTACATGGGTAAAGGGACGGGCGGAGGCGCAGGAAAGAAGCAGCGCCCCCAGGGCAATGCCGATTAACTTTCCGGAAACGGCAATTGCAGGTAAACCCCCAGCCTTCATCCTGGCCCCCGGAAAGCCTACAGTTTTGCTCCCGGCCGTTTGATGATCTTTTTAATTTCGCTGTTCTGGTCCATCCAGAGCCGGGTATTATTTTCAATATTGCTCATTTCCGCCGAAACAAAATAAGTCCTGGTGGAAGCGCCTCTTTCCTGATCCACGATGGTCTTTACCGAACCGGTAAGGAGAAAATCCGCCCCGGTTTCGTTCCCCAAAGCCGCAGCGGTCGCTTCGCTGGCGTTCCCCTGCTGGTCCTGCCGTTCCGCCCGGAGTTCCGTCCGGGTATCTCCGCCGGCCGCAAAATCGGCCAGACCGCTGTTAAAAATAGCAATTTCCATGGTTTTGGAAATGATGGAAGTATCAATATGCTCATCGCTGTCGTTCCTGAACCTGCCGATAAGGATTACCGGGAGCCTGCCCTTTTGGGCAATGACCTGCTTAACCCGGGGGGACTCAAGGCAGTCTTTGATCAGGGTGTCGCAGACGATCCGTACGTCCGTATCGTTCCAGTAACCGCTCAGATCCGTCTGGGTGCTTGAATCCACCCTGCTGACCTTGGTAGATACGCAGGAGGAGAGCGCGAAAAAAGAGGCAAGGCAAAAAGACAGGCCCGCCAGGAAAAGCTTGGTAGAATATTTCATATTATACTCCTTGGTATAGATAGAGTTTGTCAATAATGTAGACGCATTATTGACAAACTACCTCGAAAACCGCATTTGCGTATGCAAATGCAAGGTCTGTCCATAAAGTAACCGGCTTTATGGACAGACGCTAGATAGTTAAATGCCTCATATCTCCAGTATATATATTTCGGGCTTTTTGTTCAATAGTGATTCGAGGGTCTCGCCTTAGGGTATTTCATTTGCTCCGGTTTGATACCATTCCTGAACATCGGAATCAACCCTCGCCGGCGGCAAAACGGATACCTATGACGTGACTGAAGGAGTAAGTATCCGCTGGAAAAACCGCAGTACCGTGCTTCCCTCCGTGGTGGTTCCTGATGCGAAAGATATACTCCCCGGCGCACTGCCCCTTGAGGCAATGGATTTGATGGTTGACCCGGTACACGAACGGCTGGTTGGCGTTCACGGCGATCAGCCGTTACACGTTCTCTATTGAGTAATAGGAAGGCGGATGTAAGCCTGCTTATAGGTAAAATACTCTCCCCCTTGATCACCGTTGATAAGTCATACGACAGTATTACTATAACACATTGGCGTCAGTCGCCAAATGCGTTACCGTCTTATGAACAAAATCATATAAGGTTATAACCATATTGTTTTTATGTATCTATGATAACTATTGGGATATAACCCGAAGCTTTCTTGACAAAACCTCCCCCATGGGGCTATACTGGATACATGACGGAAGTCAAACGGGATCTGTACATGGGCCAAATCCGGCCGCTTGTCGGGAAGCCCTTTATCAAGATTATAAACGGTCTCAGGCGCAGCGGTAAGTCCACTATTTTACGCCTGTTACGGCAGGAACTCTCGGTAATTGCGGATGGGGAACACATCATCTATCTTAACCTTGAGGATTTTGAATTTACTGCCGGGTTTAGCGCGGAATCGCTGAATGCTTTGATCACGGGGCGCATCAAAGACGCCAAAATCCATTTTCTTTTGCTGGATGAGATTCAGGTTGTGAACGAGTGGGAGCGGGTGGTCAATTCGCTTTTTGCGTCCAGGACGGTTGATATCTACCTCACCGGCTCCAATTCGCGGCTTTTGTCCTCCGAGCTGGCGACGTTTCTGGCGGGCAGATATGTGGAGATTACGGTCAGGCCCCTTTCCTTTGCCGAGTATCTGGATTTTAAAAAAGAGATTGCAGGCGAAGCGGTGGAAAATACAAAGGCCGCTGTTTGGAATTATATTGAGACTGGGGGATTCCCCGCGGTACACAGCTCCGATATTGATACGGAAACCGCCCGGCGTGTGGTAAAGGATATCTATGCGTCGGTATTACTGCGGGACACCATTCAGCGCCACAATATACGGAATATTGATTTACTGGAGCGGCTGATCCGCTTTTTGTTCGACAATACGGGAAATATGTTTTCCGCGAAAAATATTGCGGACTATTTGAAAAACCAAAAACGAAAAGTTGATGCGGAAACAATTTACAATTATATCAATGCCCTGGAAAGCGCCTTTATTATAAAAAAAGCCCCGCGCTATGACATCAAAGGGAAGGAATTCCTGAGTTTCCGCGAGAAATACTACCCCGGCGACATTTCCCTTACCTATGCGGCGCTCGGCTTTGACCTGAAACGAATTGCCGGAATTCTTGAATCCATCGTTTTTACTGAACTGGAGCGCCGGGGTTTCGCGGTGTATGTCGGAAAAATCAACGAACAGGAAGTTGACTTTACGGGCATTCGGAATAATGAAAAAATCTATGTTCAGACAGCATATCTTTTAGGCGATAACCGGGAAACCATTGAACGGGAATT
>JAITNM010000039.1 GCA_031290475.1 Treponema sp. | reverse complement strand
AATCCCCCGGATCTTATCCATATTCATGGGTTTGGCAAGAAAATCGGAAAAGCCGCTTTCCAGGAAGTTAATGGTAGTTCCTCCCGGATCGGCGCTGGTATAGGCAATTATGGGAACCTGCCGGGCATATTCACTTTTAATTGTTTCCCGAATACCCTTGGCCGTTTCAAGCCCATCAATACCGGGCATGTAGTAATCCATAAAAATGATATCGTAGCGTTCGGTTTCTTTCATAATGAGGGCGATAGCTTCCCAGCCGCTTCTTACACAATCAGCATGAATTCCAGAGGCCTCAAGACAATCACGGGCAGCTTCTAAACCGATCTGCGTATCATCTACCACCAAGGCCCTTCTCGGCCACTTTAAGCTTTTAGCTTGATTGGTATCCATACTGAATCATTATAAACGCCAGGCTTTTAAAAAGCAATCCATTTTTATACTGAAAAAAGCGGTTCCCTCCGTAATTTAAGTAATAGCGGCCTTCATTCCGGCGAATCCCGCCTTCTCCTCTTCTCAAATCACGCTAAACTTGGTATTCTGAATCTATTCCAATTGTTAAGGAATATTCATGAGCATTGATATTCAGAACCTGGTGAAAAATTTGCATCCCCTGGAGGTCCGGATCATTCTGGGCTATAAGAATGGGGATGAACTTTCCATAGAGAAGGTCGAGAGGGATCTGGGTTTTAAGAGCGGGAATGGGAATCAAGCCCTGTCCTGGCTCGCCGGGAAAGCACTGGTACGGGAAATACGCCGGGAAACCAGTGTTTTTTATGAGCTTACCGGTTTAGGCCGTCAGTGGAAGGAAAAGGGGAGCCCTGAAGAACGGATCATTGAGCTTATCCGGATTAAGCCCGGCCTGCGGCTTCCGGAAATCGCCGGGAACCTGGGACTTGATAATAAAGACGTGGGAAGCGCCTTCGGGTTCCTTTCCAAGCTTGGATGCCTTGCTATGGATGGCGAAAAAAAAGTAAGTTTAGCCCTTCCCGCGGACCAGCTTGTGAACGGGCGTCCTGCCAAGGGTGAAGCGGCGGACCACTTTGCCGTGATCCGCCTCCTTTTGGACAAGGCGTCCGCCGCGCCCGGAGGCCTTGTTGCGGAAACTGAGCTTTCCCCGGCGGAAAAGGCCGCCATAGCCCCTCTGGCGAAAAAGCGGGGCGCCGCGGACGCGCCTTTCCGGCTTGTTGATCGGGAGACGGTGATTTCTGTTTTTACCGGCGATTGGGAAAAAGTGGCTGCGGCGCTTAATGCGGCGGGGATCACCGGGGATGAAATCGGCGCCCTGACGGGGGAGATGCTCGAAACCGGTTCCTGGAAGGGAAAGAATTTCCGTTCCTATACGGTCAAAGTGCCGCCAACCCGGCTTATTCCGGGACGGACCAATCCTTACGCGAAATTTCTGGAAGATGTTAAAGACAAGCTTGTCTCCCTGGGTTTTGAGGAATTTGACGGCCCATTGGTGGAGACCGAGTTCTGGAATTCCGACGCCCTCTTTATGCCCCAGTTCCACTCCGCCAGGGACATCCACGATGTGTACCGGATTACCGATCCCTCGAACCCGAAAGGGTTCGCCTACGCCAAGGCTATTGAGGAGCCCTGGCTTTCAAATGTAGCGGCAGCCCATGAAAACGGCGGGGAGACCGGGAGCCGGGGATGGAATTACAACTTTGACCGGGAATTTACCCGGCGTCTCATCCTGCGAAGCCAGGGGACCGTGCTGTCCGCTAAAACCCTTCCCCACGCCAATATCCCGGGTAAATATTTCGGCATAGTCCGGTGTTTTCGCTACGACAAGGTGGATGCCACCCACCTTTCGGACTTCTACCAGACCGAAGGGATAGTGCTGGGAGAGGACGTGAACCTCAAGACCTTGCTCGGAATGCTCGATATGTTTGCCCGGGAAGTGGCCGGGGCTAAAGAAGTTAAGTATGTGCCGGGGTATTTCCCCTTTACCGAGCCTTCGGTGGAGGTCCACATTAAACACCCGGCCCTGGGCTGGTTTGAACTTGGCGGATCCGGTATCTTCCGGCCGGAAGTAACGGCGAGCCTCGGGGTGAATGTTCCGGTAGCGGCCTGGGGTATTGGTATTGACCGCATGGCCTTAATGGCCCTAGGACTCAACGACCTTCGGGAACTTTTCAGCTGCGATATAGAAAATGTACGGCTCAGACGTGTGCATTGAGAAACGGGTTTAATCTCGATTTATAATCAGTTTTCTCTGGAGCATCTCTTCCAGCTTGTTTTTTGGGGGCGCATGTTCCAGGTAATAGCTCACCCGGTTCCGAAGCTCATTGGGGTTCACCGGTTTAGTCAAAAGATCATTGGCGCCCTGCTGGGTGGCATGGGTAGTAAATTCCTCACCACTATGGCTTGAAACAATAATTACCGGGGTATTCATCAGTTTAGGCATTTTTCTGATTTGATGCAGAAATTCAAACCCCGACATGCCGGGCATTTCAATATCCAGGAGAATTAAATCCGATTTGACATTCTCAAGCGCTGTTAAAGCTTCTGGAGCGGAAGAGCAGATTTTTAAATCATAGGTCTGCCCTAAAATATTCTCAAAAACCGCCAGCTCCATGGGTAGATCATCAATTGCGAGAATTACCCTCTTATCACCCATGGTTAAAAGTCTAGATCCTCCTATGTTTGGTGTCAATACGTGTGCGGCTCTGCTTTGACGTTTTTTGAATACCTATTGAACAGTGATTCCCTTATAACGTATTATATTGATACCATGCCAAAGATAGAAGTTAATGAAGATGTTTTCTATACCCTCGCGGGCCGCCGCTGGCCTTCCCGGGAAGAATTCGAAGAAGCCCTGACCTGCGCCAAGGCTGAACTGGACGAGGATTCGGATAAAAGCCTCCCCCAGGCGGAACGGACGCTGAAAATAGAGTTAAATGACACAAACCGGCCCGATCTTTGGGCAACCGCGGGCTGTGCGCGCCAGCTCCGTCTCTATTTTGGGGGCAAAAGGCCGGAATACCCCTTCTTTTCGAGTTCCGGCAAGGCCCAAAAAGCGAGCCGCAAGGTGCTGGTCCAGTCTTCGGTACGGAAAGTACGCCCCTTTTTGGCAGGCTTTATAGCCGCCGGGAAGGCTATTTCCGACGCTTCCCTCCGTGACATGATCCAGACCCAGGAAAAGCTTGCCTGGAACTTCGGCCGCAAACGCCGGACCATTTCTATGGGGCTCTACCGTATTGCCGTCATCCAGTGGCCCATCATCTATAAGGCCGTTGATCCCGATTCGGTCTCCTTTGTTCCCCTCCAGTGGGACGTACCCCTGACCCTGCGGGAGATCCTCAAACAGCACCCCAAGGGCAAGGAGTACGCCTTTATCCAGGAGCACGAACCCCTCCATCCCCTGCTGGTGGATTCTAAGGGAGGGATTCTCTCGTATCCCCCGATAATCAACTCAGCCGATATCGGCGCCGTTCAGGTTGGGGATGCCGACCTTTTTGTTGAACTTACCGGAACCGATATGCCTTCGGTAACCTTGGCCACTTCTATCATGGCCTGCGATCTTGCGGACCAGGGCTTTACCATTGAGCCGGTAGAAATTGAGTACGAATACGACACCCCCTTTGGCCGGACTTTTTTCAGCCCCTACTATTTCCAGGAACCGGTGTTCTGTTCCCTCTCCAGGGTGGAAAGATTCCTGGGCGAGAAAATCAACGCCGATGACTGCGTTAAGGCCCTGAACCGCATGGGGGTTAAGGCCGAAAAGGCGGAAGATACTGAACAGGGAGAAACTGAAAAAAAAGACGGGATACGGGCCTATCCTCCTGAATACCGGAACGACTTTCTCCACGCGGCGGATGTGATGGAGGATGTGATGATTGGCCGGGGCCTTAATACGTTTAAGCCCGAAAGACCCAGCGATTTTACCGTAGGCCGGCTCAGTCCCATTACCTTTTTCAGCCGCCGGGTTAAGGAAATTTTCGTGGGCCTGGGTTACCAGGAGATGATCTATAACTACCTTGGTTCAAAGAAGGATCTGGTAGAAAAAATGCGTGGTGACGGCAGTAAAATTATCCGTATTGCCAACCCCATGACGGAAAATTACGAGTATGTTAGGGATTCTACTCTGGCATCCCTTATGATGAGTGAATCCATCTCAGGCCGCTCAATGTACCCGCACCGGATTTTCGAGGTGGGCAAGGTTGCCTACCGTGATGAACAGGAAAACTACGGAAACAGTACCCGCCAGTACGCAGGATTCCTCCACGCCGGGGGGGACGCCAACTTTAACACCATCGCGGGACAGCTCCAAACGCTGTTTTACTACCTTTCCCGGGAATATGAAGTGGAGGAATCTTCCGACAGCCGCTTTATCTCCGGCCGGGCGGCTTTCATTTTGTTCAAGGAAAAACCCGTTGGCATATTCGGCGAAGTCCACCCGGAGGTGCTGGAAAGATGGGGAGTTACCGTACCCTGTACGGCCGGAGAAATCGACCTTGACGCTCTGCTGGTCTAGTACCTAGCATATTGGGCAGTTGTGTACTAGATTGATTGTATGCATCTTAAGTTAAAACACCTTGGCCCCGCGTATTTTTACCGCCAGGCTCTTGAAATCGCCCTGCCGGTAATGCTGCAACAGCTCATCATGAGTATGGTTTCTCTCATTGATAACTTCATGGTCGCGGGCCTTGGAGACATCAGCATGGCCGCGGTAAATGTGGCGAATCAGATCAATTTTACTTCGATGGTCATTATCAACGCCGTTTGCAGCGCTGGCGGGATATACCTTGCCCAGTTCAGCGGCGCGCAAGACGCCCAGGGGATGAAGCAGGCATTCCGGTTTAAGGTGATTTTTACCCTGCTGGTTTCGCTTATCTACTTTACCCTCTGCTGGGTGATACCGGCGCCCATGATCTCCCTCATGACCAGAGGAAACGCCGCCCAAATGGAAATTGTCGCCATCGGCGCACGCTATATTCGCCTGACATCGTTCACGCTGTTTCCCCTGGCCATTTCCTCCGCTATCGGAACATCCTTCCGGGAAATAGGACTTCCAAAAATACCCCTCGTCATTTCCGCAATCGCTACACTGGTAAACACCCTGGGCAACTGGATCCTGATATATGGGAACCTGGGTGCGCCCCGGCTTGAGGTATTTGGCGCGGCGGTGGCGACTATCATTGCCCGCTATGTTGAGCTGACGCTATTTCTGCTCTACATTGCAAAAAAGAAAAGCTCGTTTTCTATACGCCTTGGGAGCTTGTTTCATGTTGATAGAAAACTAATAAAAACCATTCTTGCCAAATCGGCAATGGTGTTCCTTTCTGAATTATCCTGGATAAGTTCCGAGACCATTATGACCGCCTTGTACAACGGCAGGGGAGGAGCGGAGACCGTTGCCGGTATGGCTGCGGGCTGGACCATAGCAAATCTGTTTTTTCTGATTTTTAACGGCATTTGGACGGTTTCGGCGGTGCTTGTCGGCGGTACCCTGGGAGCGGGGAAACTGGAAGAAGCCAGGAAGCGGGCGGCGTGGCTCAAGTCCGGCGCGGTAATCGCGGGCGGCGTCCTCATGGTGCTGGGGTTTGCGGCATCGGCGGTACTTATCCCCCTGGTGTTCTCCAACCTTACTTCCCAGGCCAGAAGCATCAGTTTAGGCCTTGTGACGGTAGTGCTGATCTACCTCCCCCTCTGGTGTCTCTTAAACGCCCTCTTTGCCATCAGCCGGTCAGGGGGAGACGCCGCAATGGGCGCTTGGACCGATGTATCGGTAAATACCCTGATCTTTGTCCCCGGCGCGTTCCTCCTGGCATTCCTCACAACCATGAGCCCCGTAAAGATGTTCGCCATACTCAAACTCAGCGATTTTGTTAAAGTGGCTGTCGCCCGGCATTTTTACCGCAAAGAACGATGGGTGCGGAATTTGACGAATGTTGAAAAAGTGTAGGTTTAACGGAAATCATGCATTTTAAGGAGGTCAAAGGCATATTATCCCCAAGCAATGGCATGAATATCAGCCGGGGCTGTATTCATGGATGCATATATTGTGATTCAAGAAGCAAATGTTACGATATGGATCATGACTTTGAGGATGTAGAAATCAAAATTAACGCACCCCGGTTATTGGAGGAGAAAATAAAAAGCAAGCGAAAAAAATGCATGATAGGAACCGGAGCAATGAGCGATCCATATATTCCCATAACTGAAAATCTGAATAACATAAGAGTATGTCTTGAAATTATAGAAAAGTACGGATTCGGCCTGGCAATCCAGACAAAATCAAATTTAATTTTGAGGGATCTTGATTTATTGAAAAAAATAAACAGCAAAGCAAAATGTATTGTGGAAATGACTCTTACAACATTTGATGAACGGCTCTGTAAAACAATTGAGCCTGCTGTCTCGACAAGTAAAGAACGGTTTGAAACATTAAAAATAATGCGGGATAATGGAATCAAAACCGTAGTATGGTTAAGCCCGATACTTCCCTTTATAAACGATACGGAAGAAAATATACGTGGAATATTGAATTATTGCATCGAAGCAAAGGTATACGGAATTATATGTTTTGAAATGGGGTTAACCCTGCGGGAGGGAAACCGGGAGTATTTTTACCGGAACCTGGATAAATATTTTCCCCAATTAAGACAGAAATATCAAAATAAATATGGAAACAATTATATAATAACCAGTGACGGAAACCGGGAACTTATGGAACTATTTTATAAAACCTGCAAACAGAATAATATCGTATCCGATAAGGATGGATTGTTTGAATATCTCCATACATTTGAAGATAAAAGTCAAACAGAACAGCTTGATTTATTTGACACGCTCACTCACGAGTCTTTCGATTGAAACTTTGCCCGTCCTTTCTGAAAGTTCCACCGCCCTGCCGCTCCTCAGGTAAAATAGCCAGGACCGGACCGGTCTGCCGAAAATATCCGACGCCGCCCGTTCATAGATCGCGAGCTGGGCAAGGTGATGATCCGGCGCTTCGATCCGGTCAGTCTTGAAATCCACCACATAGATAACGCTTCTGTTTCTTTCGGCAACCTCAAATAAAAGGTCGATTTGTCCGGATATCACCGTCCGTCCGTCTTCGCAGTCCGGCACGGTGAGGATCGGGAACTCTGTTTCACGCCAGATTGCATTAGCACAGAGTCTCCCCAGGTCCGAATTGATAAAGCCCCCCGCCATGGCTTCGGCCTTTTCCTGCAAAATGTTAAAGCGCCTGCCGGAAAGCCGGGCGTGGAATTTGGGCGGAACACGCGGCTGTCTGCCGTTCAGGCGTTCTTCCAGGAAGGTGTGGACCAGGACGCCGAAATCTGCGGCCTCAAGTCCGGCGTTTTCCAGAATACCTTCGATGTCTGAATCCGCTATCTTGCCGTCCTCCGCACTGCCGCCTGAAGCCGCGTCCGGCCCCCCGGCTGCTTCGCCGGCAAATTCTTCGGCTACGTGCAGAGAACTTGCGGGAATTGAGACGGGGAATGGGGCCGCCGCCGGGAAAGTATCGGCGGCGGCGTAAAGCGGCGCGGCTTCTTCCGCCGCCCGGGCCTGGTTAGTTTTTCTGTTACCAAAAAACTTATTCTCAGATCCACTGGCGGCCGATTGCCGGACCTTTGCCCCCAGAGCGTAGAGTTCCTCCCGGGAATAAGCGGGTATAGTTTCGATAGTGAAGGGCGGACTTTCGTCATCGCCGGTAACGATTGCAGGCAGGAGCAGGTCCAGGAAACTGCCGTACTTTCCCTGCTGTTTTTCCTTAAGCCGCGCCAGTTGGGCTTTGAGGTATTCGTCCTCCATTGTCTCCGGGTTTTTTCCGCCTTCTCCTTTTATTGTCGCGGTGAGAAAGAGCCTGCTTTCGGCGCGGGTCATGGCAACGTAGAGGAGCCGCCTGAGTTCGGCGGCTTCTTTTGCCGTTTCTTCCCCTTTTTGAAAGTTGAAAAAATAATTGCCCGAATCTTCGAAAAGTTCTTCCGCTTTAGGCAGATTGACGGTGATGCCCCACTTTTCGCTGAAGTAAACCGTCCTGTCATTGCGGGCGGATACTGCCCGGCTTGCCGAGCAGTATACAAATACTACCGGAAATTCCAGGCCTTTGCTTTTGTGAATTGAAGTGATCCGTATACCACCCTCTTCTTCCGGGGGCAAATCAATGCCGTCAAGTTTTTCTTCTTTATTGATAAGGCCTTCAAGGTAGTCAAAAAATTCCGGAAGGCTCGTTCCCTTCTGATCAATATTCCTGGCCAGTTCAAAGAACAGATCGAATAGTCCCCCATATACTTGAGACGAGGCGGACCAGAGGGTCTCATAGCGATAACCTTCTTCATACCAGAGCCTGGTAATCAAATTTGTAGTAGTAAAACTGTTCCAGGTATCAAAGAATTCTGATTTTCCGGCTGTTGGCAAATTCCGGGCTGCCTCTGAAAGTTTGCGGTAACGTTCGCGGGCTTCCCTAAAAAAATCCTGTTCTTTTGCAGGAATCAGAGGCTCCAGGGATTCGTCAAATGGTGCAGTATTACTATTCAGCATACATATTGCCAATGTTTCGTCGCTGAGCCTTGTAAAGGGGGAACGGATAACAGCGGCATAGGCGATCCTGTCATTGGGATTAACAAGGAGCCTCAGGTACATATAAAGGTCATTTACCGGCGCTTCGCTGAAAAGCCCTCCGGGCCGGTCTGTAGTAAAGGGGATACCGAAATTCTTGCATTGTTTTTCCAGCTCACTCTGATGGGTGTAGGCGCGCTGCAATACTGCAAAATCCTGGTACGTACAGGGCCTCCGGGTGATACCGTCTTTGCCGCGTACCGGTATTTTGTAGCCCGAATCAACCATGTTCCGGATCTGTCCCGCGATATAGGCCGCTTCCAGTTCATATTTGGAAAGAGTTTGGGGGTCGTTTTTATCAAGAACGCTTTCGTCAAGAAAACAAAAATGTACCTGCGCCTCCTGTTCATTTTTGCCGTCTTCCCGGAGGGCAGTTCCTCCCTTCCGGGGCCCGGCGGCCCAATGCTCTGCGGCGTAAACCCGGCGGTAAACCGCCTCATAGCCGGGCAGTTCCTCCCCTGCCGGCGGAATTTCGGCCTGGGATCCTGCGGTCATTGGGGCGGGTTCCGGGAAAAATACAGCCCCCCTCCGGGCGGAAGATCCTGATGGATCAAGTCCGCCAAAGACCCGGTTGAAAGCGTCGATAAGGCAGGGTTTAGAGCGGTAGTTGTTGATCAGGCTGAGACCGGCGCCGGTGGAAGCGGCGGAAAGTGTTTTTGCAAGACCCCGGAATACCGATACATCGGCGCCGCGGAAACGGTAGATAGACTGTTTTTCATCACCTACAAAAAACATTTTGCTGCTGGAAAGATCTTCCGGTTCGGGGTTCCCTTCTTCCATTCTGTTTTCGTTTTCCGCAAGGAAGAAGATCAAATCCCGCTGAAGTCCGTTATTATCCTGAAACTCATCAACCATGATGGATTTGAAGCTGTCCTTGTAGACCTTTCTGATATCCGGAAACTCTCTTAGGGCGTCTACCGCAAGGTGGGCTATGTCGTTAAAGGTGAGGAGGCCCGCTTCCCGCTTTTTCCGGTTGAATTGATGCTGAAATTCATCCACCAGGGGGAATATCCCTGTCATAATATCCCATTGGAGGGCAATATTGGCGATAGGGTTGATCCCGGCATAAATATCCCTGAGTGTTTTCAGAATTTCCACGATAACGGCGCATTCTGATGGGGCATTGAGTCTAATAAAAATTAATTGCCTGAGCCAGTTAAAATAAACAGAATACTGCTGCCGTTCTTTAGAAGAAGTATTGTTGTTTGAGACTTGCAGGAGAGAGGCAATGTTCGGAGTTTCAGGCATGGGTGCGTCAAGCCGTTCCTTCAGATTTTTGTAAAAAACGCTTCCTGTTTTGGTAAGGGACCTAAATTCCTGAAAGATAACATCAAGCAAAGACGATACTTCTTTTGTTTTTGATTTCCATTGCTTTCGGAGTTCTTCATTCTGTTTTTGCATGAAATCATCAAAATTGAGAGGACTGCTTAAAGGACTGTAATTGATCACAGTTTCCGCGAACAGTTCTTCTGCTACGATGCGGATTTTCCGGTCTGCGATAAGGGCTTGCAGGGCGGGGTTGTCGCGGTGGGCCAGGACAAAGGGCAGGGCCGCGTTTACCGCAAGTTCCTGCACCCCGTTGTTATCGCTTGCAAAATCGGGGCTGATGCCAAAACGGGTGGAAGCGGTACGGGCAATACCGGCAGAGAAGGCGTCCAGGGTCATGATGTGGGCCTTGTGGAACTCCCTAACCGCTTCCCGCGCCCGGCTATTATCCTGATGTTCCGCAAGGAGGCTGAAAATGCGGCTGTACATTTCGTTCACCGCTTTATTCGTAAAGGTAAGGGTGAGGATCTCTTCCACCTTGTAGCCCTTTTCCATGACAAGCCAGGCATAACGGGCAGCCAGAACCTTGGTTTTCCCCGAACCTGCTCCGGCGGTAACAACAGCGTTGAATTCGGCGGAAGCGGCTTTCCGCTGATTTTCATCCAGTTCGGCAAGCAGCTCTGTTTGAATAGCATTGCTGCTTTTATTCGGCATGGTTTGCCTCCAAAGAGACCCCGGCGGAACGGGCCTTGGTATGGGGAAGATGGGCGGCGTTCGGCGTGTATGTAGTACGGCAGACGGTACGGAAAACGCATCCTGTGCACGCGTTAATATCAATTTGCGGGGGAGAAAAATCCAGAGCCTCCACAGAATTTTTAAAGCGGTTCACGTAACCGTCAAAGGCATCCAATGTTTCCTGATACTCGTCCCTGGTAAAACCCTTTTTGCCGCCTATTATGTAAACGGCATTATTCTGATAAATGCTGAAAAAAACCGCTTCTTCCACCCTGACGCCGGTATTCTCTTCATAGAGTTTTATGTACATGGGCATCTGGAAATCCTCAAGGGGCGAATCGGCAGTTTCGGCGCTTTGATCTTTAGTGGGAGTTTTGTTGGTTTTGTAATCAATTATCACAGGGCTGTCATCAGGAGAGACAGAAATCCTGTCAATTATACCTTTAAAGAAAATATCATCCCGATAAAAATTAAATTTAGATTCAAGTTCTGTAACGGTATAGCCCGAAAAATAACATGTCTCGGTATTAAGAATTTTAGCAAGTACGCCGGCTATGGCTTTAGCCTGGGCTGTTACGAGCGGAATCGCCAGGGGCCCCTGAAAAGCAGGATGGGTACGGGCGTCTTCTTCGGTAATTTCCTGTATCCACTTCCGGTACGTTTCCAGACGTTCGGGTTTAAAAACCTTGTCCTGTTTACGGATCCGCGCAAAAAGATCCTTCAGAATCTGATGGTAAAGAATGCCGAGGGACGTATCGTCCATGAGTTGGGCTTCAAGCGGCTCTTCTGACAGGGCAAAAATCTTGCTGTAAAGCCAGAATGCCGGACAATTGAAAAAGACATTCAGGTCTCCGGTGGCGGAAACCTTGAAATAACGCTTTTCCCCGTTCCTACCCTCCGGTTCGATTGGGGTTACAAGCTGTTCCCGGGAAATACATTCGCGCAGTAATACTGCCGATGTGCTGTTTTGGGGAAAAGTCTCTGCGAGGAGAGATTGTCTTTTCCGGTCTTGGCCGGAAACCGATTTTTGCCAGCGCAGAAATCCCGCTTTTTGCACCGGAAAGAGTTTTTCAGGGAAAACGGAAGAATCCGCCGCTGCCCAAAAGGCCTTTTCCCGGGCATAGGCATCTGGCGGCTGAAGCAGCGCCGGAACAGTTTTCCCACCGTACTCCACGGCGGAAAAATTTTCTCCGGCAAAAAAACTGTGGGGGATGGCGTTTCCCGAAATGGTTTGGTCCGAGGCGCTGATCCGGAGACGAGGCGAAAAATTCTTCCAGGGGCCGAGCCGGTAGAGTCTGAAAAAAGCCCGGGAAGCGTCGGTATCCCCTTGGGTAAGCCCCAGTTTTTTCCGTTTGTCCTGGCGGAGGAACTTGAGGCTCTGGTATAGAACCGTGGCCGCGTTCTGGGCCGCATTGAGTACAAAGTGACAGGTGTATGGAGAAGCGGCGGCCACCCGGTAGGGGAAGATGTTCACCCCCGCGCTGTGCTGCTGAGTTACGTACTGTTTTTCTTTAAGCGCCGAAAGGAAGAACATAAACGGCTTTTCAGGAGCCAGATCAGGGTATTGTTCCTCAAGCTGGATCAGGGCCGAAAGCTCCTCCACACAGCGGGCCAGTACCGCGTCCCCTTCATCGGAACAACTGTTTCTGGAAAGAAAGCCCGGCAGAGTTACTGTTGTATCATCGGCGCTGCGGACAGGGCGGGCGGCGCCGCCGTCATTGGAGGAGCCGGCGTCTTTTTTTTCGCCATCGAAAGGCTTTTCCCAGGGGTTTCCCCGGAAGGCAAAGTAGTGATTTCGTATATCAATAAATTTCTTGGCCCCTGTCATGGCTTCAATATCCGCCTTTAGGCCTTCATAATAGCCCCGGAGCCGTTTTTCACGATCCGCTCCTTTAAAGGCTTCAAGCCAGACATCTTTAAGAACCCCATTCTCCTGATAGGAAGAAACGCAGTTGTTTTTGATTCCAAAGTCAATGAGATCCTTGTTTTGTTTGGGATCCCGCCAGGGTATCCAATCGTTGAGGAGCAGGGATTTTAATGAGGAGAAGGAAAAATCATTTGCCTTACAGGCACTGATAAGAGAGAATAGTTTTCCTGTTCCATATTCGGCAAGGGGACGGCCTGAACGGCGGCGTACGGGGATATTAAACAGGGAGAGTTCCCGCAGTAAATACGGTTCAAGGTCCTCAAGACCCGGCGCGTTGATCGCCATCTCTTCGTAGGGAACCCCTTCTTCATGGGCTTTGAGTATTTCAAGAACCACGGCGTGTATTTCCTGCCGGAAGGAAGAATACCGGTACAATACCTGGGGTTCTGCCTGGTCCCCAGCTTCAGCGTTAAGGCTGATCAGGTGAATATTCGGTTCAAGGGTTAAAATTTTTTCATATTCGATAAAGTCTTCCATAGCCTCGGGATAGAATATGTAGTAATCGTGTTCCCGGTCACGCAGGGGCGGTTTTTCCCAGGATGGTTCAAACAAACCGTTACGTTCCAGGAACGCGCTGTATTCCGCTTCAAGGACGGCGTAGTCCAGGTCTTCTTCATCCTTTACATAGCCTGCCGCTTTCTGCGCCGCTTCCTGTTTTACCCTGAGCAGTTTTAGTGAAGAAAGTATGCCGGCAATTTGGGAGGTGAACACGGAACCTTCACCGGCGTAGGCCGTTGGGATAATCCGTCTGAAGGGAAGAGCCGGCTCTTCCAGAAGACCCGGTGTGCTGCCGATGGTTCGGGAAACAGCGCCCCCCTCTCCGGCCCCCGGAGCAGGGGACGGCATTTTTTTAACCGCCTCGGCGTTCCGCCGGATCAGCTTTTCCGCGAAAAGCCGCCTCAGCACCGCCGAAACAGGTTCCTTGTTCTGTATTTCCGCCCGGACAATCTCTTCTTTAAAGCGGTCCCAGGCAAGAAACCGGTTGAGCGCCACGGAACGGACCCCGGTGAGGCCGCAGATTTTCCGTGCCCAGACCGAGGAAGCTATATCTGAGGGAAACACAAACCGGGCTTTTTGATTGCGGATTTCCCGGCTGATTATGGTAAGGATGGTATTCACAGTAGGTACATCCTGTACTTTATATCCAAGTCTCTATCCTTAATTCTTTTATGGGTTCAAAATGCTTTATATTATTTGTTACTAATATTTGATTGTGCGTTATCGCGGTAGCGGCAATTAACAGATCAAAGTCATCTATAACGATTCCTGTTTTTCTGTATTTCGCTTTTATATCGCCAAACACTTCAATAATTGGCATGTCTATTGGTATTATTGGAAATAGATTCTTTATTCGATATACTTTTGCACAATTACTTTCAATTTGTTCTGATTTCTTTGCTCCGTATAATAATTCGCCATAGGTTATTATTGAAATAAATTTAGGTATCTTTTCATTTTTTAAAAAATTATCTTGTACATTTTTATTTCCTTTCATACTATAAATAATAATATTAGAATCAATTAAATACGCCATTAAATTCTCCAAAAGATTTTTTATTTCTTCTATCTTTAACTATATCTTTTGTAATTTCCTTTGCGTCTCTACTATCTTCCCATGACAAATTTAAGAATTCTTTTGTTGAATTTATAGTAAAATAAATAGGGTTAGAAAGATATTTTTCCAAAATAGATATAACCTCCTGGCTTATTGATCTATTTTCAATTTTTGCTTTCTGTCTTAACGTGTCATACAATTTATCGTCTATGTCACGAACTTGTAAAATTGCCATACTATATACTCCTTGAAGGTATGCGGCTTAAGCCGCATACGTAAAATCGGAAAGGAATGCCTGCATCCCCCATACTCCTTATTTTAAGCGTAAGTATATTTTCATGAATTGTCAAGCGTTTTTCATGCAATGTTTTTGCGCCGGAAATCAAAAGATAGGAATATGGGCTCACTCAATATACCAATCCCTGATACACCTTATATGCTTGCTTAAAAAACGGCAAATTATGAGCCATGCCCATTGAAGGGTAACCAGGCAGCATTACCTCTTTGTTCAATTAATCCTCGCCTATAATTGGCAAACCTGCCCGTTCTGTGGTATCCTTTATGACAGACCAATACCGGAGACGCCCATGACAAGCCTAGCGACATTTTCCGTAGAAACCCATGCCGCCAACGAGTGGCTTAACATCAGCTCCCAGGTGCAAAAAATTGTCGCTTCTTCCGGCGTTACCGAGGGGATCTGCGTGGTGTTTGTTCCCCACACAACCGCGGCGGTGACCATCAACGAAAACGCCGATCCCGATGTTCCCCGGGACATGCTCGTCGCCATGAACGCCATCTCCCCGGACCGCCGGGAGTTCCGCCACGGTGAGGGCAATTCCGCCGCCCATGCCAAGACGAGCCTCGTTGGCCCGTCAATTACGGTTATCGTAAGCGGGGGAAGGCTGCTTTTGGGAACCTGGCAGGGGATCTGGTTTAACGAGTATGACGGGCCGAGAATGCGGAAGGTCCATGTCAGGGTGTTAGGCGAATAGGCCAAGGCCAGAACTTTGCGGTTCCGGCGTCTTATGTCATTGTAAGGAGGGTAATATGAGTAAAATAGTAAACGAACCGAAGATCAAAAACGGTTTTATCAGGGCGATACGGGAACTCATGGAGCACCGGGCTCTGTGGATGTATCTCCTCTGCGACGAGGCGAAGAAAAAAGGGCTTGATGCCCAGTCATACGCCCCGGGAGCCATATTCCGCTGCGGCTGCTATCAGGCAAAACTCATGGTGGATAAGGGACAATCCCAAAGCCTTAAGAGCCTAAAGAAGCGGCTCTTCCACCCCTTTGCCCGGATGATCTTTGAAATGAAGATTATCAGGACCACCGCTGATAACTTTGACGTTGACTTTCATTACTGCCCCCTGGTCAAGGCCTGGCAAAAACAAGGCTGTCCTGACGAGGAAATTGACAAATTATGTGATTTTGCCATGTATGGGGACCGGGGCATTGCGGAAAGCTTTGGCTGTGAACTGGATTTACTCAAGACCATTGCCAAAGGCGACGGGCTCTGCGAGATCCGTTTCCGTAGGAAGGGGAAATAGGCGTATTTTTTAAAAAAAGTAATTATTTTAAAAAATTTGCTTGAATTTTTTTTTAAGTGTTATATATTAGAAATATAGAAACTTATTAGTTTGATTTTATGCGGCAAGGAAGGATTAAGAGCTGTTTTGTTCAACCCTTCCTTTGGGGCTTTAAGTTTGTTTTACTTTGGAGGCCATGATGGAAAATCCGCCCGAAGTTACGAGACCGGTGTCGTGAAGATTACCGGTCATAATAGAGACAGCAATAATATTTGATAATTACAATTGATGCTCAAGAGTAGCACACCCTGTTATATGCCTATAAGTATTGAAGGCAGAGGGGACATTGGAGGCCGGAATATTCCGGCCTTTTTTATTTCGTGGCGAGGGTTTAACATCTTGGAGTTTTGTTCCGGGGAGGGTTAATACATAAGCGGTACCGCGTACTGGAATTGGACCGCTAATCTATACTACACTGTGGCCATGGATTTTACCGCCTGTCTTGAACCCGGTATTGAGGGTCAAAAAGAAGAAACTGTTACCGATAACAATACGGCCGGCGCCTGGGGGAGCGGAGGGCTCGCGGTTTATGCTACCCCCGCCATGATCGCCCTTTTGGAAGGCGCCTGTGTTGCGGCAGTGGACCCCCGGCTTCCGGAGGGCTTTTCCACGGTAGGAACTGTGCTTCAGGTGAAGCACCTTGCCGCGACGCCGGTAGGTATGACGGTAAAAGCCCAGGGGCGGCTTGTTGAAATTGACGGCCGCAGGCTTGTATTCACCGTGGAGGCATATGACGCGGCGGGTAAGATAGGCGAAGGGGTTCATGAACGATTTATTGTAGAGAACGAAAAATTTCTCAAAAAAGCCGAAGCTAAAAAAGCTTCCAATTAAAGCAAAATAGCTTGATATTCCCATAGTATATATGGAAGTTTGCTTTAAACACTTCGCGTTTAAAGTTCAATTAATGTATGCGGTAATTCCGCCGCATTAAATAAGAGGTATAACCATGTATTGGGAACTATTACGAAAAGCCGCTATGATTGTTACCCTTATGGCGGTTTTGGGTTTTGCAGCCTGCGCCGGATTGAAAGCTGAGCCGGAGGCCGGGAAATCCCGGAATGCTGCAGTCACTTATGAAGGTTCCGGTCAGGGGTACCGGGGGCCGGTATGGGTGGCGGTACAGGTGGATCTGGATGGTATCGCGGGGATAGAAATCCTGGAACACGGGGACGATCCCTTTCCCGGCGGCGCGGCCATGGAAGAGCTTCTGGAACTGGTCCTGGACGGGAACAGCGTTGACATAGATGGGATTTCCGGGGCTACTGAATCCAGCGCGGGATTTCTTGCAGCGGTGGAGGACGCCCTCAGGAAGGCCGATGGGGAACCGGATAAAGCGTATCAGGGAGATTGAGCAGTAACTTTAAAGCGAGTACTGGAAAAAAAACCTGAGTCATGGTAGACTTAGCCCATGAGTGACTGTATATTCTGCAAGATCGCCAAGGGAGAGATACCCAGCAAGAAGATCTTTGAGGATGATGAAATTCTCGCTTTTCATGATGCGGCCCCCCAGGCGCCGGTTCATTTTTTGGTAATCCCCAGGAAGCATATTCGCAATATTATGGAACTTGAGGCCTCGGATATTTCCCTGCCCGGGAAGCTCCTCAATAAGGCCCAGGAATTAGCCGCCGCTCAAGGCTGTGCCGAAAAGGGCGCCCGGTTCGTGATCAATTGCAAGTCTGATGGCGGGCAGACCGTAGATCATTTGCACGTTCATGTGCTGGGCGGCCGCACGCTCTCTTGGCCCCCGGGCTGATGTCAAAAAAAGTACCCTCCGTAAAAAAAGGGGCGCTCCCCGCAAAAGACAGGGCGCCCCATCGCCCTAAACGGGTAAAACGCCGCCGCCGGATATGGCTTTCCTTTGTAGATTGCGCACAGGCGGTTATCCTCGCCGGAGTGTGTATTATCGCGGCTACCTGTATTGGGATAATCGTTTATGGGATCACCCGCTCCGCCGAAGAAATACTCCTCGTCGAAACCGCTCCGGCCGCCGCCGTTCTGCCGCCTGACTCATCCGAGCCTGTTCCCCAGACCGCGCCGCCGGCCCTGCCTGAAGCGGCGCCTGCAACGCCGCCGCCGGCAAATCCCCAGGGGGATGTTTCTAAAAACACCGCGCCTGAGGCGCCGCCCCGGGCTAATCCCCAAAACAGGGTTCCAAAACCCGCGCCGCCCCAATCCCTGCCGGTTGTTCCGGAGGTCGTCGTTCCCAAGCCGGCTATATCCCCTTCCCGTCCTGTTGAACAGCCCCCCAGACCTGCGCCAAAACACCGGGGGACGCTTATCTGGGTTATTGATGACGCGGGAAACAACCTCCGGGAACTGGAACCGTTTTTGCGGTTTCCCGGTCCCCTTACTATCGCAGTCCTCCCGGGGCTCCCCTATTCGGCGGAGGCGGCCCGGCGTATCAGGGCGGCTGGGAAGGAGGTGATTCTCCACCAGCCCATGGAGGCCCTGGGCGGGGAGAACCCCGGGCCTGGCGCGCTTTACAGCGGAATGGACGATGAGGAAATACGCAGGATAGTTAACCGGAATATTGATGAGATTGGGCCTGTAGCAGGACTCAATAATCATCAGGGATCGAAGATCACCGGGAACGAAGAGGCAATGGAAGTCATACTGGAACTGTGCCGGGAGCGGGGTATATTTTTCCTGGATTCCCGGACTACTGCGGATACGGCGGCGCCGAATGCGGCAAAAAAGCTGGGAATAAAAATTGGAGAACGGGATGTATTTCTGGACAATGTGCAGGAAAAAACCGCCATGGTGAATTCCGTGGAAGCAGGACTTGTGCGGGCGGAGAACCGGGGACAGTCGGTAATGATAGGGCATACCTGGTCGTCCGAACTCGCGGAAGTGCTCACATCACTTTATCCGAAACTTATTGAGCAGGGTTACACTTTTTCTACTGTTTCCCGTTACATGAAAGGCATTAATTAATGAAGGTCCTGGGTATTGAATCATCCTGTGATGAATGCGCCGCCGCAGTGGTGGAAGACGGATGGCGGGTGCTTTCCAATGTGGTGGCTACCCAGATCCCTTTCCATGCGGCCTATAACGGGGTTGTCCCTGAAATTGCAAGCCGGATGCATACCCAGTGGATCTCAAGGGTAGTGAGAGAAGCCCTTGCCAAGGCCGCGCTTACTCCGGCGGATATTGACGGAGTGGCGGTTACGGCTCATCCGGGGCTTTTAGGCTCCCTGCTTGTGGGCCTTTCCTTCGCCAAGGCCTTTGCCTGGGCCCGGAAACTCCCTTTTATCGCCGTGGATCACATGCTGGCCCATCTCTATGCCCCCCGGCTTTCCCTGGAATCCGATGCAACGGCGCAAAAGACAGACGCGGAAATACCTTCCCTGCCGGGCTACCCCTTTCTGGGGCTCCTGGTTTCCGGGGGGCACAGCATCGTCTGCAAGGTGGATGATTTTGACCGCATCACGGTACTGGGGACCACCATTGACGATGCCGTGGGGGAGGCCTTTGATAAGGTGTCCAAACATTACGGCTTTGGGTATCCCGGCGGGGCGGTGATCGACAAGCTGGCAAAGACCGGTGACAGCGGGGCTTTTCGCTTTCCCCTGCCGAACCTGTACAAGGGGGAGCACCGTTACGACCTCTCCTATTCAGGACTCAAGACCGCGGTGATCAACCAACTGGAACAGTTCCGCCTCAAGCCCGCTGCCGGGGACAGCGAAGCTGCGGACATCGCCGCCTCGTTTCAGAAGACCGCGGTAGAAATACTGCTGCGGAGTCTCTTCCGCGCTGTGGAGGATACGGGGCTCAACACTATCGTTGCGGGCGGCGGAGTGGCCGCCAACTCATACCTGCGTTCCCGCCTTGCCGAACGGGAGGACCTCCGCTGCGTCTTCCCTTCGCGGGAACTCTGCGGCGATAACGGCGCCATGATCGCCGGCCTGGGCTATCAGTACCTGGTCAGGGGCGAAACCTCCCCCCTCAGCGTAACCGCCTCCGCAAGGGTCAAGGCGTTCAAGCGGCGCTACCCTTGACATTTAGCTAAGTCTTAGCTAAACTCATAATGAGGTCAATATGGAAACTATACCTATACACAAGGCCAAAAGCACCCTGTCCCAGTTGGTAAAACGGGCGGCGGCAGGGGAGACCATCTATATCGGCGGATACGGCAAGGCCGAGGCGGCGCTTCTTTCCCTTGCCAATGCTGATACCGCAAATGTGCAGAAACGGAAGCACTTCCTGGGTTGTATGAAAGGACAAATCACCATAGCTGGAGATTTCGACGAGCCTCTACCCAAGGAGATCCTTGAAGCTTTTGGTTATACTGATGAGGAATCAAAAAACCAATGATACATTTTCTACTGGATACTAATGTAGTCATATGGCTCTCCGAAGATCAGCCACGGATCAACCAGATCAAGGATCTGATCTTTTCCGTAGATGCTCAAATTTTTATCAGCGCCGTATCCTGGTGGGAGATGGCAATCAAGGTGCGTACCGGTAAATTGCAAGTGGATGTCGCCAAGCTACGGGCCCTGGCGGAAGAACATGACTTCCAGGAGCTGCCCCTGCATGGGAGGGCAACGGAAGCCCTGATCAACCTGCCAAAGTTGCACAAGGATCCCTTTGATCACATACTCCTGGCCCAAGCTATTACCGAGCCTATGCGGTTCATCACCGGGGATGGCCTTTTGGCGGATTATTCATCCCTGGTTATGGTGATTTAGCGCAGGTCCGGCCCTTCCCGCTTACAAGGCGCAGGCGGTCCGGATTTTGGCGTTGAAGTCCCCCTCGGTCATTTCGCCCTTGAGGAAGTCGCTGATGATGGACCTGATGACCTGGGGGAAGGCCTTCCAGTAGCGTTCGGGCCAGGCGCCCATTTCGGCGCGGAGGTTTTGGTCCTCCACACGGGACATGCGGCCCAGGGAATAGGCGATGAATTGGCTTATCATGGATTCCAGGAGATCCCGGGGCAGCTTGTCCCCGGCACGGCCGCTGGCAACGTTGGCCGCGCCGCTTCCCGTTCCCCCAGATCCCCGGCCGGCTTTCTCG
>JAITNM010000238.1 GCA_031290475.1 Treponema sp. | reverse complement strand
GGAAGCGCCTTCTTTGCGGCGGGCCTTTTGCTTTCCTGGCGAAAGCGGTCTCTTCTGGGCCCTACGCCATGCGGCGTTCCTGGCGAAAGCCGCTTCCTGACGGAAGCGCCTTCTTTGCGGCGGGCCTTTTGCTTTCCCGGCGAAGGCGGCCTCTTCTGGGCCCTACGCCATGCGGCGTTCTTGGCTGGAGCCGCTTACTGTTGGAAGCGCAATTTCGGCGGCGGGCCTGCAACCTTTGCTGTAACCTGCGGCCTTTTCTGGGCCCTACGCCAGGCGGCGTTCCTGGCTGGAGCCGCTTCCTGCCGGAAGCGCTTTCTTTGCGGCGGGCCTTTTGCTTTTCCTGGCGAAAGCGGCCTTTTCTAGGCCCTACGCCATGCGGCGTTCTGGGGGGGAGCCGCTTCCTGCCGGAAGCGCAATTTCTGCGGCGGGCCTTTTGCTTTTCCCGGCGAAGGCGGCCATTACCGGGCCCTACGCCTTGCGGCGTTCTTGGGGGGAGCCGCTTCCTGCCGGAAGCGCCTTTTCTGCGGCGGGCCTTTTGTTTTCCCGGTTAGGCTTTGGCGCCGCAGCAGTGTTTGTACTTTTTCCCGCTGCCGCAGGGGCAGGGCTCGTTTCTGCCGATCTTGGGTCCGGTGCGGACTACCGTCACCGGGGCAACGGTGCCGTCATCGTAGAGCCACTTGCCGTCCATTTTCTTGAAATGCCCCTGCTCCCGGTGGGTGTCCCGGAGGCCATTCCGTTCGTAGAGGGCCTCAAATTCCACAACACCTTCGGTGTCGTCTACACCACCCTTGGCGACCGAAAGTATTTTTAGCCCCAACCAGGCGGACTGTTCGCTCCAATCCTTAGTGGATTTGTAGTCGATGTCCTGTTTGCCGCTCCTCCGTTCGCAGGTATCGATAATGTAATCAATGGCGTGTACTACATAGGCCGAGTAACGGCTCCGCATTAATGCTTCCGCTGTGGGGGGGAGGGCTGTTCCCTTGATGTAGGGCTCACAGCATTCTGAATAAGCGCGGCCTGAGCCGCAGGGGCAAGGGTTCATAATACAATAACCTCTATCTTTATAATATTTCCTTTAAGACCGATATATCCGCAGGGATGGTCTCCGCCATTAGCGGCCTTTCCATTACCTGTTGCAATGAAGGCGGGATCGGCACAGGGCCGGTGATAGGCTCTACAGTCCCGGCGAATTTTGCCGGATGGGCGGTGGCGAGTACCGCCAGGGGTCCTGCGATAAGTACACCGGCATTGGCAAGCTGATCCGCCGCATTCCATCCTACGGCGCCGTGGGGGTCCAGGTAGTAACCGTATTCTTTAAAAACAAGGGCGATAGTTTTTCTCGTTTCCTCATCGTTTACAGAGGCGCCCTTGATAATCCGCCGCATCTCCTCCCAGGACCAATGGGCCGCCATGCGCTCGAAGTTGCTGGGCGCTCCGACGTCCATGGCGTTGGAAATGGTCGCCCGGGAAGGCCGGATCTCGTACTTTCCGTTTGCAAGGTAATCCGGCACAGTTTTGTTGATATTGGTAGCGGCGATAAAGCCTCTGATAGGAGCGCCCATCTCCATGGCGTAAAGCCCTGCCGTGAGGTTCCCAAAATTCCCGCTGGGCACGCACATGGTCGCCGGCTGTCCTGCCGCCGCGCCGTACCGCGCCCTGTCCGCAGCAATACTGTTGCCGCCGGCGCGAGGCGTAACCTCGCCGTCACTGTCGGTTTTGCCTGCAAAGGCCCGTCCGGCGGCTGCGGCGTAGTACACCGCCTGGGGGATGAGGCGGGACACGTTTATCGAGTTTGCCGAAGAGAGGACGAGGCGTTTCCTCAGATCCCCATCGCTAAAGGCGGCTTTTACCAGGGCCTGGCAGTCGTCAAAACTCCCCTCCACCTCAAGGGCGCCGATATTGCCCCCGAGGCCCGCGATCTGCCGTTCCTGGAGGGGGGATACCCTTCCCTTGGGGTAAAGCACCGTTACGGTGATCCCCTCAATGCCAAAGAAACCGTCCGCCACGGCGCCCCCGGTGTCCCCGGAAGTGGCAACCAGAATGTGGAGGGGCTTTTCTTCGTTCCGGCGGAGGTAGGAAAAAGCACGAGCCATAAAGCGGGCGCCGAAGTCCTTAAACGCCGCAGTGGGGCCGTGGAAAAGTTCCAGCACAAGCCGGTCTCCCGCAGGGATGATGGGGGCGGTAAATGGATAGGCCGAATGGACCAAGTCCGATAGTACCGAATCGGGGATTTCACCCTGTACATAAGGTTTTATGGTCTCAAAGGCAATATCCCGGTAGTCCATGGTCCCCAGAGAAGATTTAACCGCCTCCGGGTACCGGGGAATTTCCGCGGGGATAAAAAGACCGCCGTCAGGGGCCAGGCCCGCCAACGCGGCCGCCGCAAAATTTACCGGATCGTTTCTATTCCTTGTACTATAATATCGCATATCGTTCCTTATCTGCTTTGCAAGAAAGCCTGTTACCGTAACTTCTTTCGCAATTTACGCCGGTTCTTCCGGGCTGCTTCCCGTTCTCCGGGATCAGCGCTCCGCCTGCTTTTAAGAGGCTTGCCGTAATAGCCGGCGGCTTTATCGGGGTATACGTACGCCGTTTCATGACCCGGAAGCCTTGACGCGATGATCCACCAGATTATTGCGATACAGATCATCCCGAAGTTAAATACCTGCCCGGTAGTAAAATTAAGGGGAGAGGAAAAAAGGGCGGGCGGTATGCCGTTATGGACCAGCTCAATACGGTACCCCAGATCAGCATCAGGTTCCCGGAAGTATTCCAGGAAGAAACGAAAAAATCCATAGCACCCCATATAGAGGCCGGTAAGAAAACCCTTAAAGGGGTTATGCTTCCTGACAAGCCAGATGATAAGCCAGAGTACTACCCCTTCAAAAAATGCTTCGTAAAGCTGAGAAGGATGCCGGGGCAGGTTGAGCATTGCATCGGCGCCGGGAATGGGGATTCCCGTTTTTTCCGCCACATCCCGGACCCATGTTTCGGCGGCGGAATACCGCTGGGCATTGGGGAAGATCATTCCCAGGGGACCGGTGGTAACCCTGCCGTAGAGCTCGCCATTGATGAAGTTCCCCAGCCTGCCAAAGGTATACCCCAAGGGTATGCTTCCGGCAAACATATCTCCAATATCCCGGGCATCGTATTTCTTAATGAAAGAAAAGAGCCCAAAACCGATAATGCCCCCGATTACCCCACCGTGATAGCTCATCCCCATAAGCCCGGTAAAGCGGCCGTCTCTGAAAGGCCATAAGATGAGCCAGGGCTGACGGCGGTAAATGTCGCTGGTCTCATAGACCAGGGTAGCAAAAATACGGGCCCCCAGAACCAGCCCCAAAATCCCCGCGAAAAACAGGGTGTAGAGCATATCCTCGTTCATGGGGAAATTCCGTTCCCGCACCTGCCTGCGGTAGAGCAGGTAAGCTACGGCAAAGGCTACGATGTACATTACCCCGTACCAGCGGATGGGAAGGCCGGGAATTACCTCGGGCTTTAGCCAGGCGGGAAAATTTACGGCTAATAACATGGTACCTCTATTCGGCACAGCCTTGAGGCTGTTCACCTAAATCGAACATGAAACGCAGCTTCATGGATATATCATACTATTTGGGGCTCTTAATGACCAGTCCTGTTCAGGGGGTAGATCATTTCCAATTCCGGCCCGGCAAGAAAGCTCTGTATCCTTGCCCGGAGATCCTCAATATTGTAGCTCCGGACCCCGGAGTCCTGCAGCGCCTGGGAAACCATCCTGGATGCCAGAGGTTCTCCCCCGGCCAGGGCCTTCCATGCGCGGAGAACCTTGGTATTCCCGGGATAGGACTCTACCCTGGCGCCCCCATGACGGCTTTTGTAGAGGGGCAGAGCTGGGATAGGTTTCTGGGCTTCAATGGACCTTTTCATTGCCTGTTTTAGTTCTTCCCCATCAATCAGGATATCAGTTGAAATCCCCTCCGCAGGGTCCGGAGAAACCGCCTCCAGAATATCCTTCACCGGCGGCGGGGGAAACCGGGGATCTCCGGGAGAAAAGCGCATATACAGGGTAATACCGTCACCGGCAATACCGATCTCCCAGGCAGACTTGGCCAGGGGCGCCACGTCGGCCCAATTAGCCCCAATCCTGAGAATCCCGGAAGCCATGGCGCGGATCTCACTCCCCTCCCGGAAGAGCCCGTAGCCGAAAAAGAAATCGCGGTTTTCCAGAGTTTGAGGCTGAATTGTTTTTCCAAAAATTGACTTTCCGGGCCGTCCCGGCATGGGGGGGTGCACAATTCCCGCGCGAAGCCCCTTTTCCACAAAACCGGTTTTTTGTATCGTGGGATCAACAGCCACCGGTTCGCTCACACCCCGTTTATCCCAGGACACCACCGTCTCTTCCTTGGGAGACATAAAGGGAAGCTTGCCGCGCTTTATCACCCTCGTTTCCGTTTTAACCCGTTCGGTTTTAATTCGGGAAAGTTCCGGTTTCCCCGCCTTATCCAGGACTTCCTTAACCACGGCTTTCATGTCCTGGGGGATTCCCTCATAGTCCCAGGTCACCGTTTCGGGGGTTATTTCAACTACCGGGTCGCCTTCGGCGATCAATATTTCCTGGGGCTGATCCGAATCGGCAACTTTACGCAGAAACCTGTCAAGCTCAAGGGAGGTAGGGGAGATGATCCCCACATCGGTAATTAATTTCCGCAGAGCGGTGATATTCCAATCCTGCCCTGAAGGGCCGGGCTCAAAAACAAGCTTCGCCTCGGTCTCCAGATCGTTAATTGAGATACGCGCTTCACCTTTTGCAACCGCGGGATTACTCGGCATACCTTGTTTACCCTTTAATTCTATTATGGTTTAAAACCCTTTGCCATAGCCTGTGACAGCTTCAATTTTAAAAAATTATTCTCTTTTTTCAATTTAGCAATTTCAAGCTGCTGGGACTTTACGGTTTCTAAAAGATCCCCCTGGCTCAATGCCCCGGAATGGAGCAGTTCTTCCACATATTCGGATTTAGTCTCAAAATCAAGCTCCGCTTCTATAGTGGCTTCCTGGAAACTCGCTTCGATCTCCGTTTCCGCCAGGTCGAATTCTTCTTCCTCCGATTGGAGTATCTTATCGGCGATCCGGTAGACGGCCTGGGAAAGGACCGACTGGGGCTTGTAAAGCACAATGGGCAGCCGGGACGACAAAGCCGTATCTTGCAGGCCGTCCCGGTACATCACCCCCAGGTGCTCAATTCCCATCCCCAGGTACTCCTCGCAGGACCGGCGTATCTTCATGGCCACATCGGCGTCTTTAGGATCTTCGATCATATTCATGATCAGCCGGGGGTGGAAATGATCCAAATTGTTTTTAAACCGTTCGTATGAAGGGGGATCGATCTTGGCGATTTCCTGGATAAGCTGGGGTATGTACTGTCTGCTCTTACCGGAGACGTCTTTCCGCACCGTTTCCATATACTCGTTTGCGGGGGTTCCCTTTTTAAAAACGCTGTACATGAGCCTGAAAACGGAATTTTTCAGAAAAACATAGGCGTTCAAAATCGCCGTTACCGCCGGCGCTGAAACGACGATCCCCCGGGTGGATAAAAGAAAAAAATCCAGGATAGACTGATGGGTCCCTGCCCCCAAATCGAGGATCAAAATGTCCGCCATATTCTTCAACCCCAGGAGGTTTTTAACCAGGGCGTTCCGCTGGAAGGTTTTCAGGTTCGCCATCCCCGGAATTTCCCCATCCCCGGGGATAAACCACAAATTCGGGATATCCGTGGGGGCAATAACCTTGGAGAAATCCTGTTTCGTGTTGTTCAGAAAGGACCCAATGCTCATGGTTGGCGCCTGGTGTCCCAAAACCAGGTGCAGGTTTGAGGCGCCCAGGTCCAGATCCGCCACCACTACCTTTTGTCCCGCCTGAGCAAAGGCCACGCTTAAATTAGCCGCCACCAGGGACTTTCCCACACCTCCCTTACCGCTCGCTATTGGAATAATCCGCATTATACCCCTCCCTCAATCCGCGCCGCCCTCAAGGCCCTGGGCTTTAGCCATGAGGCGCCCAATACCGAAAGGCCGTCCAGGACGATCAGCACCAGCGCCGATCCGGAGGTAAATAAAGGCCTCTGGCTGTCAAAAACCATAAAATCCAGGATAATTTCCCGGTAAGAGAATACTATCCAGCCCAAATTTGCCATAATTGCCACAATTTTCCCCGCTATATACAAAAAAAGGTACGGCTGATACCCCTCCGGCCGGCGCCAAAGGAAAAAAGCCATCAAGGGAAACAGGGCATTTGGTGCGATATAGGCCAACAAAGGGAAAACAGCCCCTTGATCCCCATTTGCGGGCCTCAAAAAAAACACAACCACCCCGATCATCAGGATTAACCGGAACAGATCGTAGATACAAAGCGCCCCCCGCAGAGGCCGAAACACACCCATGTTAAAAATCCTATGGCAGAGAGAAGGAAGTTTCAAGGGGGGACAGGGCAACTTCTTACCCCCGCTGGGCGGCGAGAATTATCAGTGAAAGAAAAAACAGTATTAACGCGATTACTCCCAACATGACCATGGCGGAATTGAAACTCAGGGAGACAGCCATCCAAATCCCCAGATTATCGATAAGAACACGGTACAGATCGATGAGGGCGTTAAAAACAACAGGCAGAATTACCAGCATGGGAATGCCCAGGTACTGGGGATGGTTGATTGCCCGGTAGCGCCAGCCTAAGATCAGGATGAAAATAAGCATGGGGAGGAGGAAAATCGGCTCGGCAATGCGGTTGACAGCCTCCGCAAGAAAAACCTTCGGGATGTAGCCGTAAGGGGCGAGGCTTCGCTGGGCGGCAAAAAGTTCCGGTATTTGGAACGTATTGATGCCCCGGCGAACCCGGGTGATAAGCAGGAAATTTTCGTAGGACAAATCCAGGACAACTTCCACCCGGTCTAATCCGTTGAGGACCGGCCCGGACCACTCCGGCCCCCAGCGGCGATCCCGGTTGTTACGGTCCAGGGCCTGGAGCAATAATACTACCCTGGGTTTGCCGTTTAAGGTTTTGGGGAGGAATTTGGCATACGGCGCTTCCAAACGATTAAGGAGGGCGCCGTAATCATCAACCGCCAGCAGTTCCACGTCAAATCCATAGGAGTAATCCTGGAACGTTGAAAGGCCCCCCACCCGCAGCACAAGCCGTCCGTTGTTACGGCCTGAATCGTCGAGCCGGGGGAGGGAAAATACCGCTTCTGTCAGAATGTTCCCCAGGGTAAGTTCATCCAGCTCGTCAAAAAAGAAGGCAATCTGCAGGGTCTGTTCCTCGCATTGGGCAAGGAAGTTTGCCACATCAGGATCCGGCGCCGCTTTGGGATCATCCTTGAGAATCTCTGCAAGCTCTTTGAAGATATAATAGGCCCGAATCCAGTCTTCACTGATCATGGCCTCGTAGCCGGACTGTTTCAACCGGAAACGGCGGCGCAGTTCTGTTTCCCGGTTGTTTGGCGACAGGGATTCTATGGCATTCCAGGCACGACCGGCCAGACGGGCCGCTTCCCTTAGTTCGGCGCTGCCCGGCGGAGCCAGCCTGCCTGCCAGGGTGGCAAGCCAGTGGGCATCAAAGTACCGCTGTTCCGTAAAGGCAGCCTCGGCAAAGCGCAGGGCTTCCCGGGCATCCACCGGCGCCCGTTCCCGGGGATCGGCGATCGAGGCATCTTGAGCCTCACCCCGGATCGCGTCATCCAAATATTGAATTTGGTATAACTCAATGTCAACTTCCTTCTTTAAATTGGCCATTTCGGGACTGTTGGGCCAGATCTGCTCGCAAACCGTTAAAAAGTGAGCCGCCTCGGCCCACTCCCGGGCTTTAGCGTGTTCCACCACCTTCACTTTGGCGTCCTTGTAAAGGCGGCCCCGGAAAGCAATGGTCTGCCGGGCGTTTTCCGCCACGGGCAAACATAAAAAGAACAGTACCCCGTAGAGCGCGGTGGCAATGATCGCCAGTAATATCGGGAACCTGAGCTTTTCCAGAAAATTCGGGTTGAACCGCGCCGTACCATCCGCTTCCTGGTCCTTAAGACCGAACGGGATAACCTGGGCGGTCATAACCAAGGCCGGGAACAGGGCAATAAAATCCAAAACGCCCCGGGTAAAACGCCAGAAAAATGAGTACATGGAAAGAGGCGCTTCCTCACCGGGGAAGATCAGTCTGAAACCTGCCAGCACGGCAAAGGAAAGCAGAATGTACTCAAAGAAAAGCGCCTGGGGGGTAAAGAAAGAAGACGGCCGGATCATGGGGCCGTTCAAATTGATCTTCGGTTCCTTGGGCGGTTTTGACGGCTTTGCCTTTTTCTCTTTGGCCATCAGGAATACCTCTTCCCACCCCGGGCAACGTTCGTAAGAGCCGTATATATGATGACGAGTAATCCTAAAAAAAGGTAGATCATAGGGCTTATCAGATCCCTGGGGATGAGTCTGCCAATAAAAAAGAGAATCAGATTCTGAATTTGTTCCGAATCCAGGAAAACTTGGAAAGCCAGAATACCCCGAAACACGAGAAATCCCAGAAATACGTTTGCGAAGGGCCAGGAACTCAGTTCAAATACAAAACGGCAGGAAACCAGGAAGAAGATAATTGAAGCGGCATAGGTGGAAAACTGAAAGATATTCGCTTCCAGAAGGGCGAACAGGCGCTCCGACACGATATTGAAATCCAGATTCAGGCTGTTCATGAAGACCGCCCGGCTTTTGAAAAACGGCGCAGGAGGTAAGGGCGGCCCATGGCCCCGGGCGCCGGGGTCCTGAAAAACCAGGGGCCGGCCCGGAATGGCCGCCACGCGGGGAGTTGCGGTATCATTGGGATCGCCCAACACAACGATGGTCACATCCCCGGACCCCAGGCGGAGCCCTGCCTCTCCCAAAGCAGGCCAGGATGCCGGGACAGTTTGCGCTTCAATCACCTGAGCCCGGCGCAAGCCCAGGGAAACGCCTATGGTAAAAACGCAGCTTAACAGAAAAATGACCATTATGGACGCCCCGGCGGGCATTTTCCGCCGGACAGAATAACTCAGGGGAAACAGTATACCGAAATACAGGGCAACTGAAAGGGTGTATTTAAAGGCTGAGACCAGGGCCCCCCCCCGTGCAAAGGGCACAGGCGGAATGGTGGAGACCGCCTCAATCCAGAGCAGCAGGTAACGGATACCCGAAACTATGAGAAAAGATAGAATAAAGAAGACACTGAAAAAAAGTACCAACCGCGCAACATTCTTCACCTTTTAAGTATATATAGTGAAAATAGAGATGACAAGCGAACAATTCTCTGTTTACACATAATGGGCGCCTTTGCAAGAAATGCTATGAGGCGTTCCTATACGGGTGGTAAAGACGTAACTATCTTTACAATACGTGTAACACGTATTAGAATATGATTAGAGGTTAATGGTGACTTTTAGGGAAATTGAAAAGGTGGTAAAGGATGACGGGTGGTTTGAGGTAAATGCCGAAGGGTCCCATCGTCATTACAAGCACCTTATAAAGCCCGGAAAAGTTACTGTACCGTTTCACCACGGCGATATTCCCAGAAGAGTTATAAACTCAATTTTGAAACAGGCCGGTTTGAAAAGTAAGTAAAGGGAGCAGTTATGAAGTATGTATACCCCGCATGTTTTTATCCGGAAGAAGACGGGCGGTTTTCGGTTGTTTTTGCCGATTTCGACCTTGCCACCTTCGGGGATGATCTCCCTGATGCTCTATATATGGCTGCGGATGCCGCAGCCGGCAGGATTCTTGCCATACTCGAAGACGGGGAAAAACTTCCTGAGCCGAGCCAGGCTAACAAGGTAAAACCGGAAGACCCCCAGGGGTTTGTTTCCCTGGTATACATCGATCTGGATAACCTTAAATCATTTCATGAGGAAACTCCGGTGAAGAAAACCCTCACTATTCCCTCATGGCTCAACAAAGCCGCCGAAAAGAAAAACATCAACTTTTCTGCAGCCCTCAAGGATGCGTTGATTAAAAGAATAGCCCAATAAGCATTTACTTAAAAGAACCGTTTGATTCGTTGCGAAGGGTACATACCCCGGCCCCTTGGGGCGAAACCAAGGGTATGTACCCTGAGTCAAATACCTTACGAGAACAACATACCCCGACCGCTTGCGGCGGGGTTGTTGATTTGATTCGCAAGCGGGTCCATATCCCGCCGTTCGTAGCGGGGGAAGATCATTATGCGCCGTGCGTTCTATTCCGCGCTTCCCTTTTCCGGCAGGGCTTTCATCTTCTCTTTTAGATCCAAAAGCATTTGGTCTGCGGCGGTATCCGACTTTTCAAGTTCTGCAAAGCGCTTTTCCAGGCTGGTATTGGCGGAAAGGTCGTCCAATTCCTTGGCGGCCGCGGCTTCCGCTTCCATTTGGTCCACCTTGGCGGCCATACGGTCGAAGGTGTCGAAAGCGGTGCGGTTCCCCGCCATACTGGACATGGTACTCTGAATTATCTGCTGAGCTTCCGCCCGTTTTGCCCTGGCAATGAGGAGGTTTTTCTTGCGCTGGGCCTCTTCTATCTTGTTTTGGAGTTCCCGCAGGGATACCTTAAGCTGTTCCACCGACTCTTTCTGGGCTTCCCACTGCTTTTTGTATTCCCCATAGTTGTTATCGTGTTCCTGTTTGCGAAGCAGGGCTTCCCTGGCAAGGTCGTCCTTCCCCGCCTGAACTGCCAGCATGGCCTTCCGCTCCCATTCCTGAGCCTGGGCCTGCTGGTTCTGTACTTCCCGTTCAAGCTTTTTCTCATCCGCAATGGCCATGGCTACGGCCCTTTTGGACTCGATAAGCTGGTTATTCATGTCAATCAGGAGCTGATTGAGCATTTTCTCCGGCTTCTCAGCCTTATTGATTAAATCATTTACATTAGACGAAATAAGGGTTTTTAGCCGCGAAAAAATGCCCATAGTTTATCCTCAATAACCGCTATCTTGCCGATAGCTTGAAAGAATTGGATAATGCTGAAGCAGGGCCAGACTGAAGGAGTCCAGGGTGGACCTGAATTCACCATAATCCATGGTAGCGTAATCCAGAGTATTGATCAGCACTACCTGATTATTTTCCAAGGCATAGGCGCCGTGGAGTATGTCGGTGGCATTGAGTTCCAGGAGCTTGGTGAAAAACTCCAGCCGGTTTTTCTCCGGGGCATCCATTACCGCCACCCGGAATACCACCACCGGGTCGTCATACATCACCACGATTCCCACGAGACTGCGCTCAGGATCTTCCACAAGCCATATATTCTTATCGACCTCCCGGTAGGTATACATCAAGTCGATAAGGTACTGCTCAATTTTGTTTTTATCCATATACTAACCTTTTCAAGAGGGGAACCGCGAACCGGAAGTTCGCCGATCCTTCGGATCCCGGTTGGGGTTCCCGGTTTGACCGTCAAAAAACGTTACCCTAAGAAAACCTGTCCCGAATTATCAATTGCCAGGATGGTCTTACATTCCGAACATCGGAAACGTCCGGGTTTGATGGCCTTGAGTTTCTTTGAACAGATAGGACAGGCAAAAACCTTAGGGAACATTGAAGCGGATTCGGTAGCCGCGCCGGCCCGGAAGAAGTTGATCGAGTCGTCCAGGGTTTCCTTGATATTAAAGAACTGGGAGAAACCCAGAAGCTGGAAGACCTCATAAACCTTGGGCTGAATTTCCAGGAGAACCAAATCGCCTCCCCGGGGTTTTACGGACTTAAGAAAAGCGGTAAAAGAACCGATCCCCGTGGAAGACACATAATTTAGCCCTCCGCACTGGAAAATAAGTCTGGTAAACCCGCTTTCGATGGCCTTGGCGACCCGCTTCTGAAAATAATTAGAATTGTATGTATCTATATATCCCATCAGGAACAGGACAAGGCACCCTTCAACCTCATCTATCTTTTGTAGTTTTATCTTAAGACTTTCGTCTTTCTCGTCATCAAAACCCGGTACTATATCGTTGTTTGTCATGACGCTCCTCTTGTGTTATTCTACAATTTTGACCCGCTTTTGTCAAACTAGAAAATACACGTACCTTTAATTATACGATCTTCACCGGGTTTTATCTATTTAATTATTAAATTTTATAAACTTTATTATATAATTAGGCCTATGGAAGCGCTCAAAAACGCTATCGAGTGCTATCGAGTGTTTTTTAGCGCTACTTTAATGCCTATGAATGTCCAGGATGTGATAATCGTTCTCTCCCGTCCCGCCGAAAGCGGCAATGTGGGCGCTGTTTGCAGGGCCATGAAAAATATGGGCTTTTCCCGCCTGCGTTTGGTCAACGCGGCTGCCGGGGAACCCCTGCGGGATGAAATAGTCCGCACCCGGGCCATCCATGCCGTGGATGTATGGGAGCAGGCGGAATTCTTCTCCACCCTGGAAGAGGCTGTCTCCGGCTGCGCCCTGGTAATCGGTACTACCCGGCGGGCGGGCAGGAGACGGAAAGATTACTCCCTCACCGCCGCTGAGACGGCCGCCTTGCTCCGGAACCAGAGGGGATCCGCCGCCCTGGTCTTTGGCAACGAACGGACAGGCCTGGAAGACGGAGAACTCAGGGTCTGCAATATGGCCGCCCACATACCCGCCTCGGCTTCCTTCCCCTCCCTTAATCTCTCCCACGCGGTCCAAATTTTCTGCTACGAACTCTTCCTGGCCTTGCAGACCTCTCCTGAACATGAATTTTTCACCGAACCGGGGCTTGGCAAATGGGTTCCCCTGGGCCAGGAGGGGATCGGGGGCCTGGTCCAATCGGTAACCGGTTCCCTGGAGGACCTGGGTTTTTACAAACAGCCCGGCAGGGCGGACCAGGAACGGTTTTTTCGGGACATTTTTTCCCGGGCGGGAATAACCCAAAGGGAGGCGGAATATTTGGAAGGAATTTTTGCTAAGGCGGGAAGGCTAGGAAGAAAAGGTTAGGGAAATGCTGATTAACTTGACGCTAATCAGCATTTCCCTAGCGGCTTTTTACGAAGAGACGGTAGATGACGAGAAGGATTTTGTAATAAATATAGAGAAAGATCCGCAGAAACCGGACCGGTTTCTGGAAACAGTAGCCTATCCATTCAAGGCCGCGGTCAAAAACAGCCCGGGAAGGGCGTTTCTTCCGTTCAGCGAAAACATCGAAGAGATCGCTGCACCAGAGCCGGAACCCCTGATTCAGATTGACGTTGTTCCGGGCGATCCACTTTTCCTCCCCCCGAACCCCCTTGCCCACGAGGAGCATGGACGGGGCGGCCTTACGAATGGCCTGAAGCAGCGCCGCTTCTTCCTGCCGTTTGAACCCCCCAATATAGCGTCCTACAATCTGCAGTTGAGGAAAGGTCTGGCGTATGTTTTTCTCGGTCTTTTTTAAACCCCGGAGTTTAGATCCTAAAAGGTAGACTGAAAATTCCCGCTTTTCCAAAATGGTCAGGACGCTTACCACAAAGTCGAAGGGCATGTACCGGATGGGGGTCTTGCCGGTTAAGAAGCGGGCGCCTCCCACCAGGCTTTTGGAGATCGGGATCACCATGGAAGCTTTCTGTACATAGCTCCGGTATTCGCCATTATGCCGGGCGCGGAGCAGATCCCACAGGGAGAGGAGGACAATATTCCCCCCTTTCTGGCTTCGGAGGAGGCCCGTGATAATATCCGGAAGCTGTTCCTGGGGAACAATATCCAGCGGAACTTTAAGAAGACGGATACGTTCGATGGTAACAGGATTTTTGCTTTCCGCTTCCGGTATTCCGGTCTTTACCGTATCAGCCGTCCCTGGGGCTTGTGGATCCACGATTCACTCTCCAATAAAATAATCCGTATAGCCGCAGCGGCGTACAATGCGGCGGTTTCAGTTCGTAGCACCGTATTTCCGAGGGAAACAGGCTTGAACCCCCCATGCACGAATTGGATTGCCTCTTCCGGAGAGAATCCCCCCTCAGGACCAATCGCAATCACCACACAATCGGGATTACCTTCAAGATACCCATGGAAGGACCCCTTTGCAAGGGGGGCGCCTTCGCTTATCCCCGCTTGTCCGGTATGGAGCAAAAATTCGCCGGTCCGGCAGGCTTCCAGGTCCCGTTGTATGTCTTCCGCGGGGTGCAGCAAGAGCCCCACCGGCCGTTCCCGGCTTTTCCGCAGTTCCTCCCAGTATGCCAACATCTCTCCGAAACGGCAGGGCGGCCTTAGCTCCGTAGCAATAGGGGAACCGCTTTGCTGACGGGCCTCCTTCACGATACGCCGCCACCGCTCAAGCCGCCCTGCCGCCCCGCCGGCCGGGCGGCGCTCCGAACGGGCGCTTTCAAAACCTACAATCCCGGTAATACCCCCTTCGGTCGCCTGGCGGATGATCAGGTCCATCTTGGCGCCCTTGGGAAGGGCCTGGAAGAGTACCAGGGGCGGTAAATCGGCGCCCGGCGCCGAAACAGACGCCGGGAGGCACTCGCCCAGGAGAACGCCGCCGGCAGTGGAACAGACCCGCACCCGTACCGGTTCGCCGTCCGGGAGGAGGGCGTTAAACTCCCCTCCGCTCTCAAGCCGCCTGACCCGGACCAGGTAGTGATAATCCTTGCCGGAGAGGCGGACAAATCTTTGGGAACCTTCAATACCGGGCGGGGAGGACAGGAGAAATTGTTTCATAGACAGAGGGGCTTAAAGTCCGGCCTAAGAAGCCAGGGCTTCCTCTTCGGAGGCTTCTTCCTGGAGGGCTTTCAGGGTCTTGGAAGTCTTCATGAGGGCGTTGTAGGCGTCTCCCCGCAGGATATTTACCGCCTCCTGAAGCTGCACATCGTACTCAAGATCGTAAACCGGCGCAATGGAAGTCCGGTTCTGCTCATCCCGCACGAGCCGTTTTATCAGGGTTAAGTCCAGGCTGTATTCGGCGCTCAAAGACCGGGCAAACTGATCCGTCTGGGAGGGATCCGCTTTGGGGTTCTCTTCCACGAAGGAAGGGATCTTCCCCGCGATAATCAGCTTACTCAGTTTTTCCGAATCCTCGCTCGTAAACTCCGGCAGCAGCACTTCCATATCCGGGGGAATCCCGATCTTATCGATATTCACATCACTGGGGGTGTAGTACCGGGCGGTGGTGATCTTGAAACCCGTCTTGTCCAGGGGATAAACCTGCTGTACCGAACCTTTACCGAAAGACTTTTCCCCCACAAGGTAGGCCCGGCCCCGGTCTTTCAGGGCGCCGGCGAGAATCTCCGACGCCGATGCGGAACCCCGGTTAATCAGCACCACAATGGGGATATCCGCAGGCACCATGGTAGTCCGCCGGGCGTTAAACACCGCATTTTCGCTGCTTATCCGGGACTTTACCGAGACAACCACTCCCCCTTCCAGGAAGAAATCACTTACCCCCACCGCGGCCTGGAGGAGTCCGCCATAATTGTTCCGCAAATCGACAATCAGGGACTTATACCCCTCAGTCTTGAATTTATCCAGGGCCTCCCGGGTCCGTTCCACAGTCATGGGGCTAAAGCTTATCAGCCTGACATATCCGATATTTCCGATCATGTCCTGTTTTACCGTGGGCACTTCGATTACCGCCCTGGTAATCGTAACCGGGAATTCCAGACCCTTCCCCCGGCGCACCAGAAGCCGCACTTGCTGCCCGGCAGGTCCTTTGAGCCGGGCCAGGACATCATCCATGCTTAACTTATCCGTAGGTTCATCATTAATTTCGATAATCAGATCCCCCGGCTGGAGCCCGGCCCGCCAACCGGGCGTATCTTCAATAGGGGAGGCCACCTCCACATAAGCCGGTTTCCCGTCGGGCCGTTCCCCGGAAGGCTTGGAAATGTAAAGTCCAACCCCGCCGTAACTTCCCTGAATCACATTTTCGCTCAGATCCGTCATTTCAGATTCCTTGAGAAACACCGAATAAGGGTCCCCCAGGGAATTGAACAACCCGGTCATAGCCCCTTCGTAGAGCTTTTTTGGGTCCACATCCTCCACGTAGTGACGCTGAATAAATTCAAACACATTCTGCAGCATGGAGGTGTACTGTTTCGCCTCCTGATCCTTGTTTTGAGCCATTGCCAGCGGCGCCGAGGCCAGTATAAAAAGGGCGCTCAAAACAACAGTAGATACTATCCAGAGAAACGTAGAAGAAATTTTTAGGCGAGGTTTTTCCAACATGTCCAT
>JAITNM010000229.1 GCA_031290475.1 Treponema sp. | reverse complement strand
TTTCATAGCCATTCCTCCTATTGCAATTTTTTTTCATACTCAACAAGTATGGTGTCGTAATTCGCGATTTTATAGTCAAGCAATTCCGCCGTCTTTTGCAGTTCCACAATCCGCGCCGCAAGTAGTGTTCGCTGTTCTTTCAAAATTTCCTTTCGTACCTGCCTTGTGTCTTCCCCTTTCTGAAAAAGGGTAACATACTCAATTAAAACCTCGACGGGAATTCCTGCCGACCGCATACATTTGATAAAACTGACCCACCGGCAATCGCTTTCGCTGTAGTCCCGGCTCCCACCCCTGTTCCGTGTTACCGGCGGGATTAAGCCGATACGTTCATAGTAACGGAGGGTGTCAGTGGTCAAGCCATACTGTGCGCCTGCTTCCGCAATAGTCATTTTTAACCTCCTATAAAAACATTGTTAATTGAAGTTACTGCTTGGAGTTGACTCTAAGTCAAGTGCTTTTTGCATATTTTTTGATTTTTTAAGAATTTTTTAAGCGGGATGGTTAGATTTTACCTTGCGACGGACGTATTTTAGACGTAAGCCCTGAAAAACCCTATCTGGGCATTTGCTTGGCCCTTGACGCGGCCCTGCTTGCGGAACTGTTGGCCGGCCTCCCATCCGCCAAAATTGACGGCCCCATCCATGGGTACCGGGAAAGAGCGTCCTCTCGGTCATCAACCCCCAAAATAGCCTTGAAATCTGCCAGGAGGATAAGGATTGCAGTACAGGTCTGTCCATGTAAACAGATCTTCCCTATCGTTTTACTGGTCAAATGAGCGGTCAACCCGCTTTTACTGGTGAGCGGGCCTTATCGGGCTATCATCTTCAAAATCTCGCTTGCTTCCCGGCGATTTGCGGCAAAACGAAGGGGCTTTGCCTGTTCCAGAACTTCATCCGAGGGGCCAAAGTCGGAGAGTTGGAGTTCTTGAGCCTTTTTATTGCTGGCATCGTGGGGCAGTTTCGCCGCTTGCATTGAGGGGATTATAGCTTTAAAACTGATACCCGTCACCTCTAATGTGGGCGAGGGAACCCAGCAGCTTTTTGTCTATGCCGCCAATGACCGGGATACCACATTGATAATGAACCATTGTCCGCCTGTTACAATGCGGTTATCAGCGGTACGGAAATCTATAATGGCCGGGAAGTCTGGGTATTGGACCTTACCGCCAAGAGGCGGACCGAAAGTTACCCTCGGTAAAAACTTTGGGTAGATAAGGAAAACTACGATCTTCTGCATTATGAACTCTTTGCGCTTTCAGGAACCAAACTCAAGGAATACACCCTACTCAGAGTAGAAACTATCGGGGGTTGCCGCTTTCCGGTAGAATCGGAAATGCGCGACCTGCTCCGGCGGGGAAGCAAGACTACTTTCATTATGCGGAATATTATCCTGGATATGCCTATCCCTAATTCGGTATTCAGCACAAGGAATCTGGAACGATGAGGCGCTTTATACGGCGAGCCGGTCGCCTGCTGTCGGTAATGATGTATATGATTATTGCACTCCCTTATTCTTTCGCGGATGGACCGACAATTTCAGGACTTCTGGACAGTAAGGCAAGTTTTTCAGCCGGAGCTGGCAGTATGCCGGACTTCTCTTATGGCGTTGAGGAATACGCGAATTTACGGATGCAAACCCGCATAGGAAAACAGGCTGTGTTTTACGGCGCATTTAATCTAATCACCGCTTCGGGCAGTTCTGCCGAATCAGCAAAACCGGTTGTAGATGCTAACGGAAACGTGCTGCAACCTTCGTATACATCGTACATTGCGGGTGAAAACTATGGTGCGGCAATGGAACTGGAACGGCTCTATGTTCGTCTGAACGGTGAACATATTGATGCCGATATGGGCCTCATGCGGCTTGCTTTTGGGTATGGTCAGGCTTTTGGCCTTTCGGATTTTCTCAATCCCCGGAACCCCCTCTTTCCTGATGCCCGGCCCCGGGGGATTTTAGACGCCGCTTTTTCGGCTTATCCGGTAGATACCATGAAACTGCTCACCTTCGCCACCGCTCCGAAAGATCCTTTCAATTCAGGCGGTGAGGGCAGCCTGTTTGGTATTTCCGGGGAACAGCATTGGGATAAGGCAAGTCTTCAACTCCTTACGGCATACACCGGGGCGGGTTTTCCCTCAAAGCGGATCTGGAATTAGGGTTTGTGGCGGATGTGCTTTATACCTATAACCATGAGGCGAATCCAGGCATTGACGGTCTTTCCGCCAGCGCAGGATTTGACTATTCGTTTTTTAAGGGCGATGTATATGTCTTTGCCGAATATCTCTACAGCGGTTCCGTTTCGGCAACTGCGGCAAGCGGGGAAAATCCTTTTGGGTTTCTAAAACAACATTATCTTTACGGCATGGCCTCTTACCGCTTTAATGATTACACAAACGCAAGCCTTGCCTGTCTTTTCGGTATGGATGATAGTTCATTTTCACCTATCGTAAGGGTTGAACATGAACTATTTCAGGGTATGACCTTGACGGTGCAGGGACAAATACCTCTTGATCAAGATACGTTTACGAATAATGAGAAGCAGGGGGAATTGGGACCGGTCAGTTCAGGCTCCCATTTTCTTTTAGCGTCAAGGCAAGTCTGCGGTTTTAGGGGAATATACGGAAAGAATCCTTGATGCATCATGACAAGCTCCGGGATATTAAACCTCTTAAATATGAATCAAAAATCACCTTTTCTTAAAATATTTTGCTCTCTCCTTTGTCTACATAAGTAAGGAACAATTATGAAATCAATTAATCGAGTAGGGATGCCCTTGTTTATCATAGGCATTGTGCTGTTCGCGGGAAGCGCTTGCACGAGTAGTGGTGGACAGACCAAGACCGCTGGGCTTACCGCAATTACCAACGTGCGTATATTCGATGGAGAGTACGTCATGGAAGAGCGGCTCGTGGTAATAAGCGGATCAACCATTCTGGCGGTAGGTGGCGAAGTGCCTGTGGGGGCAAACGTCATTGACGGACATGGCGCGACGCTGCTGCCAGGACTCATGGACTCCCATGTGCATACCGATATGGATGGACTGAAAGACGCGTTGAAGTTTGGCGTTACCACCGAACTTGAAATGAATGGACACTGGACAAAAAGCCAGCGCCAGAAGATTTCCGAACGGAATGACATTGCTGATGTGCGTTCCCCGGAAAACGCCGCCACCGCTCCGGGTGGCCATCCGACCCAGTATATGGCCGATACTAATAATCTGATTCTGCGTTGGTTCTACAAGTATCCGGCTGTATCAAATCCTGAAGAGGCGGTAAAATTTGTTGACAAGCAGGTCGCCGCAGGAGCCGACTACATCAAAATCATTATTGAGGATGGAACCGTTGTTGGTAGCCGCAGACGACTTCCAGAGCTCAGTGATGAAACCATTTTCGCGCTTGTGGAAACCGCCCATGCACATGGCAAAATGGCCATCGCCCATATAACGACTGCCGCCGGAGCCCGGCGGGCCATTGCCGCGGGGGTAGACGGGCTTGCGCACCTGTTTTTTGACAATCCGCAAACGTCTGAACTGATTGATGAGATTGCAGCTTCCGGCATATTTGTTATTCCTACCACGGTAACGGCCAGCAGCGCGTTCGGTAATAGCGGGGCAGCGCTGGCTTCTGACGAGCGGGTGAGTTCCCGCCTGAGCAAAAAGTGGCTCGAATCTTTATCCGGTACGGCGAATGTTTATCCACAGGGGAATCTCGATGATGTTTTTACCAACGTTAAAGCGCTTTACGACGCGGGTGTGGATATTTTGGCAGGGTCTGATGTATCGGAGCCTATTTCCGGTCTTGGCGGACTCGCCCACGGCGCTAGCTTGCATCACGAATTACAACTCCTCGTCGCGGCGGGACTAACGCCAGCCGAGGCGCTGCGAGCCGCCACTTTCGTTCCCGCGAGTCGATTCGGACTCACCGACCGTGGCCGGATTGCGCCCGGCGTCTGCGCCGACCTGTTGCTGGTCGAAGGCGATCCACTGACAAACATTTCCGACACATTGAATATTCGCGCTGTATGGCATCGCGGTGTTCAACTTGCCACCGGTAAGTAGACGCAAGTCATAAAAGAAGTAGTACTTAACGTGAATCTGATAAAAAAGTATCTTCGAGTAGTTCTAGAGATCCCCGGTAATTTTCCGGGAGTCCCCGGAATCATTCCAGGGATCCTCGGCGGTTTTCCAGAAGTCCCCGGAATCATTCCAGGGATCTCCGGCGGTTTTCCAGAAGTCCCCGGAATCATTCCAGGGATCCCCGGTGACTTTCCAGGGAGTCCCCGGCGCTCTTCCAGGGATCCCCGGCGCTTTTCCGGGGATCCCCGGTGACTTTCCGGGGATCCCCGGCGCTTTTCCGGGAGTCCCCGGTGACTTACCAGGGATCCACGGCGGTTTTCCAAGGATCCCCGGTGACTTTCCAGGTATCCCCGGTGACTTTCCAGGTATCCCCGGTGACTTTCCAGGTATCCCCGGCGGTTTTCCGGGGCTCCCCGGCGCTTTTCCGGGAGTCCCCGGAATCACTCCATGGATCCTCGGTGACTTACCAGGGATCCCCGACGGTTTTCCAAGGATCCCCGGTGACTTTCCAGGGATCCCGACGGTTTTCCAGGAGTCCCCGGTGACTTTCCGGGGATCTCCGACGGTTTTCCAGGGATCCCCGGAATCATTCCAGGGATCCCCGGTGACTTTCCGGGGATCCCCGGCGGTCTTCCGGGAGTCCCCGGAATTATTCCAGGGATCTCCGGTGACTTTCCGGGGATCCCCGGTAATTTTCCGGGAGTCCCCGGCGCTTTTCCAGGGATCCCCGGCGGTCTTCCGGGAGTCCCCGGTGACTTACCGGGAGTCCCCGGCGCTTTTCCGGGGATCCCCGGTAATTTTCCGGGAGTCCCCGGAATCACTCCGGAGAACATCCTTGGCGAACTTATATTACTCTCACATTACTAAGGAGTTATAATTATATGAAGAATTTTAGGGTTTTTGGGGTTGCGAGCCTGCTGATTTTGCTTGCATTGGGTAGTGTCGTGGTTATGCTGTTGTGGAATTGGCTCCTGCCTACACTCATGGGAGTGGGCACGATCAGTTTTTTGCAGGCGGTGGGAATTTTTGCCCTTGCCCGTATCCTCTTTGGGGGGGTGGGCAGTGGCAGACTTTTTACTGGAGGGTTGATGCGTGGCGAAGACCGGGAGCACATTAATCCCCTCCGGGAAAAATGGATGAATATGTCTAAAGAAGAACAGAAAGACTTTATTTACCGACATCATGAGCAACACCATGGTAAGAGTTTCTGCGGCGGTCCCGATGTCAGCTCCTCTGAGGAAAACGGCGCTTCCCCTTCGGACAACGGCAAAAGAAACGAATAAGTTGTGCCCAAAAATAATGTTGCGGATGTTTTTAATACTTACCGGGAGCGTTTAACCGCTTTTATCCGAAAGCGAGTGCCCTCATGGGAAACCGTGGAAGACATCTTGCAGGAAGTGTTTTATCAATTTACCAAAACAGAGGAGGAGGATAATCCGGTAGAGCATGTTTCGGCATGGCTCTACCGCGTTACCCGAAACCACATTATCAACTGGTATGCTAAAAAAAAAGATATCCCGCTTTCAACGCTGCTTCCGCTCGATACAGAAGACGGAAACGACGATGATATACTCGCCGCTATTTCAGATGTTTTATTTTCCAGTGATTCAACGCCTGAAACAGAGTATTTGCGGTCTTTTGTTCTATCTGAAATTGAAACCGCGCTTGCGGAATTATCGCCCGAGCAGCGTGAAATATTTGAGCAAACTGAGTTTTTAGATATACCAGTAAAAGAAATTGCACACATTACCGGCACACCAGTTAATACATTACTTTCACGGAAACATTATGCGGTAGTGCGTCTACGCAAACGGCTGCACCATTTATATGGAGAAATAGTAGGGAAGTCAACCTCAACTACTCAACCCTAAAGAATTGGGCGTGTAGCAGAGAGCCGCTTCCTTTAGACAAAGCCCCCTTTTAATTTCTGCTCCAACGGTGCCTCCCCAAAAAGGAGAGCGGTCTTCGATTGCAGAAAGTGATCCACAAACTATGGTAGCGCATTTGCTAACCACAGAAAGCGCAGCGGTTATGCTTTCCTGCGCGTACTGCGTGGTTTATTTTCTCATTGTGCATTCCTGCCCATTTTAGTACTTGAATAGCCCGGTGTATTTTGATACGGTATGATAAATCAAGTATTGGAATACCAATACCGGAAAAATCATTGCTTTGGCTGGCGGCAAAAAGTCCGGCGGTCACATGGAGGGTGCTGTATGAAAAGGAGTGGTATGCTGCTTGTCGGCATAATTGTATGTGTTGCAGTTGCGGGGGCGGGTCCCCGGAAAGATGTTGCAAAGCTTTATGTGTACAATTGGACGTACTATACGCCTGATTCGATCATTGAGAAGTTTGAAAAGGAATACAACGTCGATGTAGTGTATGATACATTTGCTTCAAATGAGGAATTGTATGCAAAGCTGCTTGCCGGCGGTTCAGGGTATGACCTGGTATTTCCGTCAGGCGATTATGTTTCAATTATGATCAAGCAGGGTATGCTTGAAAAGATCGACCGGTCAAAGCTGACCAATCTTCGTAACATCGATCCGCTAGTTATTGAAAAGGCGTCCTATGACCCGCGTATGGAATACGCGGTACCCTATTACTTTGGCGCGTCCGGCATTGCCGTCAACACAGCACGAGTACCGACGTTCGAGAAGAGTTGGTCTATCTTTTCCCGTACTGATTTGAAGGGGCATATGACTATGCTTGACGATATGCGTGAGGTTATGGGCGACGCCCTCTGCTACCTTGGATACCCAGTCAATTCCGTTGATCCTGCCCAGATAAAACAGGCGCATGACCTTATTAAAAATGAGTGGAAGCCCAATCTGCTCAGGTTTGACGCAGAGGCATTTGGCAAGGGCTTTGCGGACGGAGATTTCTGGGTGGTGCAAGGTTACGCAGAGGTCGTCTACGCAGAGATTTCTGAAACTCAAAAAGCCAATACGGCTTTTTTTATTCCCAGAGAAGGCGGACCGTCGTACATAGATAGTATGTGTATCCTCAAGGGTGCCAAGAACATCGATTTGGCGCATAAATTCATTGATTTTATTCACCGTCCTGAGATTTATGCCGAATTTACCGATTACTTCGGCTTTCCATCCACCGTCAATGTCCCGGCACGCCGGCTCCAGAAAATCACTCCCTACTACACTGCCGAGGAATTAATCCGCACGACACTTAAAGACGATTTAGGGGGAGACTTGGCGTTGTACCAGGATGTATGGTTTAATTCCATCCGCATCGGTAACTGAGCGCCTAAGAACGATTGAGCCGCTGCCGGCTCTTTTAGTCCTGATTGTTCTCCTTTGTATAGAACAATCAGGCTAAATTGCTCTGCATTTCGAGCAAATGCCTCCGGCATCGGCGCCGTATTAACTCACCTTACGCACTGAAAAAGAGAACCCGCGCATAAACGCTCACGTTGAGAACGACTTTATGATTATTTGCGTACTTAACGTCCCTTCATGGATAGATTTCCTGTTGTGCAATGAAAAGAAAACGAAGGGTCACTTTCGAGAATGACAGTGGATGGGATCAGCCCTGCTCTGAGTAAACCCGGACAGCGCTTCCTCAACTGCCCCTCTCACCACTTCCTCTCCCCCCTTCGCCTCGTCGATACTCTCCGCAGAGAACCGCGCCCCCCACCAATATGCCCGCACATCCCACGTACCTTGTTCCACTGGCAAGCGTCAGTCCTGCCTAGCCCTTAGCAGACACAAGCCGGGGATTAACGATATGCTTTGCTAGCACATTCAGATTATGAGCCCGAATAGTGGTGACCGCTTTCTTGTCCCTCGTAACGCCACTCTGATGTAGCTGAGCTGTGTTGCCCATGTTAGCGGTGATGTCCTGGGCGCTCGATGCAGTTGCCAAGCCAGGGTGATTCGGCGAGTGCGCCCCCGGGCACACCGTCTGGTGCCGGTCACACCTGCCTTGATCGCCCGTGCCCGATACTGGTCGGTCGTGTTCTCCGGGATGTTTGACGCCTGCCCCGGTAGCGGTAACAGTTGAGCGAACTGCCCGCCCGGTTCGTAGGCTCCCCCCTTCTCCCCGTCGATACTCTCCGCAGAGAACCGCGCCCCCCACCAATA
>JAITNM010000173.1 GCA_031290475.1 Treponema sp. | reverse complement strand
AATCAAAACCCTGCTTGAAGCGGTCATAGAATTCCGCGACGCGCACCAGGCCGGCAGCAGGTACCACTCGGTGATCCTGAAGGCCAGGGAATATATCGACCAGAATTTCGGCTCCGAGGATATTTCCCTGTATTCCACCGCCTCTTTTGTGGGCATAAGCCCGAACCACCTGAGTACCGTGTTTGCCCAAGAGACCGGCGAAAATTTTATCGAGTACCTTACCCGTATACGCATAGAAAGGGCAAAGTGGTTTTTGAAAAACACCGCCATGAAAAGCGCGGACATTGCCTGTGAAATAGGTTTCAGCGATCCCCACTACTTCAGTTACATTTTTAAAAAAAATACCGGAATTTCCCCCCGGGAATACCGGGGCCTGAAAAAGCCGTAGGAAAGCGGGGAATAAGCTGATTATTGAAAAGGGGCTATTTTATTTTATGCAGCGGTTGGTCGCCATGGGCGCCCACAACTTGTTCCAGCCGGGGGTGAACTATCAAGTCCAGACCCTCCAGCGGGAAAGCTCCCAAAAGGACATCGTTCTCACCGGGGAGGATAGCGGCGTTCATGGTGATGAAGCGGTCTTTCCAGCGGATAGTTACCCCCCCGGTGATGCCACAGGTTTCTTTAGCGCCGCCGGCTATTTCCGTTTCCCGCTTTCCCTCTATCCTCAATCCCAGCTTTGAGCGAATATCCTCGTTCATGACCAGCGTCCACGCGCCGGTATCCACCATCGCGTTCACCGTTACTTTTCGAACTTCCGTCTCCTTTATAATCCCACGCTGGGCCATTCCCGCGTCAACGGGATTTTCCAGCGTGATTTCTGTGTAGACAACACTCATACTATGCCCCTTGTCTTTATTATATCACACTTCCCGCATTTTGCGCGCCTCCCCCCGGATAGCGCCGGGTAACCTAAAAAAACACCCGCTTTTGCGTAAAAAATTACCCGTTTTCATGCTCCTCCGCATTCCGTGCGCCGTTTATGAGAAAAAGCTCAACAAAAGTCCATAAAAATCCTCATGTACTGCCGCGTTTTACGGGGGTACTATAAGTCATATTCATTTTTAGGAGGATTTTATGAAAAGAGTATTGACCGTTTTATTAATGGCGGCTGTCGTGTCCTTTGCGTTTGCGGCGGGCGGTAAACAGGGCGGCGGTTCCGGCGGCGTGACCAAAGGCATGGACCGGAAGATCGTGATGGGGTATTCCCAGATTGGCGCGGAGTCCGAGTGGCGGACCGCCTGTACCAACTCGGTAAAGGCCGCCGCAGAGGAATACAACATTGAACTGATTTTCTCTGATGCCCAGCAAAAGCAGGAGAACCAGCTCCAGGCCATCCGCGCTTTCATTCGGCAGAAGGTTGATGTCATTGCCTTTACCCCGGTAGTAAGCACCGGATGGGAAGCTATCCTGCAGGAATGCAAGGACGCGAAGATCCCCACCATCTGCGTTGACCGCACGGTAGACGCGCCCAACACGCTTTACGATGTGTATATCGGTTCTGATATAAAGGCCGAGGGCGTCAAAGCGGCAGTATGGATGGTTAACTACATGAAGAACACCGGAAACACCAGGGGTAAGGATGACGGCAGACGCGCAATCAATGTTGTTGAACTTCAAGGCACCGTAGGTTCCGCCGCCGCCACAGATCGGCAGGTTGGGTTTAAACAAGAACTCGCCAAATATCCCAACTATAAGATCACCAAATCCCAGACCGGTAACTTCACCAGGGCCGAAGGCCTCCAGGTCATGGAAGCCTGGATGAAGGCCCCCGACGCCGGCGACATCGACGTACTCTTTGCCCACAATGATGATATGGCTATCGGCGCCATTGACGCCATTAAGACTGCCGGCAAGAAACCGGCCACCGACATCATCGTCATTTCCGTGGACGCGGTGAAAGGCGCCTTCGAGGCAATGCTCCGTAAAGAGCTGAACGCTACCATTGAATGTAACCCCCTCCTGGGGCCTCAGATCATGGAAACGGGCGTAAAACTGGTATTGAAACAGCCGGTTGATAAATGGATTCCTTCTATTGAGAGCCAGTATGACTGGACCACTGCCGAACAGGCGTATCCCAGCCGGCAGTACTAAACAAGGAATTGCAGGGCTATAACCACAGATCGCGCAGACAAACACAGACTTATCTTTAAAAGCCGTCTGTGTTGTCTGTGGTTATTTTTTTTATAATCTGTTATACATGAGAGCATCATGGAAACGAAAAATGACATAATCCTAAAGATGTCCGGCATTGATATTCAATTCCCCGGAGTACACGCTCTTGACAACGTGGATTTTACCCTGAGACGGGGCGAAATCCATTCTATTATGGGGGAGAACGGCGCCGGAAAGTCCACCCTCATCAAAATCCTCACCGGGGTTTACAAAAAGGACAAGGGGACCGTCATCCTGGACAACGGGGAAATTAATTTCGCAAGCCCCCTGGAAGCCCGGCTATTCGGCATCAATTCGGTTTATCAGGAAGTCAACCTCTGCGACAACTTAACCGTTGCGGAAAACATATACGCCGGACGGCAGAAAACCCGCTTCGGCAAAATTAACTGGAAAGAGATCAAGGAGGGCGCCGAAGAAGCCCTGAAGCGCCTCAATTTGACGATAGACGTAAGCCGTCTCCTGGGTTCCTACTCGGTGGCGGTCAAACAGATGATCGCCATTGCCCGGGCGGTGGACATGAATTCCAAGATACTCATCCTGGACGAGCCCACATCAAGCCTTGACCGCCCGGAGGTGGAGCAGCTTTTCTCCATGGTGCGCAAGCTCCGGGATGGGGGACTCTCGGTCATTTTTATCTCCCACTTCCTCGACCAGGTCTACGAGTTCTGCGACCGGGTGACGGTGCTGCGGAACGGTAAGCTCATCGGGGAGTATCTTTTATCCGAACTCCCCAAACTGGAACTGGTTTCCAGGATGGTTGGAAAGGACTTCTCCAAGCTGGAACAGCGGGACAAGACGGCCCGTACCAACGAAAGCACCGAGGTTTTCGTGAGCGCCAGAAACCTCGGGAAGAACCGTATGGTGGAGCCCTTTGACCTGGAGATTCACAAAGGCGAGACCGTGGGTTTCGCGGGCCTTCTGGGCTCGGGCCGTTCCGAAGCAGCCGGCCTTTTCTTTGGGGTGAACGAGGCGGATTCCGGCGAACTGTTCCTTAAAAACCAGAAGCAGGTTTTCAAAAAACCCGGCGACGCCATCACGCGCTTCATCGCCTTCTGTCCGGAAGACCGGAAGAAGTACGGCATCATTTCGGACCTTTCGGTGCGGGAGAACATCATTCTCGCCATGCAGGCGAAAGAGGGAATCTTCAAATCCATCCCCCGAAAGAAGCAGGAAGAGATCGCCGGCCGGTACATCAAAATGCTGGGTATTATGACGCC
>JAITNM010000162.1 GCA_031290475.1 Treponema sp. | reverse complement strand
ACCAGCGGCGCCCCGGCCAGAAAGTAGATCCTCCTGCGGCCGAAACGGGTACGGGTACGGTCCGAAATAAAGCCCATTACCGGGTCGGTAACGCCGTCCCAGAGCTTGCAAATAAAAATAATGGTAGAAGCCTGGACCACGCTTAGGCCCTCAACAATTACCAGGAAGTTAAAGATCAGGAGGTTGCAGATTAGGAAACCGCCTCCCCCAAAAATATCGCCGCAGCCGTAACCGAGCCTGCCTAAGACCGGATTTCTTTGCTTTTCCGTCATCATTTCCCCTCTATCATTACTGTTTCTGCAAATACTTTCGCGGCGGATTCGGTTGAAGGAGGGGCGGGATCGTCAACGACCGCTACTTTTAGGGGTTCATTGACCATGTGGGCGGAAAATCCCTGCTCCACATGGAAAATATGGCTTTCCATGGCCCGCCGGGCAGCGGCAGGGTCCTTTATTTTCATGGCGTAGAGTATTTTTTCATGGTCTTCCACGGTGGATTGCCGGATATGCCGGTGGGCGTTTGTCTGTTCCCGTATTATCAGGGACAGCTTGTTGACCGACTTGGTAAACACGGGCATGATGCGGTTGCGGGACGCCCTTAGGATAATCTCGTGCAATTCCAGATCCAGCTTGAAAAAAAGCTCCACGTCATCAATGGCCTGCCGGGCGTACTGAATATTCTGTTCGATGGTTTGAATTTCCTCATCGGTGATATTCGAGGCGGCAATACCGGCAACACTCCCCTCCAGTATCCGCCGGGCTTCATACAAATCGTGATAAAGGCTGGAATCAAGGTGGAAGACGATGTCCAGGTGTTCAATGATATTTTCGGGCCGCAAATTGCGGACATAGGCCCCGGCGCCTTGGCGGATGGTGATGATCTTCATCACCTGCAGGGCCTTGAGGGCTTCCCGCAGCAAGGGCCGGCTTATGCCTATCATTTCACAAAGCATCCTTTCCGAGGGCAGCTTATCGCCGGGAACCAGTTTTTTCTCCCTTATCAGCTTAATGAGGTTTTGGACTATTATTTCTGTAGTACTTACCTGTTTGATATTTTCGAAGCTATATTGACTGTTATCCATCCAAATCCACCTTTACCTGCCAACTAATCTTACCACTTTAAAAAAATGATAGCACTCAAATTTTCCGTTGTCAACAAAAAAAATTCCTGGAAATGAAAAAAATCGGCCCTGTCGATATTATTTTAGATAATTTAGGCGATTTCAAAATGTCAGATTTTGAAATCGCAACCCTAGATTTAGAGGAAAAAGCGGACTTTGGCCGCTTTTTCCAATGCCAATTTCAAAACTAACCGAGTTTTGAAATTGGCTCATTATTTATATTATATAGAATTAAAAAATAGAAGCAAATCCGAAAAAAAGCATTGCCAAAATTCCCTGAAATTTTTGTTGACAATTCAAAATTTCAGCGACTATACTCAATAGGTAAAGTCATTTGACCAATCGTTAATGAGTAATACTATAGTCACACAGGGAGGAGTATGTATGAAGCAGGTAAAAGTCGGTATTGCCGGCGCCGGTTCGGCCTTCCGTTTCCATTATCTCGGTTTAAAAAGTTCCGAAACCATCCGGTTTGCCGCGGTTTATGACGTAAATTTTGACCGGGCAAGGAAGGTGGGGGAGAAATTTTCCATCCCCGGCAGGGAGCTTGTCCCCTATGAAACCCTGGAAGGGATGCTGAAAAGTGATATAGACGCGGTGCTGGTTATGGTACCCCACGTATTTCATGAGGAGATCGTCGTTAAGGCGGCGGAAGCGGGCAAGCACGTACTCTGCGAAAAGCCCATGGGCATGACCGTGGAAGCCTGCAGGAACATGATCGCCGCCTGTAAAAAAAGCGGCGTTCACTTCATGGTCGCCGAAAATCACCGGTTCCTGCCGGTCCATACGTACATCCACGACGTGGTTCAGGCCGGGATGATAGGGGATATTACCCTGGTCCGGGCGTATGAAGGCGTTGACGAGCTTGCGGGCCTCATGCGCCCCGGATTCTGGAAGGGCGATCCCCTGGTGGCCGGGGGCGGCTCTTTTATGGACATGGGGGTCCACAAATTCGCCGCCATCGAATATATCCTCAACGCCCGGTGCGAAAGGATCACCACCATGATGTCCAAACAGATGACCAATTTGCCGGACAAGGCGGAAGATAACGCCTTTGCCATGGCCCGCTTTACCAATGGAACCATGGTGGACATAACCACGAGCTTTACCCAGCTTACCACACCGAATAATACTATGGAAATTTACGGAACCAAGGGGACCATTCTGGAGGATCACAGCCAGGAAAAGCCCGTAAGGATCTTTTCCTTTGATGAGCGGATGGGCGCCAATGTGGGCCGCTGGTACCAGCCGGAAATCGACCACGCCGCCTATCCGGGCTACTACCTGATTTCGGCCAACAAAACAGACGAGTATTTTGCAAAATGCCTCGTCAACAACGAAGCCCCGGAATTTACCCCCGAACAGTCCATGAGTCCCGTCGCGGACGTTCTGGCGGGGTACTTGTCCTTTATCGAAAAACGGCCGGTTGAGGTCGCGGAAATTGAAAAAATGGCCGATGAAAACCGGACCATTGAAATATTACAGAAGCTGGCCGCTTCCATACCTGTAAGGAGTAGTTAACATGGAACCATTGGGTTATTCAAAAGAACGGACCGCAAAAATCCTGGAAAAGTACGATTTGGATTTACTGATCGCCACCTCGCCGGTAAATGTTTCCTATACCTCGGGCCTCCCCCTCTATCAATCCGCGGAAAACCCCATCCTGCTTTCCCTGAACAACATGTACCCCCATATCACCCTGATACGGCGGGGGCACGAAGGGGACGGCGCCCTGATTCACTGGGTGCTGTACCGGAGCGTCCCGCGTTTCAGCTGGCTGAAAGACGCGGTGGGCATAAAAAGCCAGCGGGAAGCCCAGACTGCCCTGGCGGCAAAACTCAAGGAATGGGGGTTTGCGGGCAAGAAAGCCGGCGTGGAATCGACGGCCCCAAAATTTGTCCTGGATGTTCTGAACGACCCGGCCCTGAAAGTGCAGGTCTGCGACGGCGACAAGGCCTTTTTGGACATGAGGGTGATAAAAACCGATGCGGAAGTGGCCCTCATTGAAAAGGCCACCCTGATAACAGAGCAGGCCATTGACAAGACCATCGCGGCCCTGCACGAAGGGATCACCGACTTCGAGATGATCGAAATCGCGAAAAAGGCATTCCTGGAATACGGCGCCGGCGGCTGGGATCATGTAACCATGAACATCGGGGATTCGGACCCCGAAGCGCCGGGGATCGGGCGGGCGGTTAAAAAGGGCGAGATCATCAGGCTGGACTTTGGGGCCGTATACAAGGGCTATGTGGCGGATGTGAACAAGCACGTGGTCATCGGGGAAGCGCCGCCCAAGGCAAAACAGCTTGTGGACGACCTTATCGATCTTCAGCATTACATTGAGGTCCGGGTAAAGCCGGGGGTAAACATGCGCTGCCTTTCGGACGAAGCCCTGGCCTATTACAAGGAATCGGTTACGGACAACTTCTTTTTCCAGCTTGGCCAAAGCGACAAGGTAGACCTGAAGGAGCTGTCCCTGGAGTCGGTAAACCTCTACAACCATGTGATTACCGAAAACCTGGCCTTCTCGGTTGCCCACAGCATCGGTATGCAGTGCGAGGAGCAGCATCTCTTTGGGGTGTTTGAGTCTCTGGATGAGCCCTTTGAAAAGAACATGGTTTTCGAAATTGAAGCATGGGCTATCTACGAAGGGGCTTTGGTGGGCGTGGAAGACTGCTATGTGGTTACCGATAGCGGCTGCCGGAAAATGACCACCCAGCCCAAAACGATTCTTTCAATTTAACGAGGAGGTACTGTATGTGGTTTGGAACTTGGGATAACGCGGCCTTGGCGGAACGGGCAAGGGAAGCGGTACGGAGCGGCGCGAATTTCAACTGGACCTTTATCGGGCTTTTGACTTTTGTGGTGTATGTGTACGCTACGGAGTTGAAGAACAAAAACTACCGGGGTATTGCCGCGGGCCTTGCCCTGTACATGGTGCACTGGTTTTACGAGATTATGAACGCGGTTATCGGCGCCGCCACGGGATACGCCCTCTGGACCGTCTCCCCGGAAAGCACCAGCTTTATCCTCCTTATCGGGGTAAGCTGGGAACTTTCTATGATGTTCTCCGTGGCGGGGCTGGCCATGAGCAAACTGCTGCCGGAGGACCCTAAACAGAAGATACTGGGCGTAAATAACCGGATTCTCTTTGCCATCGGGAATGCGGCCTTCTTCAGCGCCGTGGAAATTTTCCTGGCTTCCACGCCGGCGTTTATCTGGGTCTATCCCTGGTGGGGGGCTTTGCCGGTGTTTGTCACCACCTACATTCCCTTCTTCCTGGCGGCCTTTCTGGTGTCCGACGCAAAACCCCGCACCCAAAAGACCTTTATCGGCGGCCTGGCGGCGGTAAATATACTGCTTCTGGCGATACTGATTCCCCTGGGAATAATCTAGGGAAGCACTGATTTATGCAATCGAGCATAAATCAGTGCTACTTTAATGTGGCATTTACGCAATGAAATGAGCAAATGCATAGGGCAACGCTGATTAGCGTCAAGTTAATCAGTGTTGCCCTAGGAGTTTGTCGGATAGGAACACTTGTCCCAAGGCTGATATTTTGGGACAAGCTCTTAGACGTATTATTACGGGCAAACCCGGAAACTTTTTTGGAGGTACGAAACATGGCGAATGGAACTCTGACTTTCGAAGAAGTCTTCACCCAGGCCGGTATTATTCCCCAATGGATTGAAAAAGGAATTGAAAAAGGAATTGAAAAAGGGAAAGAAGAAAAAGCCCTTGAAATAGCCCGGAATCTCCTTGATAAAGGGTGGTCAATTGAAGAAACCGCTGAAATTGCCAAGCTTCCTGTAGAAAAAGTCGGCTCCCTTTAAGTTCTGCCTTGACCATAGCTAAAAAACAGAGAACAGAACACACCTGACTGCCGTGTCGCGAGCAGTCGGCAATTAAACCATGCAGAGCCCCGCCGCCTCAGCCTGAGGTCATACCCGCATAATATGTTTGGGCATGGTGGTCATCTTGCGGCAGCCGTCTTTGGTAACCATATAACAGTCCTCCACGCCGATAAGCGCCCCGTTAAAGGGCTCCCAGGCTTCGAGGTCATAGTTATTCATAACCTCCGCCGCTTTTTTACGGTTATAACCTATGGGTTCCACGTTTTTAACCTCCGGGAGATCTTTATTGATAGGGATTGACGCCGCAAGGCGTTCCAAAATAACTTCGGTACATTTTCCTTTATCCGCCAGTTTCTCCACCTCCGCGGTTTCCACCGGCCGGCCCTCAATATGGGAAAGGTATCCCGTAAGAATAGCGGTAATGGCGTTCATGGACTGCTCGGGGGTAAATTCGGGCGCCCGGTTCTCCAGAATGGAGCGGGCGAAGTGCCTGTCCGTTTCCCGGGCGGAAATCGTGTAGTATTCCGGAAACGGGGCGTGCTCCACATCGGGCTCCACCCACTGCTGCTGATCCTTTCCCATCCGCTCGTCAAAGGAACAGAACCGCACCGGTTTTTCCCACGCGTGGTTTTCAAGGATGCTCCCCTTGGCGCCGAAAATTTCCATGCTGTTATAGGGAATGGTCATCTGGGTAAAGCTGACGCATATGTCCGCGATGGCGCCGTTTTCGTATTCCGCGATGGCCACCGCGTTATCCTCAGCCTTTTCCGGCAGATTGATGGCCTGCTTCTTTAAAACGGCGCTGACCTTCGTTACCTTTGACCCCAAAACGTACTCGATGGTGGCAAACTTGTGGGCCGCCATGTCCATGAGCGCGCCGCCTCCGGCCTTGAGGGGGTCTCCCTTCCAGAAACCGCTCACCGAAAGGCCCGCCACTTCGTTGACCCCTTCGTATGCCCGGACCATGCGCACTTCCCCGATAAGCCCTTGCTGGATGATTTCCCGGATCTTCGTATGGGCCGGGAGGAAGCGGTGGTTTTCGGCGATCATGAACTTGACCCCCGCGTCCTTGCAGGCCCGGATCATGCGGCGGCAGCCCTCTACGGTGGTGCCCATGGGCTTTTCGCAGAGCACATGCTTCCCCGCCTTGGCGCACTGGACCACAATGTCATCGTGGTAGATATGGGGCACCACTACCAGTACCGCGTCAATGTCCGAAGCCAGCATTTCTTCCAGTGTTTTATAGGGGATCAGGAAATGGTATAGATCTCTTTATCCAGGTTGAAAAGCCTGTCAAGAGGAAAACCTTCGATCCTTCGGATCCTGGTTGGGGGTCCAGGAAAAATCTGTAAAAATTTTCCTTGACCTTTATATGGTGAGATAAGTATTTTTGGAATAATAAAATATAATTACACGGAAAATAATTTATGGGTGAAAAAACTGAAAAAGCTATAAATAAAAAAAGCCATCCTGAGGCGGCGGAACAAAAAACCGATCCGGCTCCGGATGACAGGGCTGAACCCGGAGCGGAAAATCAGATCGAGGCGCCGGACAAGGCTGAAACCGCTCCGGCGGAAGAAACGGAAACAGCTCATGAACGGATCGCCGCCCTGGAAGCCCAGTTGGGGGAACTCAACGACCAATACCTCAGAAAAGCGGCGGATTTTGAAAATTTCCGTAAACGGATGAACCGGGAAAAGCAGGAGGCCATTGATTTTGCCAATCAAAATCTGATCCTTGACCTGATCCCCATAATTGACGACTTTGAACGGGCTATAAACGCGGCGGAAATCGCTATTGCCGGCGGAGACAGTGATGCCGGAAGGGTCTCCAAGGATTTCACCGCCCTCTACGAAGGGATTACCATGACCGAGAAGCGGCTTCTCGCTCAGCTTGAAAACCGCTGGGGGCTTAAACGCTATGACGCCGCCGGAGAGGCCTTTGACCCGAACCGCCACGAAGCGCTGATGATGGAAAAATCACCGGATGTTACCGAGGCGACAGTACAAGAGGTATGGAGCAAGGGGTACACGCTGAAAGACCGGGTGGTGAGAACCGCCAAGGTGAAGGTTCTGATGCCTGACGGCGGCGGCGGAAACAGCGCAAACCAGGAAACCGCCGAAACACCTGCCGGAGCGGAAGTTCCGGAGACTAAATAAAATAAAAGTATTTTGGAGGAGTTAGAAAAATGGGAAAAATAATTGGTATTGACTTAGGAACCACGAATTCGTGTGTAGCCGTCCTGGAGGGAGGCGAGCCGGTGGTGATCCAGAACTCCGAAGGGGGGCGCACAACCCCGTCGATCGTAGGGTTCACCAGCAAGGGAGACCGGGTAGTAGGGCAGCCTGCGAAAAACCAGATGATCACCAATCCGGAAAATACTATTTACTCAATCAAGCGGTTCATGGGCCGCAGTTACTCCGAGGTAGGGGCCGAAATGAAGCGGGTGCCCTACCATGTAGCAGAACAGGCCAATGATGTACGGGTGGACATAGACGGGAAGAAGTACTCTCCCCAGGAAATTTCCGCCTTTATACTCCAAAAAATGAAGCAGACCGCCGAGGACTACCTGGGTGAAACGGTCAGCGAAGCGGTGATCACCGTGCCGGCCTATTTTAATGACGCCCAGAGGCAGGCTACCAAAGACGCGGGAAAAATCGCCGGCCTTGATGTAAAGCGGATCATCAACGAGCCTACGGCCGCGTCCCTGGCCTTCGGTTTTAACAAAGACCAAAAAAAGGAAAAAACCATAGCCGTCTACGACTTAGGGGGCGGTACCTTCGACGTTTCCATCCTGGAACTGGGGGAAGGGGTCTTCGAAGTGAAGTCCACCAATGGGGATACCCACTTGGGGGGCGATGACTTCGATCTCAAGATCCTGGAATGGCTCATTCTGGAATTCAAGCAGGATACGGGCATAGACCTGGGCCAGGATCGTATGGCCCTCCAGCGTCTGCGGGAAGCAAGCGAAAAGGCGAAGATAGAACTTTCCGCCATGCAGACCACGGAAATCAACCTGCCCTTTATCACCGCAGATCAGGCAGGACCCAAGCACTTACAAAAGTCCCTGAACAGGGCAAAATTTGAACAGATGGTGGCGGACCTTTTGGAACGCTCTAAGGAACCCTGTAAAAAAGCCCTGACCGACGCGGGACTCTCCGCGGATCAGATCGACGAGATTATCCTGGTAGGCGGTTCTACCCGTATTCCCGCAGTACAGCAGATCGTGAAAGATCTTTTCAAGAAGGAACCCAACAGGGGGGTCAACCCCGACGAAGCGGTAGCCATAGGCGCCGCCATTCAGGGCGGTATCCTGGGCGGCGATGTGAAGGACGTGCTCCTCCTGGACGTGACTCCCCTTTCCCTGGGCATTGAGACCCTGGGCGGGGTGATGACCAAGCTTATCCCGAGAAACACCACCATTCCCACCAGGAAGAGCCAGGTGTTTTCCACAGCCGCCGATGGTCAGACCGCGGTTTCCATTCAGGTCCTCCAGGGTGAACGGGAAATGGCAAACCAGAACCGTACTTTAGGCCGTTTTGACCTGGTTGGGATTCCTCCTGCCCCCCGCGGGGTGCCTCAAATTGAGGTAACCTTCGATATTGATGCCAATGGTATTGTCCACGTATCCGCCAAGGATTTGGGTACGGGCAAGGAGCAGAAGATCCGGATTGAAAGTTCCAGCGGGCTTTCGGACTCCGACATTGACAAGATGGTAAAAGAGGCGGAACTTCACGCCGAGGAAGACAAGCGGGAAAAGGAAAAAGCCGAAGTCCGGAATGAGGCGGACACCATGATCTACAGTACCGAGAAGAACATCAAGGACCTGGGAGACAAGGTGAACGCCGAGGACAAGTCCAAGGCGGAAGAGGCTGCCGCCGATCTGCGGAAAGCCCTTGAGGGCGGTGATGTTCAGGCTATCAAGGACAAGACCGAAGCCTTAAAGCAGGTGTCCTACAAGATCGCCGAAGAGATCTACAAGCAGCAAGCCGCCCAAGGCGGAGCTCAGGGCGGCGCGGGTCCGGGTCCCGGCGGATTTGGCGGCGGCCCCGAAGCAGGCGGCCCTAACCCCGGCGGCGCCAACGGCGGGGATAACACCAAAAGCGCCGAAGACGTGGACTACGAAGTGGTAGACGATAAATAACGCGCCTTTGGTGCGGCTGGAAAGGGTAGTATTGTGGCAAAACGGGATTACTATGAGGTACTCGGCGTCCAGAAGGGCGTATCCAAGGACGATATAAAAAAGGCGTACCGGAAACTTGCCATTCAATATCACCCGGATAAAAACCCCGGCAATAAAGAAGCGGAAGAGAAATTCAAAGAGGCCACCGAAGCCTACGAGATACTCTCGGACGATCAGAAAAAGGCCGCTTACGACCAGTTCGGTTTTGCGGGGGTTGAAGGGATGTCCGGCGGAGGCCACGACTGGAGCAATTTCCGGGGTTTTGAAGACATCTTCGGCGGTGGCGACTTCGGCAGCATATTTGACACAATCTTCGGCGGCGGGTTCGGGGGAGGCTTTAGCGGCAGCGGCCGGACAAGCCGTTCCGGCCCCCGGTCGGGCGCCAACCTCCGTTACGATATGGAAATCCCCTTCAAAGACGCCGTTTTCGGCACCAAAGTTGAGATTCAGTATTCCCGAAATGAGTCCTGCCCGGCCTGTAAGGGCAGCGGGGCGGCCAATGGCTCGGGGAAAAAGGTCTGCCCCACCTGCCAGGGTTCCGGCCAGGTACGGCACAGCCAAGGATTTTTCTCTCTGGCCTCCACCTGCCACACCTGTAACGGAGAGGGTTATATCATCGAACAGCCCTGTAAGGAATGCGGCGGATCGGGGACCCAGAAAAAGCGGCAGAAGATCATGGTCACCATCCCGCCGGGGGTGGAAAACGGAAGGCGGGTGAACATTGCCCGTCAGGGGGACGCGGGCCCCGGCGGAGGCCCTCCGGGTGACCTCTACGTGTTTATCCGGGTAAAGCCCCATGACTACTTTGAACGCCAGGAACTGGACCTTTACTGCGCGGTACCTATTTCCATGACCCAGGCTGCCCTGGGCGCAGACATCCAGGTTAAAACCCTGGACGAAAAAACTATCAAGGTAAAGATCCCGCCGGGGATCCAAAACGGCAAATTGCTCCGTATTCGGGATGAAGGGGTCCCGTCAGGCGGCCGCAGGGGCAATCTCTACATCAAGCTCATGGTAAAGGTGCCGGAAAAGCTCTCCAGGCGGGGGCGGGAATTACTGGAAGAACTCGCCAAAACTGAGGGGGAAAACGAATCCCCCAAACCCATCTCCCTTTCGGAACTGGCGGGGGAGTAGGACCGATTAGACTGGGGATATAATCCGGTGCGGATGCTTAATATGGGTCTGATCGGGGTATACCACATGATCGGTAAAAAAAGATTCTACCGCATAAATACCCGCACCACATACCCTAGGCTGATCGGTAAGCCGGCTGAAGGCTATTACCCGGTTTTCAGAATTAACATCGAATATGGTTTTCTGAACAGACTGCTGTATCCTATTCAGGAACGCTTCGCCAAAGAGAACAATATCTCCGCCCAGAACAATTACTTCAGGATCATAAGTTAATATGATATTAAGCGCCGCATGATACAGAATAGCCGCCTCTTCTTCAAAAAGCTGCTCCGCCAGCCTGTCATGGGCTTGAAAGGCCTTTACAATTGCTTCGATAGTAACCGTATCAGAATCCATAAACTTCCGGATTAAACTGTCTCTTTGGGTAAGTAACCCGAATGACGCTTTTTGCAGCAACACGGGGATACTTCCCATAACCTCAAGGCATCCCTTGTTACCGCAAAAACACATGGGGCCGTTTTTTTCTATAGTCATATGACCAATTTCACCGGCATATCCGTTTGCACCGCGGATTATTTTGTTATTGCAAATTATACCGCCCCCTATACCGGTATCCACTTGAATAAATACCAGTGATTCACACTGGGGATAATATAGTTTTTTTTCGGCAAGCGCCATCAGATTTCCATAGTTTTCTAAATACAAAGGAAAGGGAAAAATACTATCCAATTGATCATGAATATGGATTATTTCTCTTGACTGAAAATGGGTAGACCCCATAATATTAGCTTTTGCAGCATCAACAATACCGCCTACGCCAATGGTCATACCCGCGATATTTTCTTCAGTCAGATGACTTTTATGTATCGCCTCAAAGGCGCATTCCTTGATACGTGCAACAATCTCTTTACCGGTAAGTTTAACATTATGACTAACAAGTTCTTTTTTATTAATCTGTAAATCATATACTCCGCAGGAAACTCCTTCTTGGGACAGGATCATTCCAATTACAAAGTTGTATTCCCAATTTATCTCCAGCAGTATAGGCTTACGGCCGCCGCTGGAATCACCCTGCCCTTTCTCACGAATAAGGCCTCTGGAGATAAGATGTCTGGCCAGTTCCATACAGGTTGTATTACTCAATCCAAGAATTTTCCCTACCTGACTACGGGAAACAGGTCCATGTTCCCGTATAACGTGAAGAATAGAAAAACTATTTTGTTCCTTTAGTTTTTGTAAATTAACCCCGGTTTTAACCATAAAATGCCTTTATTTCCTTGTATAAATATAGTTACCGGTAGATTAAATTCTATTTCGTCTCTTTTTATTGAGGTTACTGACCGTAACCGCCGCTACGATAATCACTCCAAGAATCGCTGTTTGATAGAATGCTGAAACACCCAATACATTCATGGCATTTGATACAATCCCAAGAAGGATCACCCCCAGGAAAACACCAGCCACATCGCCTTTGGCGCCTTCAAAGGTTACACCGCCGATGATGGCGGCGGACAGAGCTCTGAATTCATAACCATTACCGGAACCCGCCAGCAAATTCCCCAGGCGGGCGACTAAAACCAAAGTCGCAATTCCGGTTATTAATCCGGCAAGAGTATAATTTATAATTTTGTTTTTATCGACCGCGATACCGCTGAGATAGGCCAACTCTTCATTAGCGCCGATTATATGCAAGCGCCGTCCGAATTTGGTAAACTTGAGCATACCGTGGATTACTACCATTAAAACCAGCAGTACCAATACAGAAACGGGGATCCCCAGAACAGAACCGCTTCCAAGCCATTTAAGATTTCCCTTAAGGGAAAGGAAACCGCCGTCTGAAATGGCCAGCGCTAAACCGTTATAAAAAAAGCTCATTCCCAAAGTAATGATCAGCGGTTCACTATTGGATTTCGTAACGATGAGTCCGTTTAAAAAACCACAAAAAACAGCAACCAGTATCACCACTAAAACCGCCGGATAAATGGAATGTCCGGCCATTACCATCTTACATAAGATTACACCACAGAGGCCTATCAATGCCCCTAATGAAAGATCCAATGTCCGTGCAATCATCAGGCTCAACATTGCCATGGCAATAATACCCAGAACGGAGATCTGCTGTAAAATCGCTAAAAAATTACGTACGGCAAAAAAGTTTCTGTTGATAACACCGGCAGTGACGCATATAGCGGCAATTATTCCGATTAGAACCAGTTTTTCTGTCCTTGTCCGGCTAAACGGATTATTTCTGTTTCCCAAGATCCTCTCCCAATCCTTAATTATGGCCTTCCGGCAGCGAAGTATGTTCTATCCCTAAAGCATAGTTGATGATATTGGTTTCATTGATATCACTACCGGTAAGTTCGCCGCAAATTTTCCCTTTACGCATAACGAGAACCCGATCAGAGATCGATATTACTTCCGGCATATCGGAAGAAACCATAAGCACCGATTTGCCCTCCGCAACCAACGCTTCTAACAAGGTATATATCTCATATTTTGCATTGATATCAACTCCCTTGCTCGGTTCATCAAGCAGGATCATATCGAAACTCTTTAATATCCAGCGGCTAAGCAGCACTTTTTGCTGATTTCCCCCCGAAAGCTGCTGTACCGGCTGTTGAACCGAAGTACATTTTACATACGTATCGGCGGCGGCCTTTCCGGCTATTTCCAATTCATATTTAGGGGAAATCGTAAAGCCCCGGAAAATATTCAGGGCGGTACAGGTAATGTTTTCCGCCACACTAAGAGAAAGGGCCAGTCCGGAAAGCTGGCGATCTTCAGTAATAAATCCTATGGATTTTTTTATAGCATCGGCAGGACAGTTAATCGACAATTTTTCCCCTTTAAAATACAGATCGCCCCTGGTCTTTCTCCGGTATCCGAATATCCCTTCCAATAGTTCCGTTCGGCCTGATCCTACCATGCCGGTAATACCGGTGATTTCTCCCTGGTTAACAGAAAAACTATTCTCTATATCATATCCCGCTACTTGGAAATTTTCCACTCTAAAAAGTGATTTTATCTCTCTGTTGATTTTCTTCCTTTTGTACAAAAGTTCCATAGGGCGTCCGACCATATCTTGGGTCAATATCTGCGGACTAACTTCTTTGTTCTCGTTATTCCTGGTCGATATGACGCAGCCGTCCCGCAGTACGGTAATTGTATCGGCCAGAGCAAGCACTTCACTCAGTTGATGGGAAATATATACGATACTCGCACCCTCGTTTCTGAATATAGAAACCAGCTCAAGAACCTTCTGGTTATCCCGTATATTCAGCATGGCGGTGGGTTCATCCAGAATAAGGACCCTTGGGTTTATCGAAATTGATTTTAATATTTTTACAAACTGTTTCTGCGCGGGGGTAAGCGCGGCAACCTGGGACAAAACAGGCAGATCAATGCCATACTTATGGATCAGGCTTTCCGCGTCCTGTTGCATGGTACGAAACGATACAAAGCCTGCTTTGTTAACCGGCTCACGGCCGGCAAAGATGTTCTCCGCCACTGTGAGCTGATCCGCTAAAATATTTTCCTGATACACCGCCTCAATGCCGGTTTGTACGGACATTCGGGGGCTAAGACGCTGATAGCTTTTACCATCAACAACAATAGCCCCGCTGTCCGGAATATAGGCGCCCGTCAGAATCTTGATAAGCGTAGATTTTCCGGCGCCGTTTTCTCCTACTATACAATGCACCGTTCCTTTGTACAGCGTAAGCGAGACATCACTCAACGCACGATTGCCGTTAAAGGCCTTACAAATACCGATGAGTTTTATTGCAATATCCCTTTCGTCATTCACCTTGTCTGCTCTCATCGGTTTTTGTAAAACACGCGTATTACATTACAGTATTGCCGGATTAATTTATACCGCCGATATAGGCAAACGCCTTATCGTAACTTGTCCAGAGCATGGCATCGCCCAGGTTGGATTTATCAATCGGCAGAATAGGAAGCGGGGTAAATTTTTTGGGAGTTTGACCATTCACCGCCATCCAGAGGTTCTTAAAGGTGGTAACCCCCTGAATACAAACCGGCGCACTCATGGTAGCGTCCAGTTCGCCTTTCTGAATAGCTTCAAGCCCCTGGGGACTCCCTCCGGTGGCGATTACCTTTACTTTGCCCATCAGCCCCGCGTCTTTAAGAGCTACTACTACACCGGTAGCCATTTGTTCGTTATTGGCAAATATCACATCAAACTGTTTACCGGACTGAATGACATTTTGCGTGACATTCAAAGCCTGCTCGGCGCCCCAGTCGGTCGGCTGTTTTTCCACCATGGAAATATTCGTAAACGCCTTAAGGCCCTTTTCTACGCCGATCATGTATTCTTCAAGTACGCCCATGCCGGGCGCGCCCTGTACATAGAAAATTTTTGCGCCGGGATATTTCTTGCTGACATATTCCATCGCGGCATACCCAATGTCATCATACTGGCACGCCACACAGGCGATATAATCAGTGTCTGCCGAGGGCAGTCCGTTTTCAAATACCACGGGTATACCCGCCTGCCTGGCCCTGTCCGCCATCTGTTTATCGAGTTCAGGGGTCAGGGTATAGATAGATATGCCGTCAACCTTTTGATTGATAAGATCTTCGAACTGACTCATCGCCTTTTCCAGATTATTTTGGGGGTCCATAATAATCGGCCTGACCCCTTTTTGCGCACAGGCATATTGGAAGGCGTCCGCGGAAGACTTACACCAGTCAAACTCCAGGCTTTGGGTAATATAACCAAACACAGGGCCGCCGCTTTTTTGCGCGCTCTGTTTTCCGCCCCCGGCAAACAGAGGCAGTCCTATCATCCCTACCGCCAAAAGTACCAAAAACAATTTTTTCATAACACTATTCCTCCTGAATATTATTCCGGCTCATAAGAACCGTTATGGCCCTATTTATTCGGAGCTTATATCACCATGGCTTTTCAGCTCCGCCGCATATCTCTTCAAATCCACGACAGTACTGCTCAACCGGGATTCTTCCGCAGCAAAAGCCATCACATGGCTCTCTAATGAATTTTGTACGGCCGTAAGTTTCCGGCCGCCGCCGTTAATCACCTGTACAAAATCATGAATGATACCATAATCACCGCCGCCATGACGATCCAAACGTCCATGAAGCTCTATATGTTCCGTCGCGCCGCTTTTAAAACTGAACACATCAATAGTGTTCCGCAATAAGTCTCCCCGAATTTCCCCTTCCGTACCGTAAAGGCGGATATTCCGGTTACATTCATAGGTAAGGCCGTTGATAATAAAGGAAACGGTAACGCCGTTTTCAAAAAGTATATTCACCACCTGGTTATCACAGGCGTCATTGTCATTACGGAACACACATTTGCCATAGGGCCCGGTTTTGAAAGCCTCTATCATGGCGGAATAATCACCGCCGTCGGCAATAATGGAAGAGGAAAATCCCGAGTTTTCCCTGGCATAAAGCGCCGGGGCGTAATAGGTACATTCTTCCCGGGCCGGACAACCATCGGTACAGCGTTCCGGCGCGCCCTGGGGAGCGTTTGCCTGGGTAAAGTAATTGAGCGTTCCAAAGGATTGTACGGATTTACAGGGACTACCCGCAAACCAGCAAAAAATATCAAGATCGTGGCAGGACTTGGAAAGAATCATGGAACAGGATTTTTTTGCGTTATGCCAATTACCCCGTACATAGCTGTGGGAAAAATGGGCATGGCCGATATTTTCATGCTGCTGAATCGAAATAAGCCGGCCGATTTTACCTTGCCGCGTCAACTCATAAAGGCGCTGATAAAAGGGGGTATACCGTAACACATAACAGGTCATCAGAGTTAGATTGTTTTTTTCCGCGATTTCCTTAAGGGAAATACACCGGGCTGCGTTCGTAGAGAGGGGCTTCTCCAAAAGTACATGATAACCCTTTTCCAAAGCTCTTTTTGCCGGGATAAAATGCTCTTTATCCGAAGTACAGATCACCGCGGCATCAGCCAATTTAGGCTGAGCCCATAAATCTTCGGCATTTGCATAGCAGCGATCCGCAGGGATTCCGTGTAATGCTGCAAACCGTTCCCGCCGGCTTTGTCTGTGCTCCACCACTGCAATAAATTGTAGATCCTCCGGGTGCTGTATTGCGTAGGGCGCGTAAGCATTCGTGCCGCGATCTCCCGCGCCAACAAGTACAGCGGTTACCTTGGGCATATTACCACCTCCAACTTATTACGGTCTTCGTAATAAGTAAAATCAGGATAGTCTTGAATATTCCCAATTGTCAACATATTTTTTATATTTTTGCATAATCCGGAGGAAACATTTTACGGAAACTGGAATAATCAGGTAATCCTGCCCAATATTCCGGTGACGCGCCGCCGCAGCATCCGCGAAAAAAGCCGAGCCGCCTTTTCCCGCGCGTATCCTATAAAAATTTACCGAATACCATTGACCATAATTTTATTTGTAGCATAATTGTAACTACCATATTGTAAGCGTTTCGGTTATAAGGAGAAGCTGTAATGGCGGTTAAAACATTTAAGCGGGGGCTGCTTTTGCCCACCCGGAAACACGCCACCGAAGGGAAACCGGCGGAGACTGCCCCGGCGCCAAAAGAAGTGGTTATTCCGGTAAATCAACACTTCGGCGCCCCAAACAAACCTGTGGTGGAGGCGGGCGACCGGGTTAAACGGGGACAGAAGATTGCCGACGCGCTCAACCCCGGCCCGGTGACGGCGCCGGTTCATGCGTCGATTACCGGGGTAGTTAAAAAGATCGATCTGCGAACCCAGTCAAACAACAGCGACGGACTGTGCGTCATCATTGAGGCCGATCCGGAGGGGGCGGATGAGACCGATTTCATGCCCCCCCTGGATATAGAAACCTGTACGAAAGAGGATGCCCTTGCGCGGATACGGGAAGCGGGAATCATCGGCATGGGGGGCGCGGGATTCCCCACCCATATCAAGCTGAACCCCCCGTCCGATAAGCCCATTGATGTGATCATTGCGGACGGCGCCGAATGTGAACCCTACCTGACCACCGACGAGGCTTTGATCATCGAAAAAACCCAAGCTCTGATCCAGGGCCTTTCGATAGTAATGAAGATTACCGGGGTAAACCGGGCCATCATTGGTATGGAAGACAACAAGGCCAGGCTCATCCCCCAGCTTAAGAAGGCTGCCAAGGCGGTTCCCCACCCGGGGACCATCGAGATAGGGCTCTGCAAAACCCGTTACCCCCAGGGTGGGGAAAAACTGCTCATCACCGCCCTCACCGGCCGGGAGGTGCCTTCCGGGAGGCTTCCCATGGACGCGGGCTGTATTGTTTGCAACGTGGGGACCCTGGCGGCCATCGCCGAGGCCTTTACCCTGGGGAAACCTTTAATCGAGCGTGGGCTCACCGTGTCGGGGGGGGCATGCCTGACCCCGAAAAACATCAAAGCCCCTATCGGGACCCTGGTGAGCGATCTCCCCGGAGAATTCATCAGTATTGACTACGGCAGACTGCGGAAGATCCTCTTCGGAGGCCCGATGATGGGCACTGCGGTACCTACCACGGCGATTCCGATTCAGAAGAACACCTCCGGCGTCATCCTCATGACCGAAGAGGAAACCTACACCTGGCCGGAGGGGCCCTGTATCCGCTGCGGCCGGTGCATCAGGAACTGTTCCTGCAAGCTGTCGCCGGTGCTCATGAACAATGCCCTGGAAGCCGGCGACCTGGACGAAGCGGTCTGGGCAGGGCTTATGGATTGTATTGAGTGCGGGGCCTGTACCTATGTCTGCCCCGCCCGGATCAGGCTGGTACAGCGTTTCCGGGTCGGGAAGGCCCGGCTGCGCACAAGGCAGACGGCGGAGATGGCGCGGAAAAAAGCCGCAGAAGCGGCCGCCGCCGCGCAGCCCGCTGCGGTAACAGGAAACAAATAAGGAAACCTTATGGCTGAAATTGACAAGACAACTAACCAGAGCGGACCTGCTGTTCTGCTCCAGTCCAGTCCCCACATCGCCTCAACAGCGGATACCCGTACCTTGATGGGCCATGTACTCATCTCCCTGGCGCCGGCCTCGATTTTCGGGGTGGTGATCTTCGGCATCCCCGCCCTGGCGAATATTCTGATTGCGGTGGCCTCCGCGGTGGCGGCGGAAACGGTATTCCGGCTGCTTATCGGAAAAGAAAACCGGGCGGGGGATCTTTCCGCAGCGGTGACAGGATTACTGTTGGCCCTCATCATCCCCCCCGTTACTCCGCTCTGGATAACCGCCTTGGGCGCCGTGTTCGCCGTTATCGTAGCCAAAGAATTCTTCGGCGGCCTCGGGGCGAATGTATTTAACCCTGCCCTCGTTGGACGGGCCTTCCTTATTATGAGCTTCCCCCTGGCGATTACTACCTGGCTCAAGCCTCTTGGAGGAGGGCCGGGGACCGGTACGCCGGAAAGCATAACCGGGGCGACTCCCCTGGGTATTATCAAGCTTGGAGGCGCTGTTACCGATGTAGGCCGGGATTTCGCAGCCTCAGGGCTTTCCGCCTCGCCGGATTACTGGGATACCATGAAGACCCTCTTTGTGGGAAACCACGGGGGCTGTATCGGGGAAACATCAATACTGCTCATTCTCGCCGGGGGCATCTACCTTCTGCTTACCAAAACCATTGACTGGCGCGCCCCTGGGGCTATGATAGCCGGGACAGTGATAGGCGCCTTGGCGTTAGGGATGGACCCGCTTTTCACTTTGTTCAGCGGGGGCATTCTCTTCGGCGCGGTTTTCATGGTTACCGACTATGTTTCCGCCCCGGTTACAGCCCGGGGGAAACTGATCTTCGGCTTCGGCGCAGGGATCATTACCGTCCTCATCCGTAAATGGGGCAGCTATCCCGAAGGGGTAACCTACGGCATCCTCATCATGAATGCCCTAACCCCCTTCCTGAACCGGCTCTTGCAGAAAAAGTACGGTTTTGTTCCCAAGAAAAAGGAGGGGACCAAATGAAAGTAGGATCCATGCTGAAGCTGGGCTTGACCCTCGCCGCTTTTGCTACTGCGGCCTGCGTAAGTCTCGCGCTGGTATACACTGCTACGGAAAAAATTATCGCCCGGCGGTCCATCTCCGCGCTGGAAGAAGCGCTGAAGGATCTTTTCCCCGAGCCCTTTAATTTTAAGGAAATTACCGGAACCATCAAAAGCCCCTCGAATACCGTTTCTTTCGGCAGCGAATACGAAATACGCCGGGGAGAGGAGCTTTTAGGCGCCGCCATACGGGCTTCGGGGCCCAGTTACGGCGGACCTATCACGATCCTGGTGGGTATTGACGCGGAAGGCAGGATAAGCGGCGCCAAAATCCTGGAACACTCGGATACCCCAGGACTCGGGGCAAACGCCGCATCACCGGGTTACTTTGTCAACAAGGCGGCGGGAACCACTTTTTACGGCCAATTCACCGGGAAGGCCCTGAGCGATCCCTTTGAGGTCAAAAACGATGTGGCAACGATTACCGCCGCAACCATCACGAGCCGCGCGGTAGCAACGGTAGTGAAAACTTCCGGCATCGCCGCATCGGAATGGATCGCTTCCCTGGGAGATTCTCAATGAAAAAGTTTTTTACATTATTCACTAACGGACTTGTCAGGGAAAATCCCCTTCTGGTTCTGATGATAGGTCTCTGTTCATCACTTGCGGTAACCACCGCCGTTGCCAATGGCATCGGCATGGGGCTGTCCATGACCTTTGTGCTCCTCATGTCGGAGATCGTTATCAGTCTTTTCCGGAAGCTCATCCCCGAATCAATACGAATACCGGTTTTTATTATTATTATTGCCGCCTTTACTACGATGATAGATTATCTGCTTAAAGCCTATTTTCCGGATCTCTCCAAGGCCATGGGGGTCTTTATCCCCCTCATTGTGGTGAACTGCATCATCATGGGCCGGGTTGAGGGTTTTGCTTCCAAACAGCCCGTAACTTCCGTAATCTTCGACGCCCTGGGCATGGGGCTGGGTTATACCTGGGTGCTCACCGGGATAGCGGTAGTACGGGAACTGTTGGGTTCCGGCTCCATCCTGGGCTTCCAGGTTTTTCCCGAAAGTTTCCAGCCGGTTTTGTTTTTTATCCTGCCCCCGGGCGGCTTTTTCGTATTTGCCCTTTTCATTGCGTTGAACCTGGCAATAAAGTCCCGGCTAAAACCGGCAAGGGACGAAAACAGCACAACTGCTGGCAGTATTACTACAGGAAGCGGCCATTCGCATGGGGGAATATAATGAACTTGTTTAAAATTTTTATTTCAGCCTTTCTTATCAACAATGTGGTACTCATGCGTTTCCTGGCCCTCTGTCCGTTTATCGGGATGAGCGCCGATGAGGACAAGGCCGCCGGCATGGGGCTGGCGGTTGCCTTTGTTACCGTTTTGGCCGCCTGCGTGACCTGGCCGGTTTACCATTTTATCCTCTTCCCCCTGGGCTTGGTATTCCTCCAGCTTTTGGTATTCATCCTGGTTATTGCCTCCCTGGTACAACTTGTGGAGTTCTATCTCAAGAAGACCGCCCCGGCGCTCTACGGTTCCATGGGGATTTACCTCGCCTTAATCACCACTAACTGCGCCATCCTGGCGGTCACACTGGATGCGATTTCTAACGGCTATAATTTTATTGAATCCCTGATTTTCGCAATCGGCGTAGCCTTGGGATTTCTTGTCTCCCTGCTGCTCCTTGCGGGTATACGCCGGCGGATTAAAACCAGTCCCATCCCGGCGTTCTTAAAGGGAACACCAATACTGTTTGTCACCGCGGCGCTCCTGTCCATGGCTTTCATGGGCTTCTCAGGTCTGGTAAAGTGAGGAATATGTCATGAGTATGATTATTATTACCGCGGTTTTTGCAGCCCTCCTGGCGCTTGTTTTAGGATTTGCCCTTGGCTTTTTCCGTGAATTCTTCGCCGTAGAACAGGACCCCCTGGCAGGATTGGTGCGGGAGGCGCTCCCGGGCGCTAACTGCGGGGCCTGCGGTTTTCCCGGCTGCGACGGTTACGCCGCTGCGGTTGCCTCAGGAAAGGCGGGAACCGGGAACTGCCCGGTAGGGGGCAAGGCGGTGGCGGAAAAACTCGCCTCCCTCCTCGGTACCGGCGCTGTTTCGGTGGTTCCCGTGGTAACGGCGCTTGTATGTCAGGGCTCAAAAGTACACGCTCCCCTCAAGGGCGAATATACAGGCCTAGCCACCTGCCGGGGGGCCAAACTCTCCTCCGGGGGAACCAAGCTCTGCGCCTGGGGCTGTCTCGGTTACGGAGACTGCGTCGCGGTGTGTAAATTTGGCGCCCTGAGTATCGGAGAGGAAGGCCTCCCGGTAATTGACCGGGAAAAATGCACCGGCTGTAAAGTCTGCGTCGCCGAATGTCCTCAAGAACTCCTCCGGGAAGTTCCGAGGAACCTGACAGGAGCCATGGCCATGTGTTCCAACCGGAACCCGGTAAAGTCCATGGTGATGAAGACCTGTAAAAAGGGCTGCATTAAATGTGAACTCTGCGTAAAAAACTGTCCGGAACAGTGCATTGTTATGGATAACGGAATACCGCTGATTGATTACAGTAAATGCACCTCATGCGGAACTTGTGTGGAAAAATGCCCAACAAAGGTATTAAAACTGCTTAAAACGCAGAATCAAAATAGTGTGGTCCAATCAGCATGAACAATAACGATACTTTTTATAATACCCTGGCGGATATTATGGGCCTCTCCATTTTTGCCGCAGTAAGGGAAAGTCCTGTACTGAACGCCCTGAGGGATCTCCTGGAGGATATGTCGGATGAAAAAAATGATGGTTCCCTTTTTTCCCTGCCCGACATCTGTCCAGATATTATTCAGGATTGGTCCGCCTTTACAGCCGCCTTTATTCAGTGTCAAAAAGACTACTCTTTTTATCTCACCATTGCCTACTTAACCGTCACCGATGACAACCCCTACACCCACACCGCGGAAACCCAGGAAACCATACCCCCCGTTTTAAGCGCCATGGCAAAAACGGACCTTTCCCGGCTTGGGAGGATCGCCGCCTTTGAAATACATAACCTGGGTTTCCACATAGCTGAAATGCTTAAAAATGCCGGCCTCAAAGAAGCGGCCCAGGGTATTGAAGAGGAGTCCCGGGTGCTCTACGCGGAAGGGAAAAAAGCCCAGACCAAGGGCGCGGATCCGCTGCTTAAAATTTTCCCGGAGCCTCAAACGGAAGCTTCCGGCAGGGGCGGGACGGGCGGAATTGGGGCGGCGAACGCTGATGGGATAAGGTTCACCGCAGGAATGCCGAACTGGGGAGTCTCCCTCCCGGCATTGACAGAATATCTGCGCAAGAACGGAGCGGGCCTTTTGGGCCAGCATCACTCTTTCTTCTGGACGCCCCCTGTACTATCTGCGGAAATACCGGGCATGTCCCGGCAGTCTCAGTCTCTGGCGCTGTCCTCCGCCGCAGCATATATTTTTCCCCAGGTCCTGCTGTCCCTTTCCCTGCGCCCGGTACAAAACAACGATCCCGTGGGGCTCGGGGATTTATGCGGCTACGAAGAACAGCGCTCCATAGTGATCGCCAACACCCTCCGTTTGCTGGAGGGCAGGCAAACAAATAACCTGCTTCTCTATGGGGACCGGGGGACGGGGAAATCCGCTACCGTTAAGGCGGTCTGCAATGAATACTCAAACCGGAGTCTGAAACTCCTTGAAATCAACAAATCCGACCTGGTGCAGCTTCCGGGCATCATGGACATGCTGGGCGGCCGTGCCCTCAAATTTGTCATCTTCATAGATGATCTCTCCTTTGAGAACTCCGATGATTCTTTCCGGAGCCTCAAGGCCCTGCTGGAAGGAGGTATTGAAACCCGCCCCGCCAATGTGGTGATCTACGCCACCAGTAACCGTCGCCACCTGGTCAAGGAACGCATGGCCGACCAGCCCACCGTTGCCCAGGCCGCCGAAGCATTAACATCCGGCGATGTCAGGGCCTT
>JAITNM010000084.1 GCA_031290475.1 Treponema sp. | reverse complement strand
AGGGATCGTATGGTTATTCTTGATGCTCTCTCCGCCGGTTATATAAAATCCGTTGCTGAAGTTGCTCATAAGACCCCCTCCCAAATCATCGGCGAAATGGTGCGGGAGCGAATAGCCCTTCGTTCGGAAGCATAAACGCGGGAGTGTCTGTCACCGCCAGCCAGTAACGGCGGGGCCGGTGGGGGGATCATTGTGAGCAGGTTTCGGGCTACAGACTGCCCTATTTAAACGTTCCTTTAAAAACAGCAAATTTCCGCCCACGGGCTGCTTAAAAGATTCCGGGGCAGGAACAAAAATCGATATTTTTGTCTCTCCCTTTTTTACAATTTGAGGAAGTTTTGCGTCCGGCCCTGCCTGACAAACCCAAATCTGCGGTTTTCAACGGCATGTACCCTTCGCCACGAATCACTTTACCTGCCTGCCTTTCCAGTCTGCCTTTACCCCGGCAAACCCCAGAATGGTGAGCATGGAGAAAAACAGCGGCGCCGTCACCAGTTCCGCAATATAGGCCAGTTTCCGGAGGCCCTTCCCCCCGGGCATGGCAGGGCCGAAAAACCCCAGCACCGAGATCACGTTCATGATCATGGCGAGGAATATTCCCGCCGGGAGGGGCCAGAGACCGGGAAAAAAGGGGGAGAGCAGCATCCCTATGGAGCCTATGGTATAGGTTACCATGAGAAGGCCGAAATTAAGCCTGGTGGGAATATCGGGCCCGAAGAGGCCGCCGTTATTCCAGCGCAGGGTCTGGTTTACCAGGGAAGCCCAGGTCCTCTCGCCCCTGGTCATTACCCACACGTCCTCCCCGCTGGCGGAATGGATCTCAAGTCCCCTGGGATCACCGGCCTTGCGGATAAAGGCTACCAGGGCGGCGTCCTCTGTGGGAGAGGGGGGCACCTTTTCGTAGCCGCCCACCAGGTCAAGAGCTTCGCGCCGGAGCATGAGGTTGTTCCCAAAGCCGCCCCCGGCGGCGCCGAGGCCCGTACCGGCCATGAGGTAAATGTACCGCACGGCATGATCAAAACACTGATACTGGCGGAACAGAAACCGGCCCAGGGGGATCTTGAATACCGGGGCGATGATGGCGGCGACCGCGGGGTCAGCCATGCGATCCTTCATGCCCCGGATCCAATGCGGCGGGACTTCGCAATCCGCATCGGTAAAGAGAAGCAGGTTCCCCCCGGCGGCCTCAATGCCCCGGGCAATGGCGTACTGCTTGCGGTTCGGCCCGGGGTTTTCCCGGAGGGTGATTAGTTTTGCCCCCCGGTTGCCCGCCACGAAGGCGCGGACCAGTTCAGGACTGCGGTCGCTTGAAAAGTCATCAATAAAAATATATTCCACATCGGGGTAATCCTGACGGGAAAGGCTCTCCAAAAGACCGCCTATGCGCTCCTCCTCATTTCTGAAGGGCACCAGCACCGATACGAGGCCCTCCCCCTCTGCCTCGGCGGCAGAGGGCCGGGGGCGGCGGGAGCGCCGGTCCCACGCGTACTCCCGGAGCATACCTATCAAGGCGACCGCGTGGGTTCCCAGGAAGAGGGCCATGTAACCGAAACGAAAAATATCAAAACCTATCAAAACCGCTCCCGAATCTCAAATCTATGGTATCGATCCCTTTAAGAAAAAAGCAATATATCATAGTATCATGGAAAATGATATATTGAAATGGAGGCACATGTGAAAGCGTTATTCATCGGCGGAACCGGGACTATCAGTACGGCGATTTCCCGTCAATTATTGGAACAGGGCTCTGAACTCTACCTTTTAAACAGGGGTACCCGTAATTCGGTTCTCCCCCAGGGGGTAAGGGAAATTCACTGCGATATCAACAACGAGGCCGACGCTGCGGCCAAACTCCAGGACCTGAGTTTCGATGTGGTGGCGGATTTCATCGCTTTCCGGGCGGAACAACTGGAGCGGGATTTCAGGCTTTTCAAGAATAAGACCAGGCAGTTTATATTTATCAGTTCCGCTTCGGCCTACCAGAAGCCCCTCTCGGATCCCCATGTGACCGAGGGAACCCCTCTTTCAAACCCCTTCTGGCAGTACTCACGGGACAAGATCGCCGGGGAAGAATTCCTTATGGGGAAGTACCGTGAAGAGGCCTTCCCGGTCACCATCATACGGCCCAGCCATACCTACGATGAGCGCGCAGTCCCCCTGGGGGTGCACGGTAAAAACGGGAGCTGGCAGGTGGTAAAGCGGATCCTTGACGGCAAACCCGTTATCATCCACGGAGACGGCACGAGCCTTTGGACCATGACCCATAACAGCGATTTCGCCCGGGCCTTCATCGGCCTTATGGGTAATATTCACGCCATTGGGGAAGCGGTACAGATCACCTCCGACGAACTGGTTACCTGGAACCAGGTGTATGAAACCATTGCCGCCGCCGCGGGGAAACCCCTCAAGTCGGTACATATTTCCAGTTCCTTCCTGGCCCAGGTGGGGAAAGAATACGATTTCTTGGGAGGCCTTATCGGAGACAAGGCCAATTCGGTGATCCTGGACAACAGCAAACTCCACCGCCTGGCGCCGGGCTTTGCCGCGGTCATCCGTATGGATCAGGGGATCCGTAATACCGTTGAGAACATCCTGACCCATCCGGAACTCCAGAAGGAGGACCCGGAATTCGACGCGTGGTGCGATCGGGTTATTGCCGCCAGGGAAAAGGCGATCATCGAAGCAAGGGGATAAGGGGGAAGTCCCCCCGGCGGCGCCACTCGCAGCCGGGGGCCGGGCCTTGCCGGTATAGGTCAACGTGACAACACATCAGTAAATAAATTATGATGATTTTTATGACAAACCGGCGTTGTGCCTTAAAAGGGCTCGTTTTTTCCGTGGCGATTCTTGCCCTGTCAGCCCTTATAAGCGCCTGCGCGACTGCAAAACCGGTTTCTCCCGAAGACTTGGCCGGTTTTCCCCTTGAATCTGAGGATATAAACGGCTATTTTCCGGATACGGTCTATATAAAAACCAGAACTCAAACATTTAACGCCTACCACTACTATCTGCTTCAAGAAGGGCGAATTTGGTATAAAAGTATCGACAGGTCAGTTGAACCAAAAGACTGGACCATCTTTGACCGAACCGGCCTTCCGCATAGCGCAAAACCGGGCTTTCACAAAACAGATGTTGTTGCGGAAATATCCGCCGATGCGGATGAATTGGTTGCGCTTTCGGCGGAAGGAGGTTTTTACCGTTACTGCTTTGATAAGACTATTGCGCATAAATCAAATGTCTGGCTTGACCGGCAGGGCTGGCCTATAGAAGAACAGCTTTACATTGACGAAAGGGTCGCAAAAAACAGAACCTGGGCGATGGGTAAACGGAATATGCAGGTATTGTATTACGAAGACCCATTTGGAAACCAACACCACAACGGTACACAGGAAATCGCCACAACCTATGCGCTGTTGGAAGACGGACGGGAAATTTGTTACGCCGACACGGGACTGCCAAGCGACTTTTCGAGGAATTACGCCGGACCTGAACGGGGCGCGTTTAAGGCGGCGTCCTTTTCCGCCAGCGCGTCAACGCTCTTTGTAATCAACGAGGCCGGCGTTATGTATACCCGTATCGCCGATTTTGACATAATCGGCTGCGACCCCATGTTTTTCAAGTATACCTATGTCCCCTATACATCCGGTTTGGCGGGGACCAATTATTTTTCCAATCTGACGGAGTGGGGACTCCCGCCGGAAGACTGGAGAGCCCAGCCCCGTATTCCCCTTGCCGGCAAAGCCGCAATTACACGCCATATTACAATATTGCAGAACGGACAAGGTAACGGAGCGCGGGAACTTCGGGTAGCGGGCTTTAACGAACAGGGTGAAACCGGTTATTGGACAAAGGCGATTTTTGCCGGTTCCTGGGAATTTAAAACAGTACCGCTGTATTTCCACGGAACCCAAACCGGGCGAACAACAGTAAACGAAGGCTCCCCTCCGGATAAGCGGTTCAGCGGATACTGGTGGAATGGGAATGAAAGAGAGTACGGCTGGACTTATGAGATTCCAAACTTTAATATTCTGGAAGGGGACTGCGATTTTCGTATTACCTGGTACGGAGAGACCTGTGTATTAAAACTGTATCCGGTGGAACTCTGGACCTATATTAAACGGGATTATCTGCCGGGAAGAACCGGCGCGCCAAAACTGTTTTTTGTTACCCTGGATATTCCCGAAAACGCATTTACCGGCCTTTCCGAAGAATTTACCAACCGGCTTCGTGAAAAATTTGCGAGAAAAGACAAGGTTCTTTTTCAATTTACCATGGCGGCATCCACCCGCTATATCTTTATGCGGGACAAAAACGATATAGGGTCCGTCTTGTTTTTAACCGACGGCACGCTGTCTGATTATTTTCCCGAATTCCGGCGCACCTGGTATATCGAAAACTATGACGAACTCCGCCGTTACCATTCACCGGAATTGACATTTGACGATCATGCTATCCTTACCCGTGAACAGTATGAAGAACTATGTCAAAAGATTGAAATGAATAAAACATTCCTCCGGGAATTGAAAGCGCGGATTAGTTTGTTGCGGCGGAACAAGTTCTCCGCCATCACATTAGACATGGTTTATATCCCCTTACATTATATCGGCCGTTTTACTCCCCTGCGGTTTATTGACGCGCCTAAAATTCGAACCATGACCAATTATGGAAACGAAATAGTTTTGGCTAATTCGGCATATACCGATATAGTTTCCAATACCCGTATTTGGGTGGATAAAAAGATCATTGAACTTCTGGAAACAAGAATTCTTATGTTTGAGGAAACGGCGAAACAATTTGAAAAAACAAAAGGGCCAATCGCCATCCCCCATTGGTTTTCTGAAGCAATTGCCGGTTATTGGGATATTGCCGGTTTACCCCATAAAGTATCGGGAACATTTTATAATCCCGCTTTGCCATTGCTATTGACTGGGCAAATCCCAGCCGTTTTAACCTTCACCAAAGACAAGACCGGACAAGATTTCGGCTGGTATTTCACCTGCGGTGAATTCGCCCCCGATGAATTCACTATCGGCGAAAACGCCTCTTTTTCATTTTTTTTAGACCCCCGGAAAAGCGCAAAAACAATATACTCCCGTGGCGGTAAGACGCCGGCGCAGCGCACAGTACGGCTTGACTGCACACTATACGCCAATCCCGGTATAAACACCGCCATAGAGCGGAACATTGTTGAGCGCTGCCTGGCGCCGCTTGTCAGGGCGGACCGCGAAGGGATAGATGTAAGAATTACTTTTGATGGAAACGCCTTTGAGATACGGGAACACCCCGCCGCCCACGGCAACACGCTTATTTTTCGCGGCCAAAGGATCCCGTAATTAATGAACCTCCGCCTTTTATTCCCATTCTATGGTAGCCGGGGGTTTGTGCAAACCTCCGCCTTTTATTCCCATTCTATGGTAGCCGGGGGTTTGCTTGATATATCGTAGGTTACCCGGCCTATGTCTTTTCCCGAGTTGGTGATGAGGGTTGATATTTCCAAAAGATCTTTTGTGGGGAAGGGGTAGACGTCGGCGGTCATGCCGTCGGCGCTGACTATGGCCCTGAGGGCCAGAACCCAGCCGTATTTGCGGACATCCCCGGCGACCCCCACGGAGCGGATAGGGAGGAGCACCGCAAAGGCCTGCCAGATCTCGTCGTAAAGACTCGACCCGCTTTCGCCCCGGCGCTTCTTGAGTTCTTCTATAAATAAGGCGTCGGCCTCCCTGAGTATGTCGCACTTCTCCCCGGTTACTTCCCCCAGAATGCGCACCCCAAGGCCCGGCCCCGGAAAGGGGTGGCGGCGGACCACATCCTCGTCAACGCCCAGGAGCCGGCCCAGGCGGCGGACTTCGTCCTTGTAAAGCCGGTCCAGGGGCTCAATGACGCGTCCCGCTTTCCGCTTGGCGTCCACCAGGGGGCTCCCCACATT
>JAITNM010000072.1 GCA_031290475.1 Treponema sp. | reverse complement strand
GTAGTAGCCAAAAATCGCACCCCCGCCGCTTCCTTCCACCTTCCCCGCCACGGTCTTCAGTGTCTCAATGAAGCCCCGGCCATAGAACACGTTATCCCCCAGCACCAGGGCGCAGGTGTCGCCGCCGATGAACCCTTCACCCAGGATGAACGCGTCCGCAAGGCCCCGGGGGCTTTCCTGGACCTGGTAGGCAAAGCGCATCCCCAGCCAGTCTCCGTTACCGAACAGGTCCCGGAAGAGCGGCAGGTCCCGCGCGGTGGAGATGATCAGCACCTCCCGGATGCCGGCGAGCATGAGTACCGACAGGGGGTAGTAGATCATCGGCTTATCGTACAGGGGGAGGATTTGCTTGCTGACCGCCCGGGTAATCGGGTACAGCCGCGTCCCCGCTCCCCCGGCGAGTATTATTCCTTTCATGAGTTTTTCGGTACGTTTAGTATTCTATAAGACGTTTAACACCCAACCACGGTTACAGCACTGTAACCGCTGCTATCCCAGGTAAGGCGCTCTGACCACTCCGGCTTGTCCGGGCGGCGGTCGAAGATGACCAGGTACGCAGATGCCGCAGGATCTATGCGTTCACGGTATTGGCAGACTTGTTTGAGGCCTTCTTCCTTCACCTTGTCAAAACTTCTGTTTTTCCGCAGCAGCTTGACTTCAATGATATTCCAGACACCTTTGTATTCTATCGCCAAGTCCATGCGGCCACGGCCAGCGGCGTATTCCCGCTCAATGCGGCCTTCGCCGTTGGTTACCCGTTGTAGAAAGGCCATCAGAAGAAGATGGGGGAACGCTTCGGGGTAATTCATCCTGTCTTCCCAGGCTTCGGAATTGTTCCGCCAGAATATTTGGAACTCTTTCAATAGGGAGTCCACATCCAGGGTCCCGTCCGACTTTGCCCATTTCCATTCCGGCTTCGGGATGGCAAGCTGGGTGCTATAGGTCATTTGACGGGCTATCACTTCCCGGTAAATGGGGTTGGCAACCTGGGGGGTTCCTTCTTCAAGGGCTACCAGGCCGAGGTCAAGACAGAGCCGGAAGGGTTCGCCCTGGGCTAACAGGGGATCAGGCTCGCCGGTCATCAGGGTTTCCATAACGATGCGGATTTGTGGATCTTCCAGGCGATAGGCCAGGGCATCTAAATGGGTCTCCCGGGCCAGAATCATCTGTTCCCGGGCTTCCAGGATATGTTCGACGGTGACCGTTTCCGTACCCGACTCGTCCAGTATCCGCATGGTCGCCCGCTGAAATAGGGAATTGACTATCCAAGGCTGGCCCCGGGACTGCTCGTACACATAGTTCAGGGCTTCCGCCGTGATTTGCTGTCCGGTTTCCGCAGTGCGTTGGGCAAAGAGCCGCTCTATGTCATCTTTGTCGAAATTTCCAAGAAATGCCGAATCGGCCTTGATATTGAAGGGGGAACCGGGGTTGACCGGGACGCCGCCTTTGGCTGCGGTGATATAATCTTTGAGGTCTCTCATGCCTACCAGGGCAATAGAGACGGGGAATTTGCCTGCTCCTCGATCGGCAAAACCATCCCGCAGTTGACGCAGAAAACTGATCAGGGCGTCACCGGTGAGAACATCCACTTCGTCAAACAGGACGATCAGAGGTTTGGGCGCGGTCAGCTCAGCCCAATTGACCAGGGTCTCGCTTAACATGCTGGCAGGATCATTCGTTCCGGCCTGGGGCTCGGGAAGCTTATACCCATGGGCGTATTTGCGGATCGCGTTGCGAAGAGCCGGCATTGCTTTTCCCGGCTCGGTTAGCCCCTGACAGCGCTCAACGCTGACATAGCACGATACCGCTTTATTATCGGTATTGATCTTTCGCATCCAGCTTTGGAGAAAGGTGGTCTTCCCGGTTTGCCGGGGAGCGTGAAGTACCCAATAGAGCTTATCCTCTATATAGCGGTGCAGCTGGGCGCCCACCAACCGTTCCTCGGGAGGAAGCATATAATGATCTTCCGGGTTACAGGGGCCGGTGGTGTTAAAAAACCGGTTTTTGTGTTGTTTCACACTAAAAAGTATACATTAAAAGGCCAAAAAATGTAAGATATCCCTGCCGTCCGCGGAAGCTATTCCCACATCAAAAGGGCCTTTTCGATCAATTCGTCCATGTTATAGTATTTGTACTCCGCCAGCCTGCCGCCGAAAATAACATTCGGTTCTCTGCCCGCAATCCGCCGGTAATGGGCGGAAATCGCCCTGTTATGGTTATCACTTTTCGGAGAAGACAGTTCTATTCCGTCTTGCGTATGGTATTCCAGTTTCCCATATTGATAATTGTAAAACTCATCTAATTTACCGGTATAAACGATATTCTTGGCAAGTGCTTCCAAAGTCAGTCTGTCAAAAAAGAAATCGGTGTTTGTGCGGCACTCAATTCCGTCAAGCAGGCCGTCAATCAATTTATTATAGCCGCCTATGGGAATGCCCTGGTACTCATCGTCAAAATAGTTATTATCAAGGGTAAGACGGTTAAAGGGCACAAAAGAATTGACAAAATCCCAAACCGCTTTATTACTGGTATGAAAAATATG
>JAITNM010000017.1 GCA_031290475.1 Treponema sp. | reverse complement strand
GCCGTCGTCTGCGCCGCCGTCTTTGGACCGCACCGGGGGTATGGGCATAGGTTCTACTGCCCGTTTAATCCGGGTAATGGAAGCCGCCCGTCCGTCGTTTTTAAGGTCCAGGAGGACTCCCTGGAATTCGGGTTTTTCCCAAGCTTCCCGGGTCCAGTCAGGAATCCCGGTAAGGTATTCCTGAATCCGGCCCTGGATCTCCCCGCCCCCCACAGATTCGGCGCTCCCGGTCCTCCCCGCGTCGGTGATCACCGCGGTTCCCCCGGGGAGTACCGTCTCGTCGGCGGTCTGGACCCGGCAGTGGGAGCCTATTACCGCCGAACACTTGCCGTCCGCCGCGGCAAAGAGGGCGCCTTTTTCGGCCGTAGCCCCGGCGTGGTAGTCGATGATGATATACGGCGTTTCCTGGCGGAGCCGTTCAAGCAGGACCGGAAGGGAGGCAATGGCGTTATTACCGTGGAGGCGGGTAAAGCCGCTCTGCCCCAGGAGGACCAGTACGGCTATTTTTACATTTCCCGTTTTAAACGACCGCATGCCCCGGCCCGGCGCGGCGCTGTTGAGGTTTTCCGGCCTGAGCACAAAGGGCAGTTTTTCGATATTTTCCACCAGGTCTTTTTTGTAGAAGCAGCACTCCCCGCAGGTTAACACATCGGCCCCCAGCTTGTGGAGGTACGCCGCGTGGTTCCGCCCCAGGCCGTTCCCGCCGGTAGCGCCATCGGCGCAGGCAATTACAAAGGAAGCGCCGGTTTCTTTTTTTAGTCCCGAAAGCCCCTTCTTAACCGCATGAATCCCCGCCTTACCAACGATTTCCGCAATATAGAGAATTTTCATCGAGCTACTCCAAAAGAGGTTCCGGCGATTACCGGTTTTCCATTTCCGAGAGGATCCTCCCGAATTCCGACGCGGCCCGGTAGTCTCGCAGCTCCCGGCACGTGTCCCGAAGGTTGTAGAGGGCATCATAGTACAGAGGGGCAAGGGTTACCGCTTCCTCAAAACAATGCCGGGCTTCCTCATAGCTCCCTTCGGTAAAGTAGAGCACCCCCAGGTTATTCCATGTTTTGGGATCCCCTTCTTCCCGCAACAGGGCGGACTGATAGCATTCTTCCGCTTCCTCAAATTGTTCCATTTCGTAAAAAATGAGCCCCATGGAGACCCAGGGGTCCGCCAGGGCATCTTCAATACCTACCGCCCGGCGAAAACTGGCCATGGCTTCTTCATAATCACCGGTACGCTGTTGGGCGATACCGAGGTTGGTCCAGAGAAAGGGGTTTTGGGGATCCATGATCAGGGCCTTACGGAACAGGGGTATGGCTTCATTTGGACGGTTAGCCTCTGTTAAAGCGATTCCGGAGTCATTTAAAGATGTTACGGTTTCCATAGAACCCCTCCTCTGGTTCCAATATACATTATTCTTGTTATAATAGCCAGGGGGATAGAATTGTGGTTTTGAGAGCTTTTAAAACAGGCGTTTTGCGTGTATAATTGAGTTAACCAAAGCAGGGGTTCCAAAATACCGGATTTTGGAACGGACTCAACTATCACTTTTAATTGAGCCATAAATATCATGAAAGATCTGAGTGAATATAACGAATCGGTATCGGAAGCTGAACTATTCTGTTTTTTGTACGACAGGATCATCAGTCGTGAAATCATTGCATTTTCCGATCTGGTTGAATTTGCCGCTCCTATCTTAAAAGACAAACGGACGTACCAATCCATGGTTCGGGCGTTTGAACTTATTAAGAAACTGAACTGGGGCTTTTTTGCCCAGATGTCTCCGGTAACCCATAAGCGGCTCTGGAAAGAACTTGTTATTCCGGATCAAAAATTCCCCGAAGCAGGGGACCTCAAACGTACCCTCTCCATATCAAACCTCTATGTGGTGATGATGGATATCCATGGGTACACGAAATTCTGCCAGGAATCCCGGAAAAATCTCTCTATGCTCCATATCCTGGACCGGGCTATTAACAACGAAATACGTGAAATTTCCAGCAAGTGCCAGGCGGTAAGCCAGCGGGAGCGGGGGGACGAGATTGTAGTCGTGGCTGCCAGCGCCACGGACGCCCTGACGGCCGCTGTAGCCATTATGGACTACTTCAACAAAACCAATGTGGTAAACGATCCCAATATCCCTGTCTATCGTACCGGAGACGCGGCATTTCTGCCGGTATTAAAGCTTTCCGCGGGAATCACCGGGGGGAACACCTCGAGCCCCCTCATCATAACCGAGCAGGGGGCCCTTTCGGGGTTTCTCCTCAATTCCGGCGCCCGGCTTCAGATGCGGGCTAACGAACTTTCTTCCAAGGATAACCGGATCATGGTGACCAAACAGGTGCAGATGAGTTACATGAAGGAAAATTCCGAACCTGAAAAATGCAGCCTCTACAGGCACGATGCGGTGTATTTTCTTGATACCGGGCTGATTGAATTTAAGGGGGTCATGCTTCCCACCTGCGAAGCGGTGTTCAATGCCGAGGAGCGGTACAAGGAGAAATTCAGTGACGCCCTGGTCACCCTGTTCAGTACGGTAAAGGAAAATCACTGGGAGCAGAAAATATTTTCAGATCTTCTGGAACTCCTTATTAAGGTCTCCTGGGCCATGCCGCCTTTCCAGGTAGCGGACAGGGGGGCTTCCGACGGCTCCGGGGAGCATACCTATGTTTTCGTCCGGGGCGCCGATACCGCCGGCAAGACAATCACGAACAATATTTTTGTTCAGCTCTGCCAGATGGCCCTTAAAACCTATATCATCACGGAAGACTATGCCGCCGCCATAGCCCAGCTCAAGAACCTTCTTTCGATTATGGAACACATACCCCAATTTGACAGACTCGTTATGGACTACGCAAAGGCCATTGCGGAGAAGTACGACATGCTGCTCCGAAACTATGAAGTTACGATTGAGAAGGAAATTGATGAAAAGGCGGGATTGATCTTCAACGGAAATTACCTTAAAACCTATTTTGCTTCAAAGAGCGCTATTACCATATTCGAGAAACTCAAAGCCGTAGGCCGTAAAAGCCCGGAGCTTACCAAAAAGAAAACCCTGTGGTATACTCTTATCAAGGCAAATCAGGGACGGTTGAACCTGACCCTGCATTCAGGAAAAAAATAGGAATTCTGTTGATGTTGCAATTTATGCGGAATATCGGCATCATGGCCCATATCGACGCCGGAAAGACTACCACTACCGAACGTATCCTCTACTACACCGGGAAAAGCCACCGTATCGGCGAGGTTGACAACGGAGAAGCCATTATGGATTGGATGGAGCAGGAGCAGGAAAGGGGAATCACTATCCAGAGCGCCGCTACCACTACCTACTGGCAGAGAAAATACGGCGCTGCCGAAGACGTAAAGCCGGGGGTTCCCAAGTATCAGATTAATATAATTGATACTCCCGGTCATGTTGATTTTACCGCCGAAGTGGAACGGTCTCTCCGGGTACTGGACGGGGGGGTGGTGATCTTTGACGCGGTACGCGGGGTGGAGCCCCAGACAGAAACGGTGTGGCGCCAGGCGGATCGCTACAAGGTGCCCTGTATCGGTTATGTGAATAAGATGGACCGGGTAGGGGCGGATTTTTTTCAAGCCCTGGAAGACGTTACGGTAAAATTGGGGGTTAAGACCGTAGCGCTTCAGATCCCTATAGGCAGGGAAGGCGGCTTTGAAGGGGTAATTGATATAATTGACCTGCGGGAGATCCGCTGGGATGCGGCCACCGATGGAGAACAGATCCTCTACAGCCCTGTCGCGCCGGAGCGGGAAGGGCTTGTCCGGCAGTGGCGGGAAAAGCTCATTGACGCCCTTTCCGCGGTTTCCGACAGTATCACTGAAAAGTACCTTGCCGGTGAGGAACTCCCCACGGCCCTTATCCGCGGGGAACTGCGGAAAGCGGTGCTGAACCGGGACCTGCTTCCCATGTTTGCCGGCGCTTCAAGGCGGAATATGGGCGTCCAGCCTTTGATCGATGCGGCGGTGGACTACCTGCCCGCGCCGGACGAAATTGCCCCCGCAATCGGCCATAATTTAAAAAAAGAAGAGGATTTACCGATACCTTGTGACCCGAAGGGTATACCCCTGGGATTGGTGTTCAAGATTCAGAATGATCGGGAGGCGGGGAGTCTCTGTTATATCCGTATGTACTCGGGAACCTTAAAACCCGGAACAGCGGTTTTTAACGTGGGTAAGAAAAAAAGGGAACGGGCAAACCGTATTTTGCGTATGCATTCAAATAAGAGCGAGAGCGTGGATGAACTCGCCGCAGGGGACATAGGGGTGATAATCGGGATGAAATTTGCCCAGACCGGAGACACTATTGGAAGTGAAGGGTGGCCGGTGGTCCTTGAAAAAATGCAGTTTCCCGAGCCTGTGATTTCGGTGTCGATAGAACCCCGGACTATGTCGGAACAGGAAAAACTAAAAGAGATTTTAGCATTACTGTCGAAGGAAGATCCTACTTTTACTACCAAAGACAATGAGGAGACGGGCCAGCTCATCATATCTGGTATGGGGGAACTCCACCTGGATGTACTGGTTACCCGTATCCTCAAGGAGTACAACCTAGCCGCCAAAGTGGGGAACCCCCAGGTTACCTACCGGGAGTCGATCAGTAACACCGTGGAGCGGAGGGAAGAATTTTCCCGTACCATTGCGGGGAAGGAAAATGCCGCCGCCCTGACCATAAAAGCAGAGCCCCTGGAACGGGGGCAGGGCAACAAATACCGTTGTACGGTGCGGAGAAAGGAGATCCCCGAGGGAATATACAACGCCATTCAGCGGGGAGTGCTGGGCGCTTTTTCGGGGGGCATTGTCCTGGGCTATCCCTGCATTGATGTGGGCATTACCGTAACGGATATCGGTTACTCGGAACTTACGGGCACGGAATTCGCCTTCGAGGCCTGCGCCAGCTTGGGGGTAGACGAAGCCTGCCGTACTGCGGCGCCGGTTCTTTTGGAACCAATCATGGCGGTAAATTTAACCAGTCCCAAGGAATTTGTGGGAGAGGTGATAAGCCTGATCACCCAGAAGGGAGGGCAGGTGATGAGCATGGACTCAAAGCCCTCTGCCGACGAGATTAAAGCCCAGGCGCCTATGGCCAAGATGTTCGGTTTTATGACTTCCCTGCGCAGCGTAAGCCAGGGCCGGGCCGTGTTTACCATGGAGTTCTCTCATTTCGAAAAGAAGGGGGAAGACCGGGATAGGAAGGTTTAACTGTTCTTTCTAAGGACCCGCGCAGGAATAAAATGCCATGCATTTTATTCTAATTGCTTAAGCAATAAGGAAATAATATGACCAATCGGTCATATTATTTCTGCGCGGGTCCTAAGCAGGCGGAGGGTTACTTCCATCATCTTATCAGGCTCCAGGGGTTTGGCCAGATGGGCGTTCATGCCGTTCGTAATCGCCTTGTCAATGTCTTCTTTAAAGGCGTTGGCGGTTAAGGCCACAATGGGGATCGTTTTTGCGTCCTGCCTTTCCAGGGCGCGGATTTGGGCAGTGGCGCTGTAACCGTCCAGATTGGGCATCTGGATATCCATGTAAATGATGTCGTAGTAATCCTGTGCGGATTTGTTGAAAAGCTCAACCGCCTGAACGCCGTCTTCCGCCTCATCAATTTCTATTCCCGTTTCTTCCAGGAGGCTGATGGCGATCATCCTGTTGATAGCCACATCGTCCGCCAAAAGAGCCCGCTTGCCCTGGAGCTTGTCCTTGATGTTCTCTACGGCGATTTCTTCTTCGTCTTCGGAGGCTATTTCCTGGAGGGTAAGTTCAAAGAAGAACTCGCTTCCCTCGCCCACATTGCTTCTTACGGTAATGTCTCCCCCGAAGAGCTGCACAATGCTTTTGGAAATGACAAGTCCCAATCCTGTGCCGCCGTACTTTTGGGTAATCCCCTTATTGGCCTGTTCAAAGGGCTTAAAGAGGTTTTGTAAGGCTTCCTCCGAAATACCGATACCCGTGTCCTTTACCGAGAATGTAACCCAGGATATGCCCGCGTTTCTCTTATTGACGACAATAGAGAAGGACACCCTTCCTACTTCGGGGGTAAATTTTACCGCGTTTCCCAAAAGGTTTATCAGTACCTGGCGGAGCCTTAAAGGATCGCAGAGGTGGCTCGTGCGGGGCAGATCAAAATGAGTATCAAAGGTGATGTTCTTTTCGTCGCACCGGGGTTTGATGATCGTAACAACCGTGTTGGCGAGCTTAAGCAGATCTACCGGTTCACTGCTCAGCTCAATCTTGCCTGCTTCGATCTTGGAAATATCCAGTATGTCATTGAGGAGTCCCAGGAGGTGCTGGGAAGAAACTTCAATTTGGCTGATGTTGTTCAATATCGTATTCAAATCCAAAGAGTCTTCCGCAAGCAGTTTTTTTACGATATTGGTCATCCCAATGATGACATTCATGGGGGTACGGATCTCATGGCTCATCCGTGCCAGGAATTCACCTTTGTGGGCATTGGCGTTGTTTGCCTCGGTGACCGCTCTTTCCAGTTCTTTCTGCTGGTTGACCATTTCGGTGACATCCAGGGTAGTGATTATATAGCCGATATTGTTTCTGTCTTTATCTTTAAGGTAGGTAGCCTTTCCCCGGATAAACTGATCCCTGTCAGAAACGTAGAAGATCTCCGGTTTCCATCCTTCCTTAAGGGCGATAATGGGATTGTAGAGGGGATCCGGCGGATACCGGCTGAATTCGCGGTAAGGTCTGCCGATAACTTCCTCCAGTAGTTTTCCCATGGCTTCCAAGGCGCCTTGATTGGCGTAGATTATTTTCTGTTCCATATTAATAATGACCAGAGGATTCCGGTCGGCGGCAACCAAACTGTCGGCCATTTCGTCAAAGGAATCCGCCAGGACGCCGATTTCGTCCTTTACCGGGGAATTGAACCGGAACTGCCGCTCTCCTGAGCGGAACCGGGAAATGCCGTTGTTTAGCCCGGTAATGCTGTTCGTAAAGGATGACGCCATCCAGATAGCGACTATTACCACAAACAGGATCATTATACTTGCGGAAATTAGCAGGGATACTGTGGTGCGCAGTAAATTATTGGAGATAGCCTTTCGGGCATCCCCTGCGGCGCTTATCAGGGTTTGATCCGCCTTTCCGATAACTGAGTCCAGCGCCGCCTTGGTTTGCAGAGCAGGGCGCTGAAAATCTTCGAGTCCGGCGCCTATGGCTACAAAACCAAACCCCCGCTTGGTTTTTCCATAGTTACCGGTATAGTAAGGAATGGTAGCGGCGGTGTTGGGCTTCCAGATGCCGCTCCAGAGGATGAGGAAGGAACCGGAGCCGCCTTCCTTCGTAAGGTCAAACCAGCCTGTGCACTGGGGGGCGTTATTGAGGTAACGTCCGTCAAGGCCCACGAGTCCTTTGGCGGTTAATTCCGGGGCGGGCTTTTTGGATCTGGATTGGGCCTGGAAGGCGGGGACGTCTTTAATAAACTCAGTGTAGGGGAGTCCTGAGGCCTGCCATTCATTGTAGATCCGGTCTTCCAGCCAGGGTATTTCGGGCTCGCCGGTTTCCGGGTTAAAACCTACGATGGAATGGTGACGGGGGTGGCAGATATTGCGGCACCGGTAATCCCAAATAAAGGCGTAGTTTCCCTCAAAGGCGCTGGGCATTTCTACGTAACGTTCGTTCATAGGCGTTACGTGATCAACAAACTCCATAATATGGTCGTGATCCAGCGCCATGGTTACATAGCCTGCGATCCTGCCCCCGCGCACGACAGGCGCGGCCCAGCGTATGATCCCCTTAAAGCGCTTGCCGTTGGGATTTTCCCGCCCGGCGTAGGCTTCTTCTTCGGGCCTGAATACCTGTCCCCGCTCTTCGGCGTTTTCCGGGGTATACATGCCGATGAGACGGGAGGGGACATAGGCGCCGATCACATCGGAAACGTAGATCTCTCCGGGTTTCAGATTTTTGAGTTCCTCAAAATAGGTCTCTGCCTTTACATAGGTGTTGAGGCGGTTAGCAACGTTCTTCCGGGTTTTATCCATTTGGTCCGAAGAAACGGCCTTTACCATTTCGTTACCTTGAAGATCAACGTAGGTCATTTCCAGGTAGAGGGGCAGCTCTTCGGTCTCCCAGAGAATTTTGGGGAGATTATGATAGTTGGTGTTGTTTTCCTCGTTGGATGAAGCGGAATAAAAACCTGTTTTTAAAGGCGCCCTGGGAATCCATGATTTACCGTCCTCCGCGAGTATCCATTCCTGCTGTTTTACGATAGGGCTTTTTTTATGATCCAGAAAATGACGGTAGGCCGCCTCGGTTGGTTCAAGTCCCGCAGCGTACAGAATGTCATCGTCCCGTTCGTAGAGGAATTCCGCCACCCGGCGGGCAAGGTCCGTACTCCTCCGTTCTAACTGTTCGGTGGCGGAGATGTTTAGCGCTATCACCGAGTCTTCTACCGCAATATTCCCGGTGGTAATCAGGGCTTCATTCGCTTCCTTGACCAGCGCCTGGGTGCGGCGGTTCAGTTCTTTTCCCAGCACACGGGCCTGATTCCAGGCCAGAACGGTGAGAATAACCAGGGGGATAATTTTAATTACCAGGAATATGAGGATAAGCTTGGATCGCATTCCAAGATTAAGGCTGTTTATGAATTGTTCAATTGAAATTCTGATGGATTTAATGATCTGCAGCACAAGATACCCTTAAAATGAGAATTCTCACCCCCCCCATTTTTATTTATTATATACAACTTATTTTGTGTTTTCTAGAGGACGCCCTACAGTCTTACGGCAATTTCCTATTCGTTTATCCGGAAGAGCCATTTAAAGAACCGGACAATGGCGTTCCAAAGCCGGCGGAAAAAACCGGGGTTCCTCAGTCTATAGAGCTGTTTGGTTGCTTTTGCCAGTTCTTCTCCGGTAAAATCCCTCCGCTGGACATTTTCTTCTATCTCCAGTTCCAGTTTTACCAGTTTTTCCGGCGCGTCTACTATTACCGCGTTAATGGTCCGCCAGCCCAGGTA
>JAITNM010000012.1 GCA_031290475.1 Treponema sp. | reverse complement strand
ACCGATTCCGACAAGGCGTATATTTCCCGGATGGATAAATTTTACCAGGAGGTGATGAAGAGTTTTACCCTCCTTTCGGCCGCCCGGCCGGTAATTGAACGGAAAGGGGCGGAAGATAACCTCATAGGGCTCTATAACGGAATGGGCGATCTGATGCAGGAGATCTGCAAGACCGAGCCTAATATCAATGTGTATTCATTTTTAACCGCCCAGGAAAGCCATGCCGAGGCTTCCCGGCTCATTGCCAAAGTTCGGGATGTCAGGACCGGAAGAGAGGAATTTGTATACTATATCCAGCGGGCCTACGAAATGCTCTTCAAGCTGGCTTACGGAGGCGCTTCGGTAACAAACAAGAATTACCTTATTGTAAAAACCCCGGTTACCGTACCGGTTCAAAATTACGCGGTGCATAAGATCCCCAACATCGACATTCAGATCGAAAATACGGTGATGTGCGTTCTGCTCAGGGGCGCCCTGCTCCCTTCCATGATAATGTCCAAGGAGATTGAGGAGTATTCCTCCCATGGGTATGTTTCTCCTTTTGCGCTGTTCAGAATAAAACGGGATGAGCGTAAAAACGAATATGATATGGAATATATCCTCGATCTTGACAAATCATATTTTGATTTGGAAAAACTTGATGACAAAGATCTAATCTTCGCAGATCCTATGAACGCCACCGGGGGGAGCCTGGTCACGGTGGTAAAATACCTCCTGGATCAGGGAATAAGGCCCCGGTCGGTCCAGTTTTTCAATGTCATTTCCGCGCTCAAGGGAGCCCTTCGGGCGGTACGGGCCCTGGACAACTGCAGGGTTTATACCCTCTGGATGGACCCGGTACTGAACCATTCGGCATATATCCTGCCGGGGTTGGGCGATGCGGGGGACCGGATAAACGGCAAGGACACGGAAGGAAATCCCCGGAACATGATTCAGCTTATTGCCGATTACGGTTCCAATATTCCGCGCCTCTACCGGGCGCAGCTCCGGGAAATTGAGGAGACTGTCTTGGGCGCCCAAAAATGAAAAAAACTTCACTTCTGTTTTTTATTTCAATTATAACACTGTTTCTGTTATTGATAGTTTCCTGTGCGTCTATACGCCTCGTTACCTCGGCGGAAGAATATTACACCCTGGGAATGGCTTATTTTGAATTGGGAAAGTATGAGGAAGCGGAGCAGTGGCTTAACCGGGCCAGAATGGTGGATAAAACCAAAACCGCCACAGACTACAACCTTGGCCGGATTGCCTTTGAACGGGGGCGCTATAAAGAAGCCCTTCGTCACTTTAACGATGTTCTTGTCAAGGACCCGGAAAATGTAACGGCCTTAAAGGCGGCGTCCTACACCCAGATCAAACTTGGGGATATTGTCAAAGCGGAGGATTTATACGAGCGGGTTTTACAAATTATTCCCGAAAGTTTTGATAATGGCTATAATTATGCCCTGGTTCTTTACGCCATGGAAAAATACGACAAGGCTGAGGAAGTTCTGAATAAATATGAATTAGTGCTTGATACCCATAACGAAGCGATTCTTCTCCTGGCCCGTACTCAGGCAAAACAAGATAAAATAGAAGCGGCGGATACATACAATACGTGGCTTCAAACTAATACGGATAATAATGTCCGCTATGAATATGCCCAGGTACTGGAAAAGGGCGAATTTTTTGCCCGGGCTTTGGAGGAATACCGAATGGTATCAAGCAGCCTCTCTCAAGGCAGTGTTCAGGAAGGGGAACTCAGTCAGAATATGCTTCAGTTTAAAATTGCCCAGGTGCTCCTCATTGCGGATGGTGAGAATGAAGAGGGAATTGGGACGCTTAAGGAGGCGGTTGAAAAGGGCTTCAATGATTTTACCGCCCTGGAATCCCTGCTTGATGAACGAAGGATAAGCGAGGGCAATAAAGAGGAAATACGCATTATAATCCAGGATGCAAAAGCCAAAGCGGAAAATACGGAGGAACAAAACCTTCTTAAGGAGAATGATGAGGTACAATGATTGTCTCAATGATACAGATAATTTTTGAAATCCCCGATGTTGAAAGCATCAAAGATAAACGGCGCATCGTCCGCTCGGTAAAAGACAAGCTGCAGCGGCGTTTTCATTTAAGCGCCGCCGAAGTGGATCTTCAAGATTCCCTTACCTTTGCCCAGATAGGCGGCGTCGTGGTTTCCAATTCCCGAAGTTTTGGCGAAATGGTGCTGAACAAGGCCTTCAAGATGATCGAAGAGGAAGCGCCTATCCGTATCCAGGACATGAAGATCCATTCCGAGGAGTTTTAAATGAAAAGAACAGAATTAGATAAATCCAAGGCTGCTTTCCAAAAACTGATATTTTGGAAAAGCCTCTTAGTACATATGGCGGTTATACTGCTCTTGGTTTGCTTGTTTGTTTCCTGCGCAGGGGTAAGCGCGGATATTTCTGTCCGTAAAGACGGTTCGTTTCTCGTTACCCTGGATTACAGTATTTCCGGGGAGCTGGACTCCCTTGGAAAACTGGACGGCAATGCCCGCTGGCTCCCCGTCCCTGTGGGAAAGGCGGATTTTGAGCGCAGCGCCGCCAGAATAAACGGCATGCGCCTTGTTTCTTTCAAGTCAAAACGGGAAAACGGCGTGATACATAACAAAGCCGGTCTCCGGTTTTCATCTCCCGAATCCCTGCTTGCTTTTCTTGATGCTTCAGGCCAGGCCGCTTCCTTCTCCCGGGAGAACGGGCAAAACCGTCTTTTCCTGCTCCTGGCTGACGGGGAAGTCCATTTTGAGAATGAACTTGCAGAATTAGTAACGGAAGCTTGTAACGGTTATTTTTTTGAACTCAAATTAAACTTTCCCGGAACAGGAGAAGTGTTTCTCTACAGCGCCAACGGCAGCCCTGTGACGGAACTTCCCCCTCAATGGAAACTTACGGGCGGCGGAAGATCTGTTTTCTCAGCGCCCATAGGAGATTTGCTTCTGTCTTCTAAACCCGTCTCTGTTGAATTCCGCTGGACTCTGTAGAAATTTGGTCTCCTATTGGTTACCGGATAATGCTTATCCGGTACATGTATAGTATCAAGGTAATCACAAGGAGAATAAATACGCTAAAACGTATAAAGTGGAAGGTTATTTTTTTCCTTAGTCTGTATGGAAAGGTCAAAGCCATACCCCGCATAAGAGAAAGCAGGAATGGCAGCAGCAATAATGTTAGCGCCAGTGTGGTTGCAATGCCTGCCCTTATCAACGCGTCGGTAAAGCCGCTTTCCTGCAAGGCGCTGTAAAGTACAATTCCGGGCCTTAGCGTTAAGAGCAGGGTGAATAAAAAGGCCGGAACAGGATTTTGCCATATCATTCCAAGCAGAAGCCAGATAAGGTTCCATGCCAGGAAGTCTGAAGTGGTAATATCAATATATATACCGAATAAAAAAAACAGAATAGAAAAAAAGATCGCCGTAAAGCCGTAAAATCCGCCGCGCTTTGGTATTTTTATTGCGGTAAGAAAATAGGCCGGCAGGAGGAAGAAAAGAGTGATCCCTATAAGAATCGAAAAAGATACACAGAACAAAAAGTCTTTCCGGCTTAGAGTATCAAGGGGAAGGCGGAAAAGAGCGCTTAGGGCTGACAGAAATCCTCCACTTGCAAGAATTGATACGAACAAGGCCAGAAAATAGAGTACCGAAACCCAGGAATAGGAAAATCCCGTCCGAAACAGAAAAATCATCCTGATCCTGCGGGTAAGAAAGATCAGCAATATGCCTGCGGTAACAATTCCGTTTATCAGAAGCAGCAATCTAATCGTATTATATTCAGAAAAGAATACCGTTCTGTTCCGGTAATAATAAATCGAATAATGGGCGTCCTGGTTGCCAATCTCCACCTGCGCTCTTTCCGCAAAATCTGTGAGAATTTTTCCAAGGGTTGGAGAAGAGAGGGACTTGCCGGCTTCTGTGCTTCCGCGGCCCGAACTAATCAACAGGGAAGGAACATTCCGGCTTTGAAAAAAACCCAGAAACGATGGCCCCTGGGAGAGGCCCAATTTATACAGCGCATTGTACCGGTTTTCGAACGTGTAAGAAATTTCCTCCTGAAAGAGAATTTCCGTAATGGGCCGGACCAAATCAAGGGGAGCTAAACTGTTATAGGAACCGTGGTAAAGACGCAAAGCCCCGGGAGGCGCGGGAAAATCCAGAAATACAACTATCGAATTTTCCGGATCATACAGGGAGGAGTAGATGTCTTGCAAGACCGGGAAAGGGGTGTTCTGAACAAGGGCCTCTCCGCTGTCGCCGTTTTCCGGCGCCGCTTGTGTTCTTTCCTGGATGGAGTTCTCCTCTAAAAAGATAACAACAATATTCCGCCCTATATTCCGTTCCAGCGCTTCCCGGATAAAGTTCAGGCCCGTCTCAGTTCCCCAGGAAAGATCGTTTACAAGAGGGGAACCGGGATCCGGAGCTTCGATGATCCTTCGGATCCCATCTGGGGCTCCAAGGCCGCCGGCGCCCCGTAACGGGATGACAAGGATAAAACTCTCCTCGGGAAGCTCAAAGGGGATGTTGATTTCTTCCAGTTCCGCCGGTATATCCTGGCTCAGAAAGGATGGATTATCTTCCGATTCGGTATCAGAGGACCCGGGAATCATCACCCAGAGAACCTTGCTTGAGTTTTCCTCGTCCAACTCCACCATACGTTCTTCATAGGCGATCCCCTCGTCCCTGAAAATAGCGAGGAGTTTTTCCCGTTCTTCGCCGGAATCCAAGGCGGCGGCCCACGGGGAGGAGAAGAGGAGGAAAAAGGGAATTAAGACTAAGGCTAAGCGGTACATGGGCGGGTATGCGCCGCGTTTAATCGAAACTTTCACTTGTTTAGAATAGTCAGAGTACCCTGTCTGCGTCAATGAAGGAAAACCCAGGGCAAAATTTGACATTTTCAAAATCCATCGTATTATTGTCATTATGATTCGGATTTTACACCGTTTTTTCGGTAAGAAACTTCTACCGGCGGCATGGTTCTCCAAAAGCCGGAAACGGCGGGTCGCATTCTCCTTCATATATGGGGTTTTTCCGGCCCTTTTTTCTTTGCTGCCCTTTTTTTCCTGTTCCCGGACGCCGCCTAAAATTCCCTTCGGCTCCCTGCGCCTGGTGTATTTTCAGGGTGAAGAACAGCGGGAAGAGCGGTATTCCTTTTTTATACTTCCCGATGATGATGATGGAATCGAGGATCTTGCGGATTTGTATCTTTACCATGACCGGGAAGGGCTGTTCTGGCATCTTACTTCCGACGACTGGGTTAGTTTTGCGATTGACCAGAAAACCTGGATTGGAAGTCATAGCATTGCCATGATGGAGAATGAAGACCTTCCCCGGGGTCAGTTCCGTGCGGTACTGGTGGATAAGGGGGGTGAGAAAACGGAACGCTATTTTACCTTTGACGCGCCCGAGGATCCCCGTTTTCCTTTCCCGCTTTTTACCATTGAAAACGGTATTTTTACCGTCGATTCGGGATACCCCAATCATTACCTTGTTTGTTATGATACTGAGGGTAATTATATAAGCTACCTGTCCCTGGATAGATTTCTTGGCGCCCTGTCGGAATTGGATTTGCCTGCCAATACCCGCGGATTAGCCCTTTGGGCAGATGACGATGAATATTTCACCGCCGCCCTGACGGATGTGGTTCGCCTACAGTAATATTTTATGAATAACATTGAAACGGAAAAAAACGGGCGGCGGTCCTGTTCCGGCGGGGAAGGGCGCGGTATTAAAAGCTATGTACTCCGTTTAGGGAGGATGAGTGCGGCCCAAAAACGGTGTTATGAGGAATTTTTCCCCCGTTACGGACTGCCTTTTCCCCAGCCTTTACAGCATTGCGATTTTACCCAGCTCTTTGGCAACACCAATCCGGTAACCCTCGAAATTGGTTTCGGCATGGGCGTCGCTACCGCCATGATAGCCGAATCAAACCGGGAACAAAATTATTTGGGAGTGGAAGTGCACCGTCCGGGAATAGGGCGGCTCCTCTGGGAAATAGACAAAAGGCGGCTTTCCAATATCAGGATAATTGAATATGATGCGGTAGAAGTTCTGCGGGGATTAATTGCAGACGCGTCCCTTTCGGGGATTCATGTATTCTTCCCCGATCCCTGGCCTAAAAAACGGCACCGGAAGCGCCGTCTTATTACCCGGCCTTTCACAGACCTTTTAGCCCGGAAACTGAAAACAGGCGCTTATGTGTACATGGTTACCGATTGGGAGGATTATGCTCAATGGGCTCTCCGGGAATTATCGGAAACTCCGGCTCTACAGAATCCCTATGCCGCGAATCCCGGGGGGTTTGCCGCTCCTCAAGCCTGGCGGCCCGAAACTAAATTTGAACGCAAAGGCAGGGAAAAGAGCCATTTGGTCCGGGAATTGTTTTTTACCAAGAGGGGAACTTTCGATCCTCAAGAATAAATCGGCGTTACTTTAAGAATATGGAGTTTACCATGAAAGACAATGAAAGAACCGGCGCGTTAGAGCGCCTCCTGCGGCGGTATATAGATTCATATTATAACGGTGAAGCGGAAATTTCTGATGCCGAGTTCGATCAGCTCTGGGATGAATTAAAAGCCCTCGATCCCGGTAATCCTCTCCTTAAAAAAGTGGGCGCCGATGATACCGACGGATTTCCCAAGGCAAAACATATTATCCCCATGGGAAGTCAGGAAAAGGCGGCCAATCCCGCCGAATTCCTTGAATGGGCCGCAAAAATGAACTTTTCCTCCTATGTGGTGCAGTACAAACTGGACGGGGCGAGTTTGGAACTTCAGTATGAAAAGGGGGCGCTGAAAAGGGCCATCACCAGGGGAGATGGGATCATGGGTGATGAAATTACTAAAAACGCAAAACGCATGACAGGAGTACTGTCGGAGCTTGATGTTCAGTTTACCGGGGGCATTCGGGGAGAAGTGGTGATGACCCATGAGGTGTGGCGGAACAAGTATGCGGACAAGGCAAACTGCCGGAATGCCGCCAATGGGATCATGCGCCGCAAGGATGGGGCGGGCTGTGAAGACCTTTCCCTTATAACCTATGATGCCGCCTCAGGGGGAGATGATTTTTATTTTAAAGATGAAATTGAAAAAATCACATGGCTTAAAAAAAGGGGGTTCCAGACAACCGAAAGCCGGGAGTTCGCCGATGCGGAAGAGATTGTTTCCTATCGCGCCGAAGTAGCGGAAAGGCGGAAGGATCTTTTGGTGGACATAGACGGCCTGGTGGTCAAGGACAGGGCCACAGACATGACCGATCTCAGGCGGGCGCGGCCGGAAAAACAGATCGCCTTTAAGTTTGACCTGGAGACCGCGGTAAGCATACTCAGAGCTGTGGAGTGGAGCGAGTCGGGGGCTACCTATACCCCCATCGGCATTGTGGACCCGGTGCGCCTTGCGGGAACCACCGTTCAGCGGGCCAATCTCAACAACCCCGGCATGATCCGCGCCATGGCCCTTAAGATCGGCTCGGCCGTAACGGTGGTAAAACGCGGGGAGATCATCCCGAAAATCGAAGGGATTGCCCTCCATGGGGAACTGGTAAAAGAGGGCGCGGATTCTCCCGGGGAAGAAGAAATTACATTCCCCGAAATCTGCGGAAGCTGCGGTACAAAACTGGAGGACGCGGGGACGAGGCTTTTCTGTCCCAACCCCTCATGCCCAAAACGGATCCTGCACCGCATACAAAAGTGGGCCTCGGTACTGGACATCCGGGAATTGGGAGATAAGCTCATTCAACAGTTGTTTGACAAGGGCAGGGTCATGAGTCTTCCTGATATCTATACCCTGACGGCAGAAGAACTGTCCGAATACGAACGCATGGGAGAGCTTTCCGCGGCAAAGGTAGTACGCCATATCCGGGAACCCAGGGAGATCAGTCTTGCGGCCTTTATTGCCGGTTTTGACTTTGAGGGAGTAGGGGAACTCATCATGGAAAAGGTGGTTCAGGCCGGTTACGACACCCTGGAAAAACTGCGGAACGCGGGCATTGAGGAGCTTGCCGCAGTATACGGCCTGGGGGAAATTACCGCCAAGACCATTTACGACGGCCTCCGGGAAACTTCCGGTGAAATCGACGGTATCCTTGAAAAGGGGATTATCTCCGTTGCCCCTCCCCCGGCCCCTGAATCCCAGCCCTTAAAGGGTTACAGTTTCTGTTTTACCGGGGAGCTTTCAGCCATGAAACGCAATCAGGCGGAAGAGAAGATCAAGGCCCTGGGGGGAAGCGCAAAATCTTCTGTGGTACAAGATCTTTCCTTCCTTGTGGCAAAGGATTCTTCTTCCAATTCCGGCAAAAACCTTAAGGCCCGGAATTTAGGGATCCCGGTTATCGGGGAAGAACAGTTTCTGTCCCTGCTTGCAAACCCCGCCCTGGCAAAGGAGCTGGAGAAAAAAGCCGGTGCGGACGAAACAACAGCAAAAAAACCAAAAAAGGGCGGCAAAAAAAGCAAGACAGATCAGGAAGAACTCTTTTAATCCTTTATATGACATCTGGACCACGCTACCCCAAACACTTCTGGCCCGAAAATCCCGCCCTGCCTCAGTAGGTGTTCTCGTCCATGGACTGGAATTTTTCCCGTACCTTTTCTAGCAGATCCAGTTCCCTGCCTATGATCTTTTCGTAGTTCAGTTTTCCGTCTTCGATCCTGCCGGCCTCGTCTTCCCAGAACTGAACATTTCTGAGGTTGATCCAGCGGAAACGGCGATCAAGAGATTTTTCGGCCCATTCCCGGGCGTCCTTCCAGTAATAGAGGGCGGTACGGAAACAGGTTTCCGCTGTTTCAAGACTCTCCAGGTTCTGTTCCTTCCAGGGGGCGTTGTAGAAATACGCGTTCCGCTTATTCCATTTATTCCCCAGGTAAAGGTACTGTTCAATGAGCTTGAGGTTGATGTGCATCATAAAAAGGTAGCGGTACTTTTCCCACTGGGTTTCATCTTCAATAAGCGCAACGGCGTAAAGGGGGTTGGCAAAATCCGCCTTGGCCGCTTTTTCCAGCCAATAGATATTTTCCATGGAATCGTCGGGATATTGAATATAATGAAGGTGGTAGAGCCTGTAGTACTGTTCCTTGTACCGGACCAGGTACGCGTTGAGGGGTAAAACCGAACCAAAAAAAATAATGCCCCAGAGAAGATACTTAACAGCCTTCATCCTTTTCCCTAATCCTATGGCTTAAATATCGGCATTTTTTGCAGGGCCCTCCACACCTCCTGTTCCACTTCCTCCGGTTTTTGCGACGCGTCCACCAGTTCCACCCATACCCCGGCCTTTTCATATTCCGGTAGCAAGGCCTTGTACCGTTCCCGCACCTTAACCTGAAATTCCAGGTATTCGTAGATATCCCGGCCGGGACGGCCTTCAAGCCTTTTTTGGGCAATTTCAGGGTCCAGGTCGAAGAATATGAGCAATTCCGGTCCGGGGAAGGCCTCGTTCAAAGAACGGGGAAGTTCCTCGCCGCAGTCAATGCCCTGGTATACCAGGGAAGACAGGGTATAACGGTCCGAAATCACCAACTCCCCCTGCCCGGAGCGCTCCAGCACCCCACCCCTGCCGTAGAGGTGCTCATTCCGGTCGGCGGCAAAAAGCCGGGCAATAGTTTCTTTTTTCAGGGGAAGTTCCCCCTTCAGGGCGGAGCGGATCAGGGCGCCCACAGGGCCGTCGCTGGGTTCAAAGGTGGCGTGAAGCGCCGGCAGGGCCGTCTTTGAAGCGTCAAAGCGCCGCCGTAAAAGACCCAGCTGGGTGGTAGTCCCGCTCCCGTCTCCCCCCTCAAAAACCGCAAAATTATGTATAATAAACATAGCTTCTTTGTTATATGGTATAAGGAATTCTTGATAAATCCAAGGGCTAATTTGCAAACAAGCCGATAATAGATATGGAAAAATGGGTCTCATGAGGAATATACCGAAAAAGCCGGCTGCCATAATCATCAATATTCTCATCTTCGTATTCCTGGTAAGCGGAACCACGGTCGTGGTCCGGCCCTTGCAAAAAACTATCCGGGAACAGATGCTCACCCTGCGTGATTACCTTATCAACATGGGAGAAGAATATTTCAACATTAAAATCGAATACGCTTCCATGGGCCCTTCTATTTTTGGCATTCTCGATCTCCGGGAAATACGTATAAGAGATAATAACACTGAAAATACCGATCTTGCTTTTAGTGAGGAAGATCCCTTCATATCCATTTCCCGGCTTCGGTTCTCCTTTTCCCTAATCCGGCTTCTCCAGGGGGATATGGAGAATGCCCTCAAAGTGATAAGTCTGGATAAACCCCTGGTGAATATCTACCCCGAAAAGGCGCAGACTTACCGGGAACTTATGGCAAAGCTGGGATCCCTGGGGGAGAAGGGCGGCATAAAGTTTAACTCAGCGGAAAATGAAACGGAAAAAACCTGGTCTCTTCCCCGTCTTATGTCGATCCGTATTCGCCAGGGGAGATGCGCTATCCGTGCCGGGGAAAGCAGTATTGCCCTTCAGGGCCTCAATTTTGACGGCCATATTAGGGATAACCGCCTCTCCCTGCGGGGAAAGTGGACCGCCTTCCTTTCAATAAATTACCTCATGGTTAAAAACTTTGCCATAGGTTTCGCGGGCCGTCTTTCCGGTGATTACGATCTGGAAAACCAGACGGGGAATATCACCTTGAATATCCCCTCCTCTTCCGGGGAATTCTTCAATATCCAGGCGGTTAGTTTCAATGTTATTTTGGATAAGGAAAAGCTGGATATAAAAAAGATACGCGATCATGCCCCTTATGAGCTGGCTTTGAATTACATTTTTGCTACCCGCAAACTTTCGGGGGAATTTAGGGCGGATAATTTTTCTCCCCGGGAAATGTTGATCCTCTCAGGATCAATGCGGGACTATAACCGGTACCTTGCCCTGAGCACTACCGGAACAGCGGCCTTTGAGACCGGCGGGGAGGGGGGAATATCCTATGAAGTTAGACTCTCGGGAAACCTGGACCGGAATTTTCCCCTGGGAAAGCTCGGGTATTCTATTTCCGGCACGGGTAATGAAAAACATGTGTACTTTAACCAGGTAACTTTAGGATTTCCCCGGGGAACCTTCCGGTATATAGGGGACTTGGCATTCAGTCCCCTGGCGCCTAACGGCGCCCTTACCATTTCTGATTTTAGTATGACCGGAGACGGGATAGTTAACGGAGAGTTCTCGGTTACCAGTGCGGGCAGGGAGATCAGCATATTTTCCAGCGATCTTTACCTGGGGGATGTGCAGCTTTCCGCCCTGGACGCGGAATTGATCCGTTCCCCCAGGGGAAACCTGGACTTTGCCCTATCCGCCTTGCGTTTCCGGAATCTTGAATCCTACGAAGAGGTAAAACTGAGCGAAATCTCCCTGAAAGGTACTTTTTATAACCATCCCCGGGAATTACAAGCCGCGCTGGTTTTTGATGATATTTCCGCCGGGGATATACTGGATATGATCCGTCCTTTTAGAAGTATCGGGGAACTGCCGGCCATGGTTTCCGGCATTATTGCCGATACCTCCATGACCACCGAAGTATTTATCACGACTGACTTTACCCAGGTATCCTATAATATTCCCAACCTGGTTGTGGCCTATCAGGGGGGAGTCGGGAGCTTGAGCGCCCTGGTATCTATCTCAGGTACGGATCAACAATTCCAAATTAACGAAGGAAGTATTGTCCTGTCCCGGGGGGGGATCGATTTTTTAGGGTCCGCCAATTTTTCTAATCCGGCGGCCATTCGTTTTTCAGTCCAGGCCGCTTATGAAAATTTATCCTATAATGTGGACGGTTTTATTGAAAATCAGCATACTGTTTCTATAACCGGTTCTTATGGGGTTACCGCTACGGCCTTCCTGACTTCGGAAGGGATTATTATAGGTTCCATCATCGCGGACAATGTCCCCATTCCGGTAAACGGTGAGATAGCCCAGGTTTCCCTGCACCTCAACGGCAGGTATCACAGCCTTGATGATTGGAGCGGGGCGCTTGAAAAGCTGGAAATAGTGAATTTATCCACCCCCGCTTCCGGTAACACCTCCATACGGCTGAGCGGCAGCGCGGATCAGAACGGGGCGTATTTTCCGGAACTTGTCTATGATGACGGCAGGGGCGCGTTGCGAGGCTATGGGGATTTTCTTTGGGATATTTATGGGACGGATTATTCGGGCAAGGTAGTTGTAGAGGCAGGGAAGGAAACCTGTTACCTTACCGGTAATTACCGGTATAACTCCCTTTTCCTGACCGTGAACGGGGAAAATATGCAGTTAAGCCGTGTGTTCAGGAATGCCCATGGGGCTGTGGTTACGGCTGCGATCGGCGCCAATTGGACATCCACGGAAAATTGGTCATTGAAGGTGAATCTTTTATCCCTTACCGCCCGGAACGGGGATAACGAAATCAAAGTTGCCGCCCGGGGGGATATGGATAATGATGAGCTCATTATCCAGAATTTACAGATGAATTACGGCCGGCTTCATGCCGACATCCCCTGGCTCATGGTAAACCGCAAAGACGCCCTGGGCCAAGTAGAAGGCCGGATCAACGGGACCTTTCTTAGCCGGAATTTGAATTGTACTTTTACCGCCGGCTCGGCGTTTAAGCCGGTTTCTTCCTGGTTTAACATTCAAGAAACACTGGATGCCTTTAAAGGGATTATCAGAATAGAACATATTAAATTTGACGCAATTGAGAACGCGGAACCCTTTACCGTGGACATCGCCCGGTCCGATGCGGGCTTTTCCCTTTCCGGGGGTCCTGAAAACATGATCCGCTCGACCTTGGCGGACAATGGGGATTTCTACGCCAGCCTTTCCTACCCCTCCCCGGTGAGAGGGACGGTAACCGGTGTTCTCAGTTCCCAAACCATAGACGCCAAGGGATCAAACCTCTACGTCGATTTGGTATCCCTTTGGCGTTATATCCCCCATCACGAGGTTATTAGCTGTACCGGCGGTTTTGTGAATGCCTCAGTTGAAATACGGGGGCCCCTGGGGGATCCTGAATTTTACGGTACCGCCCAGGGGAGCAGCGTCCGTCTGAAAATCCCCCAGTTTTTAGGCGCTGAAATTGGCCCCACCCCTGTTTTTATTACCCTGGAGGGCAACGAAATGCATTTTGGCCCTCTGATTGTCCGATGCGGAAGGGGTTTTGGACAAGTTGCGGGGAATTTCCGGTTCGATCGATGGATTCCGGATATCTTTACCATAGACATCACGGTTCCAAACGATACTCCCATACCGTTTTCTCTGGATATTATGGGGGTTGTGGCTGCCGGGGACGCTTCGGGGACTTTAACGGTGGGGATGGAGAACCGGACCCTCAATGTAAAAGGCAATATAATAGGAGACAATACGGAAATCACCCTGAATGCCGAGGAAATTTCTTCCGGTATCTATAGGACGTCCCAATTGCCTAACTTCCCGGTGGTTACCGATTTCTCCATAAAAACCGGACGGAAGGTGGATTTTTACTGGCCTAACTCGAATACTCCCATATTACGGGCAAGCGCTGCGGCGGGAACAGGACTGCGGATAACCAGCGATAGCGTCAGCGGACGGTTTTCTGTGGAGGGAGATGTCGACTTGCGGAGCGGGGAAATTTACTACTTCCAGCGGAGTTTCTATATCCGGAGCGGGGTACTCTCGTTCAATGAAAATGAAATTCAGTTTAATCCCCGGCTTACCATCAGGGCGGAAATTCGGGATCGTACCGATGACGGACCGCTCATCATCTCATTGATTATGGATAACCAGTTCCTTTTCAGTTCTTACGAAGAATCCCCCGAGAATTCCTTCGAAGTCCGCCTCGAATCCAATCCGCCCCTCTCCCAAAACGACATTTTCTACCTTTTAGGTCAAAATTTGTCCGGCTCCGAAGAAAATGGGGGTATTAACACCCTGCTCACCACCGGGGCGGATCTTGTTTCCCAATTTGTTGTGGTCCGCCGGCTTGAACGGGTAATTCGTGACTTTCTGAGGCTGGATATGCTCTCCTTCAGGACCCAGTTCCTGCCTAATTTAGTTTCCCGGGGGGTATCCGGGCTCATGGGGACCCCGGTTGACACTCTTGGCTCGGTAGGTAACTATTTTGATAATACAAGTGTTTTTGTTGGTAAGTACTTTGGATCAGATATGTTTGTCCAGGGTATGGTCTTAGTTCGGTATAATGATTTGCTGAATGTACAGAGGGGGTTAATAAGAACCACCAGCGGGCTTACCATTGGTCAATATACCCTGGAACCGGATATAGGTATAGAATTATACAGTCCTCTTTTTGATATCCGATGGAATCTTGCACCCCTGCATGTGGAAAATTTGTTTGTAAGCGATATGTCTATTAGTCTGATATGGAAATGGACAATTTAGTCCGAATAGAGCCCGGCCTTGCCATTCTGAGGGCCTGTCGGGCTTTTGCCCGGGTACATCCGAAAACGAAGTTTCGGCAATCAGTGCTTTCTTAGGAGTTTGCATGCGTAAAGGCTTTGCGGTCTTTTTAATGATTTTTACCGCTTTTGTAAGTTTCGCCCAGGAGACCGGAGAATGGTATCAGGGGAAACCTATACGCAATATTGTCTTTGACGGTCTTCTCAATGTTCGCCCTGCCGAGCTCGACGGGATAACGGAGCCCTATATTGGCCGGTTATTTGATGACGATATTTTTTGGGAGCTCCAGGGGAAGCTCTATGCCCTGGAATACTTTGAAATGATTTCCCCCAGCGCCGTCCCTGCGGATGATGCGGGGAATGCGGTGATTATACGTTTTCAGGTAACCGAGCGTCCCACGGTCGGCCGAATCAATTTTTCCGGAAATTCCCATCTGCGCAGGACTGAGCTTTTAAATACAATCGCCCTTAAGGTTAACGATGTGGTTACCCAATTAAAGCTCCGGGCGGACGAGCAGGCGCTGATCAATAAATACCTGGAAAAGGGGTATCCGGATATAAAAATCCGGACCGAAACCCTATCCAATAAAGACAACGGCATAACCGTTACTTTTTTTATTGAAGAAGGGGAAAAAATCTCTATTGAAGCTTTTCATTTTGAAGGGATCAGTTCGTTCTCGGAACGTACCCTCCGGGGACAGCTTTCACTCAAGGCCAAGGGTATTATCAATGACGGCGCTTTTCAGGAAGCCAAACTCATCGCCGACAGGAATACGCTTACCCAGTATTACCACGACCGCGGTTATATTGATGCGGAAATTATCGACGTGATCCAGGAAATCAACAAGGATGAAAAGGGAGCTAATAACATGATTATTACCTTCCGGATCTATGAGGGGCGGATTTATAATTTCGGAGGGATCACTTTTTCGGGAAATAAGATCTTCACCACAACCCAGCTTTCCGCCCTGGTCCGATCCAGGAGAGGAGAGGTGGTCAATGCCCGGCGGGTGGAAGCGGATCTCCAGCGGGTGGCGGATCTCTATTTGGAGAACGGTTATCTGTTCAATACTATTAGCAATATTGAGAACCGGAACATGGAAGAGGGAACCATTTCCTACGAAATAGCAATCGTAGAACGTAACCGGGCTCATATCGAAAATATCCTCGTTCAGGGAAACAATAAAACCAAGGATTATGTAATACTCCGGGAAATTCCCCTGGAGCCGGGGGATATCTTTTCCAAAGCAAAGGTGATGGACGCCTACCGCAACCTGTATAACCTGCAGTTTTTCTCCAATGTAGTGGTGGATACTCCGCCGGGAAGCGCCGATTCTCTTATGGATCTGATCTTTAATGTGGAAGAACAGCCTACCACCAATATTCAATTCGGCGTTACCTTTTCCGGAAGCGCGGATCCTAACAAGTTCCCCATGGCGCTGATCTTTCAATTTCAGGACCGCAATTTTCTGGGATATGGAAATACACTGGGCGCCGGTCTTAATGCGTCTTTGGATACCCAGTCAACTTCGATAAATTATACCCAGCGATGGATGTTCGGCCTTCCCCTTTCCGGGGGATTCGATCTCACCGTGGGACATACGGAAAGACAAGCCTATATGGATAATACCAAGCCCTTCTTTAACGGGGACGAAGCCGACGCGTATCCTGACGGGTTTAACAATTATCAGGATTACCTCAATTCCAATGCCATTCCTCCCGCGGAATTTTTAATGAAGTACCAGCAGTGGAGCGTCTCCCTGGGTTTTTCAACCGGGTACCGGTGGACCACCTTCCTGGGTAATCTTGGGCTTAACGGCGGCGTACGTACCGCCTTTGTTTATAACAGCTACGATGAAACCCTGTACCGGCCTTTCGATCCGGTTCTGCGGAATCACAATAAGGGCCTTGTTCCCGCCCTGTCGCTCTGGTCCAGCCTGACATTGGACAAACGGGACATCTACTACGATCCTTCCAACGGTTATTATTTTACCGAACGTTTCGGCATTTATGGCTTGCTTCCCCGGAATAGTCTAGGCGAATGGATTGAACGGGAATATTACTTGCAGACCGATACCAAGACGGAGTACTTCTTTACGCTATTTGATCTTCCCATCACGGAAAAATGGAGCTTTAAAAGCGTATTCGGTATCCATACCGGTCTTTCCTTTATCCTTCCCCAGTACGGACGCCCCGACGGCCTTGGCCAGCGCCCGGTAATTGAGCAGGCGAACCTGCTTGCCATTGACGGTATGTTTATCGGGCGGGGCTGGTCTGATGAAACAAGGCTTGCCACCCGGGGAGAGGCGCTCTGGGAAAACTGGGCGGAACTCCGCTTCCCCCTGGTTCCGGGGATGCTGTCCTGGGACTTTATCTTTGACGCCGCTTCCTGGGCCAAAACCCCCCAGATGTTTTTTAACCAGACCCCCGGGGAACTCCTCAACAGCATGTACTTCAGCTTTGGCGGCGGGCTCCGTATCTCCATTCCCCAGTTTCCCTTCCGGTTTCTTTTTACCAAGGGTTTCCGCGTCATTGACGGCGAGTTTCAATGGAAGCGGGGGCTTTTGGGAGGAACAAACGATCCCGCTTCGGGCATAGACTTTGTACTTTCAATTTCCCTATCTACTTATTAAACGGGTGGCATGATGATAAAACGTGGATGTATAGTTTTCGTGTTGTTTCTTACCCTGGGCTTTTTTCTCGAAGCCCAGCAGCTTACCCGGTTTGCGGTAGTGGATCTAACCAAGGTTTATACTTCATTTTTCCGGGATTCCCGGGCAGTGCGGGAATTTGAGGAACGGAGCGCCAGGGTCCAGGCTGAAATTGACCGGATGACTGCTGAAATACAAAAGCTGCGCAGCGATCAGCTGGATGCCCAGGCAAAGGGGGATGAATCCCGGGCTTTACGGCTTGAAAATGAAATCTACCGGAAAAGCGAATACTTAAAGGAATATTACCAGGTAAAGACCGCGGAACTGGCGGATCAGAGAAACAAGCTTTCCCAATCGGGAAGCTTTCTGGATCAGGTATACAGTGAAATTCGCTATATTGCCGAAAGCGAAGGTTACAGCATGGTTCTCAATTTAAAAGAAAATACCGGCATACTCTGGTACAGCCAAACGGTAGACATAACTGAAAAATTAATACAAAATCTCTTAGCGAAAGCGGGCCGCTAGATATGAGAGCAGCTTTAATCCTGGGCGCTTTATCTTCTCTATGAACCCGTAATTTTGTGAGTTTTCACTGCTTTTTTTCTTTAGGAGGCTCCTACGAGTTCTGCCGATTCGAGTCCCATGCTGGACCAATACAGGCGGATCAAGCGGGAACATCAGGAAGACATATTATTTTTCCGTCTGGGTGACTTTTATGAAATGTTTTCTGATGACGCCGTGGAAGTATCCGCACTGCTCAACCTTACCTTAACTAAACGTAACGGGCTCCCCATGTGCGGGATTCCCTATCACGCCGCCAGGGTGTATATTGCCCGGCTGCTTAAATACGGCAAAAAGATAGCCATCTGCGAACAGCTCTCGGAACCAACCAAAGGCCGGGGGGTAATCGAACGGAAAGTGGTGGAGATCATCACGCCGGGAACCACTATTGATGAAGATTATCTTGACAAGGGGAGTTCTAACTACCTGGCAGCCCTGTCCTCCACAGCAAAGTATATTTCCTTTGCCTATATTGATATTTCCACCGGAGATTTTTACGCCACATCTTTTCCCCTTGAACGGGCGGTAGGAAACCTCCGTCTGGAACTTGAACGGCTCCAAATACGGGAAATGGTAATCCAGGAATCCCTCTTGGAAGGGGACGCGCAAATAGGGCAGGCCATAAAGGATCAGCCCTCCCTTGTTTTAAACCGCTGGGCGGATTGGCTCTTTGACCGGATGCGGAGCCGGGAACGGCTGGAAAAACAATTCGGCGCCCCATCCCTCAAAGGTTTTGGCCTTTCAGAACATTCGCCGGAAACCCTTTCCGCCGGGGCATTGCTTGATTATCTTGATGACACCGCAAAGACGCTTATCCCCCACGTCCGCCATATAACCCTCTACGGCGACAATGAATATATGGGGATAGACGAAGCGACGCAGCGAAACCTGGAACTTGTCCGTAACCTCCGGGATGGGGAAATTAATTTTTCCCTTTTGTCGGTGATGGACGAAACCCGCACCGCCATGGGGAGGCGGCTGTTAAAAAGGCGTATCCTTCACCCCCTTAAGGATCTCCTCCGTATTACTATCCGCCTTGACATGGTAGAAACCCTGTACCATTCCCAGGAGCAGCTTTCCGTCTTCCGTGAACTGCTTGGAAGGATGCCGGATCTGGAGCGCCTGTGTTCCCGCCTGGCCATGGACAAGGCCCACGGCAAAGACCTTGTGGCGCTGAGGAACGCCCTGATTTCCTTTGAAGGCGCCGAAGAACTGATACACGGGCTTAACCTGGTGTTTGAGGGCAGGGGGGCTGTAAGCAGTATTACTACTACAGAAGATCAGTTTGGAGAAGATTCAAAAGAAAAACTGCGTGAACTTCGAATGCTCCTGGAACGGAGTATTGCCGAGGATCCTTCCATACTTTTAACTGAAGGAAATCTTATCCGCGACGGGTATAGCAAAGAACTGGACGAACTCCGCGGGCTTAAGGATAACGGCCGGGAGCTTTTGGAAGCGTACCTTGAGGAGGAACGCCTTAAAACGGGAATCCCCAGCCTCAAGATACGGTATAACCGCCTTATTGGATACTTTTTCGAGATAACCAAGGTACATCTCTCAAAGACGCCGGCTCATTTTATCCGCCGCCAGGGTGTAGCGGGGGGGGAACGTTTTACCACCGACCGGCTTGCCGCGCTGGAGTCGGATATCAACGGCGCTTCGGATAAGATCTTCGATCTGGAAAAGAAGCTCTTTCTTGAGATCCGGGAAAAGGCCAAGGCCCTGATCCCCGAACTTTCCACAGCGGCCCGCCGTGTGGCGGAACTGGATACCGCCCAATCCCTTGCCCGCTCCGCCACGGTCCAGGGCTGGGTGCGCCCGGCGGTGGATAATAAGAACCGGCTCAGAATCATAGAAGGGCGGCATCCGGTCGTCGAGGCAAACCTCAACCGCGGGGAATTTATTCCCAATGACACGGATCTTTCCTGCGACCGCGTCGCTTTCGCCCTTATCACCGGGCCTAATATGGCGGGAAAATCAACGTATCTGCGTCAGACCGCCCTTATTACCATAATGGCCCAGATGGGGAGTTTTGTTCCCGCCCGGGAAGCGGAAATCGGCGTGGCCGACAGGATTTACTGCCGGGTGGGGGCTTCGGATAACCTTGCCCGGGGGGAATCAACTTTTCTCATGGAAATGAACGAGACCGCCTATATTCTCCACACCGCCACTGAACAAAGTCTTGTTATCATGGATGAGGTAGGGCGGGGAACCGGTACCGAGGACGGCCTTTCAATAGCCTGGGCGGTAAGCGAGGAACTGCTCAATAATACAAAATGCCGCACCCTGTTCGCAACCCACTACCACGAACTGGCCAACATAGCCCACTCCCGTATGAAGAACTTTTCCATGGAAGTCCTCGAACGGGAAGGGGAAATAGTTTTTCTGCGCAAGCTCAAGGAAGGCGCCGCGGAAAATTCCTACGGCATTCACGTAGCGCGTCTTGCGGGGCTTCCGGACCGGGTGATCTTCCGTTCCGCCGCAATTATGAAGAAGCTCTCGGAAAGCGGTAAAACTCCGCACACCGGCGCGGAACTTGGTCCCGCGGGAACGGAGGCGCCTCCCGGAGATCCTGATGACGGGGAATACGGCAAATTCCTGGAAGAACTGGCCTCCCTCGACCCGGATAAGCTGAGCCCCATAGAAGCCTTGAACCTGCTGTATTCCTGGAAGCGGCTCTTCTCTTCAAAACCCTGGGCGAACCGGCCTTTGCCCCCCGCCCCCCGCCCCCCGGCTGCCAAAGAGCCGGGCAAAGCTCCTCCCCGGGATCAAGCGGGGAACCTTCGCGGCGCCCCCCGGTTAGGGCCCCATGATTCTCAGGACGAGCCGTCTCTGTTTGACTAAAATTGAGCAGCAATTTCAAATGTTTTTTTCGGCCGACAGGACCCCAAGGAACATTTTTAAGGCAAAATTTCAATGTCTTCGTTTGAATTTGGAATTGCTGAAATTTAAAAATACCCCTTGACAGTTTGATAATTATAGACTATGTTCTTATTAATAGTAACGTATCTATATAAAGAAACGCTGCTAAAACAAATACCAAGGAGTGATAATTATGGAAAATGTGAAAACCGGAGCGATTGCCGGGGAAAAACGGGAAACCGCGGTTCAGAAAAAAAGGGGATTGGGCATAAAAGAGGTTCTGCTCACGGGCATACTCCTCGCCGCCGGTGCGGTACTCAAGTTTTTTGTGGGCAGCGTGATCAACTTTGGAATGAAGCCCAATTTTATCATTGCCATGTACTGCCTCATCGTCATCCTGATCAAACCCCGTATCCTTGAAGCGGCCATCATAGGCATTCTTGCCGGGGCGATCTGCCAGTTCTTTCCGGGGCAGCCGTATATCAATTTCGGCAGCGAACTTTTAGGGGCAATTGCCATGTGCCTGTTTTGCAAAATACCCCTGGAAAAACTCAAAATTCCGGTAAAGCCCGTGGTCTGTACCTTCTTCAGCACCCTGATAAGCGGTTTTACCTTCATCGGTATTATGTACCTCCTGTACTATGCCCGGGTGGATATACTTATCGCCCCTCCCACGCCGCTGGCCATCTTCCTGGCGATCATCTTTGGAACTGCCTGTATTAATTCGATAATTGTCCAGGTCCTGTATATTCCCCTTAAGCTGGCTTTGAAAGTACAATAGGCCCATGGTTTCCATTAAGGATCTAAGCTTCCGCTATAGCGGCGCCGAACGGGATGCCCTTTCGCATATTAACCTTGAAATTCCCGATGGGGAATTTCTTGGGATCATCGGTTCATCAGGGGCGGGAAAAACCACCCTGACCTACGCCATTAACGGTGTGGTTCCCCACCACTATCCCGGCGACTTTTACGGCGCGGTTACGGTTTCAGGCCTTGATACGGTTGACGCGGGAACTGTTGCCCTGTCAAGGGAAGTGGGGAATGTGTTCCAGGACATCGACGGGCAGATGGTAGCGGCGGTGGTGGAAGATGAGATCCTCTTTGGGCTTGAGAATTTTGGCGTAAACCATGATGAGATTGAAGCCAGGATAAGGGAATCGCTGGAAGCCGCGGGAATAAGCGAATTGCGGGAACGGACGCTCAGTTCTCTTTCGGGGGGCCAGAAGCAGAAAGCCGCCATCGCGGCAATCACCGCCCTGCGTCCCCGCATCATTGTTCTGGACGAGCCGACAGGGGAACTTGATCCCCAGTCAAGCAGGAAAATCTTTTTATATTTAAAAACGCTTAATGAAAAATACGGCATTACCATCATTATTGTTGAACAGAAGATCATGCTTCTCTGTGAATTTGCAAAACGCCTCGCGGTGATGGATCAGGGAAGACTCGTCCTGGAGGGTAGTGTAGGGGATGTGCTGCAGAAGGGCGAAGTCCTGGAAGAAGCGGGGGTCAATATCCCCCGGGTGACTACCCTGGGAATGAAGCTCCGCAAGCAGGAACTGTACCGGGGGGAACTTCCCCGCAATCTAAGAGAGGCGGAAATTATGATGCGGAGCGTGGGGCATGGTTGAATTTGACAAAGTTTTTTTTGGATACGGCAACAGTAGTACTATCGATGACGTCTCTTTCAGGATGGAAAAGGGAGATTTTACGGCGCTCCTCGGGGAAAACGGCGCGGGAAAATCGACCCTGGCAAGGCTTTGCAACGGCCTCTTAAAGCCGTCATCGGGAAGAGTTATGGTGGACGGCGCAAACACCAGGGAAACAAAAACCAGCGTCCTCGCCCGTACCATTGGCTACCTTTTTCAGAACCCCGACCGTCAGCTCTGCCGGAACACGGTACGGGAAGAAATTATGTTCGGCCTGGAATACGCCATACCTGAAACGGGGGTAAGAAAAGGGAAAGTACCGGCAGAGGCGGCGGCCCTGCGGGAAGCTCGCTGCGAAGAGATGCTCCGCCTCTTCCGCCTTGACGGCAGCCGGGACCCCTTCGGCATGAGCCGGGGCGAACGGCAGCAGGTTGCCCTCTCTTCGGTATTGGCCAGAAAGCCCGCCCTCCTCATCCTGGATGAACCGACCACCGGGCTTGATTACCGGGAATGCATGACCATCATGGAGATCATTTCCCGCCTTAACCGTGAGGGTACCACCATATTAATGATAACCCACGACATGGAAGTGGCCCTTGATTTTGCCCGGAGCGCCCTGGTCCTAAGCAAAGGCCGCCTCCTCATCCGGGGCCCTGTCCGGGAAGTGATGAAAGACCGGGCGCTCCTCTCCCGGGCCTCGCTGCTTCCCGCCCAAATCCCCGCCCTTGCCCTGATACTGGGAGAAGGGTATGAAAATGTCTTTACCGTGGACGATATGGTAAACAAGGCGGCGGGAGCATCTTTATGAACGGACTGCTGGACTATGTCGCGGGGAATTCCCCCTTCCACAGGCTCAACCCTCTGTCAAAGCTTATCCTGGCCTTTGTACTCTGCGCTTCCTGTTTTATAGCAGGCAGCCTTTTATTTATTCTGGGTATTATCGTCTTTAATCTTTTCATCGCCGCCCTCTCGGGGATTTTAAAACGTTCCCTCAGAATACTCCTCTCTTTAGTGAAACTTTCGATTATGCTCTTCATGGTGCAGATATTCTTTGTGAGGGAAGGGGAAATACTAATCCTGTTCCCCCTTAATATCTACATCACGGACAGGGGTTTATACTTTTCACTGCTTTTTGTATTCCGGCTCATTGCCGCTACCATGCCCCTTTCCATTATGCTTTCCATAACCCGTATAAGCGACATATCCAATGTTTTAAACCGTTACCTGGGCATACCTTACAAGTACACCTTTGTACTCACCACCGCCATCAGGTTTATTCCCCTGTTTTCAGAAGAAATGTCGGGAATAATGGAGGCCCAGATTGCCCGGGGGATTAATTTTGACACGAGAAATTTTTTCCAAAAGGTGAGGCTCCTCCTTCCCCTCTGCGTGCCCCTGCTCATTTCTTCGGTGCGTAAAATTGAGGGGGGCGCTATTTCGGCGGAACTGCGGGGCTTTAATCTGCGTACCCGTAAAAGCGGGTACAAACGCTACGGTTTCGGTTTCGGCGACGCGCTGATCCTTCCCGGCTGCGCGTTGGTCATAGCCGCGTCGATACTGGTACACTGATTCGTTGCGAAGGAAGTTCCTTTTATAGGTACATTTGTCATTTTTTCCTTGTAGAAATATTTCTAAAAGATCATTAATTACTCTATGAACTCCTTCTCCCCCTGTCTTTCACTGTTGCGGGAATATGTCTTTCCTTCAGGCTGCGCCTCCTGCGGAAACACGCTTACCGGTAAAGAAGAAGCCTGGTATGGTCTTTGTAAGGAATGTATGCCCCGCTTTGAAATTGAGGAAGGGCCGCGCTGCGCTTCCTGCGGGAGGCCCCTTATTTCTGAACAGGGGGACTGTCTTCCTTGCAGGGAGCGTGAGGGCTTTGCCTTTGATAAGGCCCTGGTACTCTGGCCCTATAGAGGGAGATACCAAAAAATACTCAAGGCGTATAAATTCAACCAATTTCTGGCCCTGGGGAATTTTTTTACCCTGAAAATGGTACAAGCCCTGTCATATTTTCAACTTAAAGAGACAAGCTGGGTTCCGGTTCCGCCCCGGCCGGGAAAGATACGCAGCCAGGGCTGGGATCAGGTAGATTACCTCGCAAAACGCCTTGAACTGACCCAGGCGCAGCGCCTTAGCCGTTGCCTTGTAAGGCTGCCTTCAAAAAGCCAAAAAAAACTGGACCGGGCCGGCCGCCGTCTCAACCTTTTGGGACGGATCCTGTGCAAAAAGCCCCCTCCGGAAAGGGTGGTTCTTTTTGATGACGTGCTCACCACCGGTTCTACCCTGGACGTCTCGGCCGCCGCGTTAAAAGCACAGGGGGCGAAGGAAGTATACGCCCTTGCCCTGTTTTATGATTAATACCGCCTGCCTTCAATATATGAGGCAACACGCCTATTGACATATTCTGCCTAATAGGATACACTACTAATGACAATTAAAGATTCTTTAAAAAAGGGTCGTTCAAACGGCCCTTTTTTATTCGTTATTTGCAGCAAAATCCCGCTTTTGGTGGATTAGCGGAGGCAAGGTGCGGTATACCCCCCGGGAAGCGGACCCCGTGTTTGATTCAATAGAGCCGGTGATCCGTTTTTCAGGTATGTCCCTGGTGGAGTTAACCGTTTCCCGGCGCAAAAGTTCCGTCCAAATCCGGGTGGTGGTGTACAAAAACACGGTAGGGGTGGACGATTGTTCCAGGGTACACCGCGCCATCCTTCCCCGGCTGGAACTGGCTTTTCCCGGGGAAGACCTGTATGTGGAGGTATCCTCCCCGGGCATAGACCGGCTTATCAAAGACGGCGCCGAATTTGCCCATTACCCGGGCAGGGGGTTACGGTGTTATCGGACAGATATTTCCGAATGGACCGGGGGCAAACTCCTCAGTTCGGATACTGAAAAAATAACCCTGGAAGGGAAGGATGGAACCATAGATTTGAACTACAGCATTATCGCCAAGGCGAAATTAGATCATTCATTGGAATGAATAAGCGGAATGAGAGGAGGATTTAAGCCGTGGCAACGGACATGTCGGAAGCGATTCACCAATTAATTCAGGATAAAGGTATTTCTGAGGAACTGATCCTGAGAACCATAGAAAACACCCTGGTCGCGGCGTATAAGCGCAAATTCGGCAACGCCGATAACGCAATAGTCCGGTGGAGTGATGATAACCGGGAAGTCTCGATTTATGCAAAGAAAACAATTATGGACGGAGTTTACGATCCTGTTGCGGAAATTGATTTGGAAGAAGCCCGGGAATTGAATCCCGACGCGGAGATCGGAGACGAATTGCTTATTGAAGTGGATCCCAAAGAATTCGACCGGATTTCAGTGCAGAGCGCCAAGCAGACCGCCCATCAGTCTATCCGGGAAATCCAGAAGGACAGTCTCTACTCGGAATATAAAGACAAAGTAGGGGAGATCATTATTGGCTATTATCAGCGGGAACGGAACGGTACCATTTATGTAGACCTGGGTAAAATTGAAGGTATACTTCCTAAAAAGTACCAGTCTCCCCGGGAAGTGTACCATGTGAACGACCGTATTAAGGCCCTTATCACCGAGGTGAACAAGATCCCCGCAGGACTCCAGATCGTCCTTTCCCGTACCCACACCGATTTTGTACGGGCCATTTTTGAACTTGAAGTACCGGAGATTTACGATAAGACCGTGGAGATCCACAAGATTGTCCGGGAGCCCGGGTACCGTATCAAACTTGCGGTATACTCAAACCGGGACGATGTGGATCCTGTCGGCGCCTGTGTGGGCCTTAAGGGGGTCCGTATCCAGGCGGTGATCCGGGAGCTTGAGGGCGAGAAGATCGATATTCTCAAGTACGATCCCGATCCCCGGCGTTTTATTAAAAACGCCCTTTCCCCGGCGGAAGTGCGGGATGTGATCATCCTGGACGAGGCCAAGCATCAGGCCCTGGCGGTGGTAACTGACTCTCAGCTTTCCTTAGCCATTGGAAAACAGGGGCTTAACGTCCGTTTGGCCAACCGGCTTGTGGATTGGAACATCGATGTAAAAACAGATGTTCAATTTGGGGAAATGGATATTTCCGCAGAGTCCCGGCGGGCTGTTTCGGAACTCTTCGGAGATTCCGAAGAATACGGAGAGGAAATCTCCAGGATTTCAGAGCTGCCCGGCGTTGATCCTGCCATTGCCCAGGCGCTTTTAGACATAGAAATCGAATACATAGAAGACTTCCTTGCCCTGGGGGATGAAGAACTCTCCACCCTCAATGGCGTTACCGCGGAACACCTTGAAACGCTGCGCAAGCTTATCGAAGAATACGTAGAGATTGTGGAAGAAGGCGGAGAAGAGGAACTATCCCCGGCTGAAGAAGCTCCCGGTGCGGAAAGTCCGCCGGATGAAGCGCAGGAGCCGGAAGAAGAGGCTGCCGAAGATTATGAATGCCCTGAATGTGGCGCTAAAATTACATTGGATATGACAAACTGCCCGAATTGTGGTATCGGGCTAAGTTTTGAATATGAAGAATAAGGTGGCATATGGCTGAGGAATTAGATAGTACCCAAAAACCTAAGGTAGAACTCATTAAACGGCAGAAAATCGAAACGGAAACTCCGGGTCTAACCGCGAAAAGCGGTAGTGTTGTTGCGGAGAAGACCACCCGTAAGGTGATTGTGGTCAAGAAAAAACCCGTGCCCCTTCCTGGTGTTGTAAAAAAAACTCAGCCAAAGATCGTAATCGCCAGGAACGACGCCCGGCGGGGCGATGCCGGGGATGTTTCCGGCAATGTTCCTGACGCGGCTCTTTCAGCGGAATCCTATCAAGGGGCGGAGAAATCCGCCGGGGCCGGAATGAGCCCGGCCGGCGCCGCTGAACAAGGTTCAGGTATTAAGATTCCTTCCGGAAAAGCGCCCCTCGGGGAAGGCGCCGGGAATGTCAATGAAGCGCCCCCGGCCGCTTCCTCCCCAACGGCGGCGCCTAAGCCGCCGGAACGTACCGTGGTGTCCTTTGCCCCGACCCAGCGTCCCACTGCCGCGGCAGGCAGGGTAGGGGGCCGCCTGGTCGGTCCCCGGCCGCCTCGTGATGAAAACAGCCACCCCACTTCTTTTAACAGGCGTCCCGGTCCCGGCGGGGGCGTTGCCGGCAGAGTAGGAGGCCGGCCGCCTATGGGGAACCGGCCGCCCATGGGGAACCGTCCGCCCGGACAGGAGGGGGGATTTTCAGGCAGCCGCTTTGGCCGCGGCCCCGGGACCGCGCCTCCCTTAAGAGGGGGCGGCGGCGGTTTTAACCGGAACGGCCCTCCAGGCGGCGGCAGACCCGGCGGGTTCGGCGGAAACAGGCCGGCCGGAGGCCCCGGCAGAGGCGGCTTCCGTCCCGGGGGCGGAAATGCGCCTTCTTCTACGGCGCCCATCCTTGACGGCGGCAAAACCCAGATAAAAAAGACCTTTAAGCCCAAGAGGACGGTCTACCAGCGGAAGGAACAGGAAATGGAGGAAAAACTCCTCCAGACCAAAAAGAAGATCTCCGCGGTTACCAATCCTGTTCCTAAGTCTATTGATATAATGGAAGTAATATCGGTGTCGGAACTGGCGCGGAAAATGAACCTGAAAGCCTCTGATTTGATACAAAAACTCATGAACATGGGGATGATGGTCACCATCAACCAGCAAATTGACGCGGAAACCGCTACTCTCCTTGCCGCGGAATTCGGCGCGGAAGTTAAAATCGTAAGCCTTTACGACGAAACGGTTATTACCACCGAGGCCGATAATGAGGAAACCAAAGCGCACCGGCCGCCGGTGGTAACCGTTATGGGCCACGTCGATCACGGAAAAACCAAACTCCTTGATGCCATACGCAGCGCCGATGTAGTCGCCGGAGAATTCGGCGGCATTACGCAGCATATCGGCGCCTACACGGTTGATACCCCCAACGGAAGAATCACCTTTCTGGATACCCCCGGCCACGAGGCCTTTACCCGCATGAGGGCCCGGGGCGCCCAGGTTACCGATATTGTTGTCCTCGTGGTTGCCGCCGATGACGGGGTCATGCCCCAGACCGTGGAAGCCATCAATCACGCCAAGGAAGCGGAAGTGCCCATTATCGTGGCGGTAAACAAAATAGATAAACCAGAGGCTAACCCGGACAGGGTCAAGACCCAGCTTTCCGATCTCGGGCTCATCCCCGAAGAATGGGGAGGCCAGACCATGTTTGTACAACTTTCGGCCTTGAAAAAAGAAGGCATTGATAAGCTCATAGAATCAATACTGTTGGAAGCGGAGATCCTGGATCTTAAGACAAATTACAATTACAGCGCGGAAGGAAAAGTACTGGAAGCCCGCATCGATCACGGCAGAGGTATTGTTGCCACGGTCCTTGTGGAGCGGGGAACCCTCAGGATCGGCGATTCATTTGTAGCGGGAATCTGGCCCGGCAAGGTACGGGCCCTGTTTAACGACAAGGGAGAAAAGGTTACCGAGGCGACGCCCTCAATGCCGGTGGAAGTGCTCGGCTTTGAGGGAGGCCCGAACGCCGGTGAGCCCCTCCAGGTAGTGGATGACGAAAAGGTCGCCCGGGGAATTTCCGCAAAACGCCAGGAACTTAAACGTTTTGAAGATTCCAAGAATGTTAAAAAGATCACCCTGGATAATCTCCGTGATACTATTAACGAGGGGGCCATCCAGGAACTCAAGGTTATTATCAAAGCCGATGTACAGGGCTCCGCGGAAGCGTTGCGTTCCAGTCTGGAAAAGCTTTCCAATAAAGAGGTGCGGCTCCATGTCATTCAGGCTCTGCCCGGCGCCATCAACGAAGGGGATGTGGACCTGGCTATTGCTTCCAACGCTATCATTATCGGCTTTAATGTACGGCCGGTGCCGAAGGCAAAAATGCTTGCCGATTCGGAAAAGGTAGATATCAGGAAGTACAATATTATCTACAAGGCGGTGGAAGAAATTCAGCAGGCCATGGAAGGCATGCTCAAACCGGAAACCAGGGAAGAGATTATCGCCACCGTAGAAGTACGGGATACGTTCAAGGTTCCCAAGGCGGGGACTGTAGCGGGCTGCTATGTTCTTACCGGGACTGTAAAGCGCAGCGCCAGTGTCAGGGTTTTCCGGGAGGACATTGAGATATACACCGGCAAGATAGCATCCCTGCGCCGTTTCAAAGATGACGCCCGGGAAGTTGCCGCAGGTTTTGAATGCGGTATGGGTATAGAAGGCTTCGATTCTATTCAGACAGGCGATCAAATCGAAGTGTTTGAAATGGTCGAAATAGCGAGGAAGTTGAGTTAAACACTACCATGGCGGAACATAGAATTGAACGGGTAGGGCGTCTTTTGCAGGAAAAGCTTGGCGCCCTGATTGTAGAAGGGAAAATTAAAGACCCAAGGGTAGGCTCTTTCTTGTCTATAACACGGGTAGAGGCGTCCCGGGATCTCGTCTACGCCAATGTATACGTCTCAAGCTATAAAACCCAGGAGGGACTTGCCAAGGGCATAGCGGGCTTGCAAAATGCCGCAGGTTTTATCCAATCCTGTCTTGCTTCGCAGATCCGGCTTCGGGTAACGCCAAAACTGCGGTTCTTTGAAGATTCCGGAATTCGGGAAGGTTTTGAGATGATTAAAAAAATTGAGGATTTGACCGGCAATGCGGGCGGAGAATAGCAATGAAAACACAAGCAGTAACCATGCGGTCAGTAAAATCGAAAAAGCAGGAATACTGTTACTTGATAAAAAACCGGGCCTGACTTCCTTTGAAACCTTAAATCAGGTTAAAAAAACATTTTCTACCCCAAAGGTAGGCCACACCGGTACGTTGGATAAATTTGCCTCCGGGCTTCTCGTGGTACTCGTAGGCCGGGCGGTAAAACTTGTCCCCTGGTTTGAAAGCTGCGACAAGCGTTACGAGGGAATTATCCGCTTTGGGGAAGAGACCGCCACCCTGGATCCGGAAGGAGAGGTAATAGCCCGCGCTCCCGTTCCCGGCCGGGAAAGGCTCGAAGAGGCCCTCTCCCGTTTCCGGGGGGACATACTCCAGGCCCCTCCCCTCTATTCGGCTATTCACCTGGACGGCGTCCGCGCCCACGAGCTTGCCCGAAGGGGGGTGCAGGTTGTAATGGAAAAACGGCCTGTCTCAATTTTTAACCTGGAGTTAGTTTCCTACGAGCCGCCCCTGGCGGAGATCAACGTGCACTGTTCCAAGGGCGCCTATATCCGTTCCCTTGCCCGGGACATTGCCCTGGAAGCCGGTTCCCGGGGCCACCTGGCGTCTTTGAAACGGACCAGGGTGGCGGGTTTTACCCTGGAAGACGCTTCTAATTTTGAGCTAAAGCCTATAAGCCCGGAGGTGTTCAATGCCCTCGGTCTCCCGGTTCTGGAAGCGGACGACGAGGCGGTTGGCGCTCTTATCCGGGGGAAACCTATCGACCCCCTGTTTAACCGGGGGAAGATAGGTTTTCGGGGAAATTCCCCGGCGCCCGAATGGACCGGGGGACAAAAAAAACAGGCCGCGGGGGTTTTTGATACCCAAGGTGGTTTTGTCGCGGTGATCCAAAAAAACGATTCCTGGAAATACGGATACGTCTATGCGCATACTTAATTGGGATGAGGTTGTCCAAATTCCCCGGCAGGGAACGGTCCGGAACCTCCCGGCAAAGAAAACCGCCCTTACCATTGGGGTTTTTGACGGAATTCACCGGGGCCATCGGCTTCTCATTGAAAAGATCATCCAAAAATATCCGGAACTTGTACCAACGGTTATCACCTTTACCCAAAACCCCAAAGAATTCTTTAAAAGACATGACTGGAAGGGAGACATACTCAGCCTTAATCAAAAACTGACTATTTTTGAAGGTTTAGGGGTGGGGATGGTGATCCTCATTGACTTTTCTGAAAAATTCAGTAAAATAACTGGGAAGGAATTTTTTGAGCAGCTTTTACGCCGCTTGAATCCCGGGTTCGTTGCGGTGGGTTCCAACTTTCGATGCGGTTATCGCTCCGATACTGACGCCGCCCAATTAAAAGCGTTTTTCCGGGAAAAGGGGATACGCGTTGAGGTTGTGTCTCCGGTACATGAAGGCGTTCACCCGGTTAGTTCCAGCCGTGTTCGCGCCGCCATTGCCGCAGGGGAATTACCGCACGCTGCCGAACTATTAGGCAGAAAAGTGGCGGTAGATCTGTCGGACGCGGAGGCGGAAAGCCGGGAAGGGGCCTGGTTTTTTAAAATCCTGTCCCTCAGGCGGCTTTTCCCCCCGCCGGGGGATTATCCGGTTAGGCTGTACTTTACCGCGTCCGTCATTCCTCCTCCGGGGGCGGAAGATACCGGGCAAGGCTGGGGAATACCGGGACGGGCGCTTGTTATGACGGATGGTATTTTAGTTTCCCCCTTTGGGGGAGATAAAAAACCTTTTCAAATAGAATTCCTTTGAAGGGTTGTCCGGAACATCCTGCACCCTATAAATTTGTTACCAAGGAGTGTAAATATATGGCTTTAAACAAAGATGAAGTAGCTTCCATCGTCACCAAGTTCGGTAAAAATGAAAAGGATACCGGCGCGGAGGAAGTCCAGGTTGCCCTGCTCACCGAGCGGATTAACCAGCTTACCGAGCATTGTAAGCATTTTAAAAAGGATAAATCCGGACAACGGGGTTTATTGATCCAGGTAGGAAAACGGCGCAGGGTCTTAAAGTACATCCAGCGTACTAACCTCGAACGGTACCGGTCCCTGATTAAAGAATTAGGTCTCCGCAAGTAAAAGTAAACCGGGGTTGTTGGCCTCAATAAAAGGAAAAAAATGGTACAAACAGTAACTTTTCAAATTGCCGGACAGGACCTTATCCTGGAGACCGGTAAAATAGCGAAACAAGCGAACGGCGCCGTAGTCGCCAAATACGCCGGTTCCGCCGTCATTGCCACCGTCTGTTCTTCTTCAGAATCTGTGGAAGGGCTGGACTATGTCCCCCTCACGGTAGATTATAACGAGAAATACTACGCCGCGGGAAAAATCCCCGGTGGTTTTATTAAGCGGGAAAGCCGTCCCAAAGACAAGGAAATCCTCGTTTCCCGGCTTATTGACCGGCCCATGCGGCCTCTTTTTGACAAGAGTTTCGGACGGGAGATCCAGGTAGTGCCTACCACGGTTTCTACGGATCAGATTAATCCTCCGGACATCCTGGCAATCATCGCCAGTTCCGCCGCGGTTCACATTTCCGACATACCCTTCAACGGTCCCATCGCGGGGGTAAGGGTCTGCGCCATCGGAGATGAGCTCATCATCAATCCAACCTACGATCAGATCAAGAAATCCGTACTTGAAATTACGGTTGCCGGTACTAAAGACGGGATCACCATGGTCGAAGGCGGCGCCTCGGAGGTTAGTGAAGATCTGATGATCTCCGCCCTGGAAAAAGCCCATAAGGTGATCATCGAGCTCTGCGGGATACAGGAAAAACTCCGGGAACTGGCGGGGAAAAGTAAATTACCCCTGACAGAATTGAGTTATTCCCTGGAGAATTCCGATACTATCCGTTCCGCAGCCTATCCCCGGCTTGAGAGCGCCTGTTTTGTCAAGGGCAAACATGAACGGCATCACGCTATCGGGGAAGTAAAAGCGGATCTTGCTTCCCGCTATGCTTCTCAGCTTGAAGACGAAAATCAGAAAAAGCTCTTTGACGCCCTTTTTGAGGATATGGAATATGAAATCCTGCGTTCCTCAATTTTGAATAAGGGATTAAGGGTAGACGGACGCGGCACTGAAGATATCCGGGACATTACCTGCGAAGCAGGAATCCTGCCCCGAACCCATGGTTCGGCTCTCTTTACCCGGGGTGAGACGCAAGCGCTGGCGGTGACTACCTTGGGCACGGTGTTTGACGAACAGATCTTCGACGATATTGACGGTGATAAACGGGAACACTTTATCCTCCATTACAACTTCCCCCCCTACTCGGTGGGTGAAGTGGGCCGGATGGGTACAGGCCGCAGGGAAATCGGTCACGGGAATTTAGCCCGCCGTTCCCTTGAAGCCATGATCCCCGGTAAGGACGAGTTCCCCTATACCGTCCGGGTAGTATCTGAAATCCTGGAGTCCAACGGCTCTTCATCCATGGCTTCGGTCTGCGGCGGCACCCTCTCCATGCTCCAAGCCGGGGTTCCCATGAAGAAACCTGTGGCGGGGATCGCCATGGGGCTTATCACCGAGGGCAAGGGCGGTCCGGGCGACCGTTACGCGGTACTCTCCGACATTCTGGGTGAGGAAGACCACCTGGGGGATATGGACTTCAAGGTGGCCGGCACCGAGGAAGGGATCACAGGCTTCCAGATGGATATTAAGATCGCCGGGGTGAGCCCCGAGGTGATGAGGAAAGCCCTGGATCAGGCCAAGCGGGGGAGACTCCATATTCTTTCCATAATGAATAAGACCCTGAGCAAGCCTACGGATCATATCAGCGAACATGCGCCAAAAATAGTAACCCTGCGCATTGATGTGGACAAAATCGGCGCCCTTATCGGCCCTGGGGGCAAGAACGTTAAGGCCCTCTGTGAACAGTACAGCGTTACTATTAATACCGAGAATGACGGTACCGTTACTATCTATGGGAAAAATACGCAAAATGCCGAAGATGCCAAGGCTGCGGTTTTAGGAATCGCGTCTGATCCGGAAGTAGGACGTATCTATAACGGACAGGTAAAGAGGATCATGGACTTTGGCGCCTTTGTAGAAATACTTCCCGGCAAGGAAGGCCTCGTGCACATTTCCAAGCTTTCGAGGCAGCGTATTGCCCAGGTTACGGACGTACTCAAAGAAGGGCAGGAAATCCCGGTTAAACTCCTTGAAATTGATAAAATGGGCCGGCTTAATCTCTCCTATATCGACGCCATCGATCCTGCGGGAGAGAGCTCTGCGGATGAAGGACGCCAGCGTAACGATAGACCGCGGCGTTAAAGCCATCCCAGAGAAGCGGGGCAGCATAAATGGGGATCTCCCCCTTGGTCCGGATATTAAAAAAAGACAGCGCCGCAAGGCTTCCGGAATACGAAACTTCCGGCGCCTCCGGGGCTGATATCCGCGCCCGGATTACCAAAGATGTCATTATTCCGCCCTTGGGCAGGGCAAAAATTCCTACAGGATTGGTATTTGAAATCCAGTCGGGTTATGAAGCCCAAATCCGCCCCCGGTCGGGTTTGGCGGTCCGGCATGGGGTCACGGTGCTTAATTCGCCGGGTACCATAGATTCTGATTACCGGGGGGAAGTAGAAATAATCCTTATCAACCTGGGGACGGGCGATTTTACGGTAAAAGACGGAGAAAGGATAGCCCAGGTTGTTATCGCCCCGGTGGAAAAGGCCCGGATTGTAGAGGCGGAAGGGCTTTCTGAAACAAAAAGAGACTCAGGCGGATTCGGTTCCACAGGGACGTTATGAAAACTAATAGGGCTTCTCAAATAAATTCGGCGGATTCCAATATTTTTAACAACAGACGGGTTGTTTCGCCTACTCTCCTTAGATATATAATAACAGAAACCCTATTCTCATTTTTCGTCGCCTTTCTGTTTTTCTTTTTTATTTTTTTTGTTAATCAGCTTCTCCTTATGGCGCAGGAGATATTAACCAAAAAAGTCCCTCTTTTTCAGGTTGTACTTCTTGTGCTCTATGCCCTTCCGGCAATTATTGCAATGGCGGCGCCTTTCGCTTCTCTTGTGGGCACTCTGATGGCAATTGGACGGCTCAGTTCGGATAACGAAATATTAGTAATGCTGTCATCAGGGCTTTCTTACCGCAATATTTTTATTCCTACTATAATAGTAGGCATTGCTATTTCGCTTGTTTCGTTTTTTGCCAACGATGTGCTTCTTCCCGCAGGGACCGTACAGTTTAACCGTTTATACCGGCGTATCCTGGTTTCCACGCCTGCGCTTGAACTGGAATCGAATTCGGTAAAACGTTTTAAGGATACGGTAATAGTTACCGGAAATGTAACGGGGAATGCTATTGATGAGGTGCTCATCCTTGACAGAACCAACGAAGGGGAACGGCGCTTTATCCTTGCAAAGGATACGGAGCTGAAGGATGGAGGGAGAATGGGGCTCAGCCTTGATTTAAATAACGCCTTTATCCAGTCTTCCAAGGAAGTTTCCAGAAGGGATTATGATTATGCTTCCAGCGCCTTTCTTCGCTATTGGGTGCCCCAGGAAGATATGATCCAGGCGGTAACTTCCGTCGGCCCCCGGGAAATGAGTTCCCGGGATGTTTTTAAAGAGATAAAAACAAAAGAAAAAAACCTTGGCCTGCGGATTGATCAACAGAATAACAAACTGCTGTCAAATGCCCTTTCCCTTGAAACAATACTCCGCCAGGGAGCGGGAAGGGACGGATGGAACCGGCGGACAAATCTTGCCGCCGGCTTTTTCAAGGAAGTGGAAGTGCAAAAGGCCTATAAAAAAGACCGCAGCCTTTCTATTTTCCGGCTTGAGTTTTACAAAAAGTTTTCTATTCCCTTCGGCGCGTTGTCTTTTGTATTTTTGGCTGTACCTCTGGGGCTTTTAGCAAAGAAAAGCGGCCAAACCGTAGGTTTCCTCGTTGGTTCAATAATTGCGGTCATCTATTGGGCTCTTCTTTTAGGAGGACAGACCTTGGGCAGTAATAGAGGATATTCTCCCTTCTTTTCCATGTGGCTTCCTAATATTCTGGCTGTTACTATCGGCGTCATCCTTTGTCTTATCAGGGTAAGGCGATGAGGGGTTTGCGGGAAAATGAGAATTCTTGACCGGTATCTTGTAAAGCAGTTTTTGCCTTTTTTTTTAATAGCAGTATCTATGTTTGTCCTGCTTATCTGCCTTATTGATCTTTTTGCAAACTTAACAAAATACCTTAATTATGAGGTGCCTTTTATACAAATACTAATGGTAAGTATCTATTTTTTCCCCAAGGCGTTATCCTATGCCCTCCCTATTTCCCTGCTCTTTGCCGCCGCTTATGTTTTAGGGGATCTCTATGCCCGGAATGAACTTACCTCCGTTTTCTCATCAGGCATTCCCTTTTGGAGATTTTGTCTGCCCCTTTTGGTAATCGGCCTGTTGGCTTCGGTTTTTATGTTCCTTTTTCAGGACAATGTAGTTATTCACACGTTGAAGAAGAAGAATGAATTAAGCCGCGCCCTTTTACATCAATCCCGTACGGAAAACAATTCTGATGTTGTTATCAAGGCAAAGAACGGGCAGGTCATTTACTCAGTAGATTATTACGATGTAAGATCCAAAGTTTTAAATGGGCTCAGTATTATCGAACAGGATAAGAACGGGAATTTTGTATCCCTTATCCGTTCTCCCAGGGCAACTTGGGATGGGGAAAGCTGGCAGCTTTCAAACGCCCTTATCTATGAATGGGAAGATGGTTTTCTCCGGGTAAATCCCCTTACGCTCACCAATGAATACCGGGAAAACCCGGATATCTTCAGAAGAAACGCCGTAGAAGTTGATGATCTTCCCGCCAGAGATACTGCGTTTTTAGTTCAGGATCTGAAAGCCGCAGGCCTCCCGTTCATCGGAGCATTGGCGGAATTCCATCACCGTTTTTCTTTTTCAACAGTTTCCTTTGTGATAATGATCCTCTCCATTTCTATGGGCGGCCGCTTTAAGAAAAACATTCTCCTTATGAGTCTTGCTACAAGCCTTGTGTCGGCGGTGGTATTTTATGTCATGGAAATGATCTGTATGATGATGGCCAAGCTCGGCTATATTCCGCCTGCGGTTGGAGCATGGTTCCCCATATTGTTCTTTACTGTTACCGGTGTATTTTTACTACAGAGTGCAAAAACTTAACAACGGAGGAAATGTGGCAAATACTGTCTTTACCATTAACCACACAGATTGTTCTTCCCATGCCAGGACCGGTACGCTGGATTTGCCCCATGGTACGGTTTCTACTCCGGTATTCATGCCCGTTGGCACGAACGGAACCGTTAAGGCTCAGACCAAAGACGACCTGGAAGAAATCGGTTTTGAAATAATCCTTTCCAATACTTACCATCTCTACCTCCGGCCTGGAACAGAGGTAATATCCGCGGCAGGAGATCTCCACCGTTTTATGCGGTGGAAGGGTAATATCCTTACCGATTCGGGAGGGTTTCAGATATTTTCCCTCTCGCCCATGCGGAAGATCCATGATGAAGGGATAAGCTTTCGTTCTCATATAGACGGCTCCAGTCACAAGCTCGGCCCTGAAGATATAGTAAGAATCCAGCGTATCCTGGGCAGTGACATCCAGATGCAGCTCGATGTGTGTACCCCCTGGGGCATTTCGTATAAAGAAGCGGAAGAAGCCCTCAGGGTTACCGATCTCTGGCTGCGCCGGACGAAGAAGGCATGGCTTTCTGAAACCCGGGGTGTAACCCAGGGTTCCTACCAAGGGAAACTCTTCGGTATTGTACAGGGAAACTTTTTTAAAGATCTCCGGGAACGGAGCGCGGAATCGGTAATCGCCCAGGACACGCCGGGTATCGCCATAGGGGGCCTTTCTGTGGGAGAGGAGGAACCGGTATTTTTGGAATATTTATCCTATACAGCCGGTCTTCTGCCGCCGGAAAAACCCCGCTACGTTATGGGTATAGGAACCCCCGAATACATCCTGGGAGCCATGGAACAGGGTATTGATATGTTCGATTGCGTGCTTCCCACAAGGACTGGGCGGAACGGGCATGTATTCTCCCGGACCGGGGCTTTTAATCTAAAAAAGGCCGAAAACCGTCTTAAATTTGAACCAATAGATAATACCTGCGGCTGTAAGGTTTGCCGTGAATACAGCCTGGCTTATTTACGGCATCTTTTTAAAACCCGGGAGATACTCTGTTCCATACTGGCCACCTACCACAACCTCTATTTTCTGCATGACCTCGTCAAAGAAGCCAGAAAAGCTATTTGTGAAGACCGCTTTTCTCTCTTTAAGAAGTCCTTTCTGGAAACCTATTCACAGGGAGCCGCTACATGAAAAAACGTTTAATTCTTTTCCTAATAACAGTAATTTTACTTCCCCTTTTTGGGCAGGATGAAGAGACCGGCCCCATTTCTGATAGTGAAAATACCGCCGCCTCCGGGTCCGCCGTTCCTCAGGAAGGATCCGCAGACACTGCTTCCGGCAATAGCGCGGAAAGGCCGGAGAAGAAAACTGAAGAGGATCAGCGCCTTGAAACCATACGGTATGGTACGGAAAATGAAATTGCCTCCCTGATACAAACTTTGAAAAATGAAAACATCACTTCCCTGGATGATGAACTTGTCGCCCTGGTTCACCGGACATTGAACCGGAGTATATTAACCGGGGTCTTTACCTTCTTTGGCGACCGGGCCAAGGGAGGTCTTGAAGACCGGGCGTTAAAGGCAATTACCGAATGGGATGAAGAGGCAAACGAAACCATTGTTGCCGCCATTGATTACCTGGGAAGGGTAAAAAACGCGGAGGCGGTACAGCCCTTAAAAGCGCTGCTCAGCGCCGACGAGCGCCGGTTTACCAATGCTGTTTTCCGGGCCCTGGGCAGGATAGCCGGGGGTAATGAAGAGATCCGGGATGAGATCGCCGGGTACCTGATAAATTATTACACCGAACGTATTCCGCCGGACGAGACCCGCAGGGAAATTATCATTGCCCTGGGAGAATCCGGTTCCCGGGAATCACTTGCCTTTTTATCCGATATTGCGAAGAATAATGATGAACGGGCAACCCTCCGCATGGTTGTTATGGATTCCCTTTCTAAAATCGGAGACAGTACGGCCCTGGAAGCCATTTTGGAAGGAGTTATATCCCAGGATCCGAATCTCCGTTCCGCCTCAGTGGCGGCCCTGGGCCCCTTCACCGGCGCTGAGGTGGATCACGCGATTCTTGAAGCCTTCCGGGATACCTATTACAGGACCAGGATCGGGGCCGCCCAGGCGGCGGGAAAACGAAAGCTTATTGAAGCTGTTCCTTATCTGGCCTACCGGGCCGAACGGGATGATGTTCCCGCGGTTAAAGATGAGGCGATCAGGGCTCTTGGAGAAATCGGAAATAAAGAAGCGGTTTCTATCCTGGATTCACTCTTTGCGGAAAGAAAAAATTCAGACCGGGTACGGATACTGTCGGCAGAAATGCTGATCCGTGATCATCCTGATGAATATGCGGCAAAGGTTATTGTTGAGCTTGATGAAGCAAAAAAGAAAAACCAAAATCCGCTCTACAATGGATTTCTTCGGGTTATCAGTACCGCAAAAACAGACGCGGTTCAGGACTTAGTCCGGCGTTTCTTGAATTCCGGCGGCGTCGTGGAAAAATCCTACGCCATGGATATGATTGCCAATAACCGTTTCCAGGGCTTTACCGGTGAATTAGAAACCCTCATCACGGAAGCAAAAAATGTAACCCTGTCACGGAAGGCGGAGACCACTCTGGCCAATTTGAAAGACGGGGAACTGAATACTTCTTCGGATTAACCGTTTTTATGGACAGACACGAAGTAATCAGCGTTGCCCTATGGAATTCATGAGGGCGTTCAATGAGAGAAGCGGATCTTCATAGCGTTCTACTCTGATAAAAATTTCAAAGGATGTATCGGAAATCACCCTGATGTTTTTTCCGATACAGTCTTGTACAGTCTGAGATCCTATATCGGGAAAAAACTTGGGCTTAATGGGAACAAAATTCACCCTGCTTCCGTCAAACCGGATTTCTCCGATATGGTAGGGCAGGGGAACCAGAAAAATTAAAAAATCAGAGTTTCCCCCTCCAACAGTATATATGTTTCCTTCTTTAAGGATATGGATATTTCTTCTGCCGATATTACAGTTCTGATCTTCAACTACAAGACAGACCATGGGGTTCATTTCAACGGCGTCCTCTGTCCCGCCGGGCGGGATATTTTTAGTAAGGTCTTCTTTTGGTATTATCCTAGGCTCTATTCTCCTTGGGGGCGTTGATACGCTTCTTCCGGAAATATAGGTTTCCGCCCTGAGGGGATTACTATTCAATCTCCTTATTAAAAAGTACAACAAACAGGCCGCCGCAAAAAGTATTGCCAGGGCGAGGATGATAATACCTGCGACGGGCAGGATGTTCCAGTCCTGTTTAACCTTTTCTTTAACCCCATTCTTTTTGTTTTGATCCTTGGGTTTTTCCACAGGCGCCGCCTTCGGGGGCGCGGCTTCCGGCATGGATATTATTTCCCTTTCCGGCGGCTCAACAGTCTCCGGAGCGGGCCTTGCCGCTTCAGGCGGCGAAGGCGGCGGAACTTGTGTTTCAGGCGTTTCGGAAGGTACCGCAACCGGGGTATCTCTTTCCAAAACAGGCGGGATCAGGGGCTTAATCTCAGGCGCCTCCGGCGGGGTATCGTCATTTGGCATTGACGGCTTTTCGGGCTCTGAAAAGGGGAGGGGCGTTTCCGGTAATACAGCCGGCGCTTCCGGAACCGGTTTTTGAGTTTCACGCGTCTCCGGCTTAGGTATTGGCAGCGGCGCGTCTATAGCTGGCGCTTCCGCTACGGCGGGGCCCTTTGTTGTCGCGGGGGGTAAAACAGGCGCGGGTTTTATGCTGGAAAGCCTTTCCTTCAGTTTGCTTAAAAGTTCAAGCAAAAATGCAAAGATGCTTTTTTTGGGCTTTTGTTCTCTGGGATCGGCTGCTTCAGGTATTGAAACCGGCGCGGGCTTCCGGGGGGGCCGGGGCTGTTTCTGTTCTTCGGTTTTTTCAAGGGGCGGATCTTTTACCGGCGCCGGCTCTTTGACTGCCGTATCCGCTATACCGGCAACAGTATCCGTAACCCCCTGATCCGGAATTTTCCCGGGCTCTATGATTGGAGCGGCAGGTTCTTTTTCCTCCGCTCCTCCGGGAGCATCTATTCTCTGCGAAGGAGGCCGCAGCGTTTCTACCGGCAATGGAGGCGATGGCGGGAAATTCTCTCCGGACTCAGCGGGACGGCTGAACGCCGGCAGGGGGAAACGGACTATGGTAAACGGAATACCTTTACGGCGCAATTGAAGGCCGCCTCCGGCGGAGGTAAGAAGAACCACTTTTTTAGAACGGTTTACCGGCAGGGTATCAATATATTCTTCCGCATAATTTAAAACGCCCTGGAGGTCCCTGGGGGAAGAAGAGAGGGGATACATCAGATAAAAACGTCCCAGAATAGTTTCCACATCCCCCACGCCTTCAAGGCGCCGGGCAATTTCAACTTTGGGTACTTTAGAAAATGAAATGATATGAACCGTATTTCCTATACGGAGGTATTCCTGTAAGAAGGATCCTGAAATATATTCAAGAAATTGTTCATAGTAGTCACTCATTTCCCGGGAGGTATCGATCAATACAATTAAATCACCCGGTTCTTCCTGTTGACCGAAAGAGA